>CAMTOQ010000097.1 GCA_947074205.1 uncultured Bacteroides sp. | reverse complement strand
TAACCCTCATCGCTTAGTGTCACCGCTTTACCATCAGTAGCATCGTTAGGGTTAAGGTTGTGTGCTGTCTCCCAAATATCCGGCATTCCATCGCCATCTGTATCAACACGTGCAGCTTCATCTACCTCTCCGGCACTTAATGTAGGCCAAGGGCTTGTGGCACCTTCGAGCATTACATCTTCTTGCACATCAATCAAACCAGGGTATTTAGAGGCATCCGACGACACACTCCCTATGTAGGTAGCCAAGCCACTTCTAGTTTCTTCCACAATACGTTCATCAAGAATATCTCTGCTAAGCGAGCAGCCGGCATAAAGCAACACCTGTTCAAAAGCCTGTGCAGCAGTATGCGTGGTGATAACATCTATGTCCAATGGTGAGTCTAGGCGAATGGTATCTTTAGTAACAGCAGTGAAGAGACCATCGCATTGGCTGTTTGAAATCTGCTCATAAATACCTTTAGTCCAGTTGTCCTTTGTCACTTCATCATTACCCTCAATCACGTTTCCATCTACATAATACTTACCCCACACATGCTCCATTGGTTTAAATGCTGTGTTGCTCGTTACGTAGCTAGTAGTACGAATACCAATCTTTGCGATGCGATATTTAACTGCCTTATCAGGAGTAGCAGGTCCGGGTTTATAATAGTTGTTCACGATATTGACCTTCATACCTTCTCCACCATAACATCCCTCTCCTGCCCAGTTATACATCACATTGTTGCGGAGGTCCATATACTCTTTTTCTTGAGTTCCGGGACGAGGGCCAAGGCGTGGAGTTCTACTTTCATGATGAGCTAATAAGTTGTGGTGGTACGAAGCCTTAGCACCGCCCCAGTTTCCCCCATACCCATGTGAACCTTTACTATGACCTGAGTTTCTAAGGCTTTCCGATGCAATACACCACTGCACAGTAAGGTTTTCGCAGCCATAGACAGACAAACATTCGTCCACCGACCAGCTAACGGAGCAATGGTCTATAATGATGTTCTTCTTGTCCATCCCTCCTAGGCCATCAGGCTCTTTATCTTCCGTAATAGCGCTTTTATTGCCGGGGCGAAAACGCATAAAACGAATGATGATGTCATTGGCTGCAAGTACAACGGCATAGTCGGCAATACAGATACCTTGGCCGGGTGCTGTTTGACCGGCGATGGTAAGATTGCCTCTCGATATTTTCAGTTCACTTGTAAGATGTATCGTTCCCGCCACATCAAACACTATTGTACGTGTACCGCTTTGGTTTACCGCATAGCGAAAAGTTCCGGGGGTATTTGTGTCCTCTAAAGAGGTTACTCTATACACTTTGCCACCACGACCGCCTGCGGTATATCTTCCATGCCCTTCGGCCCCTGGGAAAGCGGGTGTTTGAGCGAAAAGAGTTATTGCAAACAATAAGAATAGGAGAAGTAAGGAGTGTTTTTTCATTTAATACTATTATTAAGGTTAATACTTCGGTAGAGATACGTGTGATTATCTCTACCCACTGCAATTTTACTAAAAGGCTTTAAAACAGATGTGTAACAACTATTATTAATTCAAACCAAACAAATAATACACAAAAACGGTCAATTTTTACTACGAAAAGAACACCGCTAGCCACACTGCATCCTCCGATACAGCCTCAACTCTATGCTTCTCGTGAGGAGGAATCAGCAACGCATCGCCTGCAACCATCTCTTGCTTGCGGCCATCGGCATATAGCAGTGTGGATGTACCCTTTAGTAAAGATACCCATTCTGTATCTTCTTGGTCGTACCACTCACCTTCGGGAGTAGGATGGCCAAAGGAGACGATACGCTCAATACGAATGTTATTGTTGGAGAATAGATCCTCAAACTGCTCGGCGTTGGTAGATAAGCCGGTGATATCGAATAGGTTTTTCATCTTTCTCTTTTTAAGATATACATCACAAATATAGTGTCAAACCATAATTATCCATTCTCTTTGATTGATCCTTTTAAAAAAAAATATCTATATTAGGCCTATTCACTTTAAAAACTACCACTATGAAAATCTTTAGACGATATCTTCTAACCTTCGCCATTTTGATGGGTACCGCATTAACTCAATGCTATGCGCAAGATACCATCAACACTAATGAGGAAGAGATAATTTGTGAACTTACAGAAGCAATGCCCGAATACCCTGGCGGACAGATGGCCCTGATGGAGTATTTGGTTATAAACTATAAGCCCGTTGCGAATGAGGATGGAATCAGAGGGCGCACCATCATCCAGTTCGTTGTAGAGGTGGATGGTAGTATCAGTAATGCCAGAGTAGCACGTGGTGTAGATCCTGTTCTTGACCAGGAAGCCTTAAAACTGGTAGAGAATATGCCCAAATGGAAGCCCGGCACTATGAGAGGGGTACCTACCCGAATGAAATATACGGTGCCTGTAAGAATGCTCCCCACTGAATAAAAACACTCCATTAACATCTTTTGCACAAATCTTTTGCAACAGTCTACTAAACTTTCGTAGCTTTGTGAATAGTTAGTAGATTAATAACCAATAGTAATTGTGCAATCTATGGAAAAGTTGACCGT
>CAMTOQ010000096.1 GCA_947074205.1 uncultured Bacteroides sp. | reverse complement strand
CAATGCTTTAATAGCTACATTATAAGCCACGATTGCAGTAACAAGCGCGCCGATGACACGCCCATGTTCCACAATAAAGGCTATAAGAGTTACCATCTTGTTAGACCAGGACACAAGCCCATTGGTTACTGCTAAAATGGAAGGAGATAGTTTATCCATCAACTCTATACCCAGTTCGTTGAGTCGGTTCTTGGCTTGTGCTCGAATGGCTTCAGCGGTTTGCGATTTAATGTTAGCCTGTTCCATAGCCACAACACTATCGGTAACTGCCTCAGTATATTTTTTCACCTTATCGGCTTCATTGATCAGTACTGAAGCAACGTTATAACCTTCCTCACCAAACATCTTTTTGATTTGAGCTGCGGAAAGTTGTTTTTGCTGTAAATTTTCCAATGCCTTTTCCAATCCCACTATAGCCGGATTAGTTTCATCGGCTCCCGTCTGTAGCGTCAGGAAGAATTTCTTTAAACCCGTACCGGCTACTTCATCTTTCAATCCTTTTTCTGCCAAGGTTTCAATTGAACCTACCAACTGTTCAATAGGTACGCCTGCACTAGCTGCCGCTACACCACTTTTATTAATAGATCGAGTGATAGATTCAACAGCTGCCGCACCATACTTAGAACCGGCAGCCAAAACATTGGTATAGCGTGCTGCTTGATTAGCATCCGCTCCATACTGATTAAGTGCAAGTGTCACACCATTTACCGCATCAGTAAGTTTCATTCCAGATGCAGATGCTAAGATTAAGGTTTGCTCAGTCACGGCAGCTAACGCCTCTTTATTATCTAACAGTTCTGGTTTAGCCGAACCCACCAACTTGTAGGCTTCTAATATCTCTGTAGCCGATTGAGTGATACGGATACCACTCTCCGATATAGTAGTAGAGAGTTTCACCGCCTCTTGTTCCAACCAAGATATATCATCAACATTCAATCCTGTTAATGCTTGCAGATCAGCTTTACCACTTTCACGCTGATCGCGCTTCTCTCTCAGCTGATTCAGCTTCAAAGTAACACCCGTGATAGCCGCTATTCCTGCCGCGGCTATGGCTGCATATTTGTTGAATGACCCTGTAGCCCTATTCCACATCGAACTCTGTGCGCCCACCTCAACTCGCATTTGGGACTGTGCGCGTGCCAATGCCTCAGTTACACGACGGTTCTGTTCCAGGGCTGCACTGTGCTCCTTGGTGTCAGGGATGGCGTTACGCAACTGCTTACGCAGCTTTGCTTGTACCTGCAATAACTTATTATAAGACACTCCCGACAGATTCTCTAACACCTGTTTAGTGTCCTCAATCTCCTTGTTATATTTTTCTTGTTGCTGTCTGCTCTTTTCTATTTGAGCACGAAGCCGTTCAGCCTGTATGGTGTTGCCTTTGCCCGCAGCCTCTAGCTCGTTAAGTTGGGCGGTGTAGCCTTTGGTTTTGTTGATCAAGTCATCAACCCCTTTGGAATAATCGGTTGTGTCGAGGTAAACTTTAATACCTCTTTTAGTATCGTCAGCCATAGTGTTATATTGGTAAGAAGAGTTTTGAAAGATTGAGAGTCATATCCGCACAATATTCAGCAGCTATATCTGCCAACGCACTCACATTGCGCTTTACCACAGGGTTAAACCAATCGATAGGGCTACGTGATCCTATACCCATTTCGCCCAAACTGTTTTGGTCGGTCGTGCGCAACCTACCGTAGCGGTCGGTCCACTTCGAGCCGGTAAAGCCACCCATGCCGCGCCCTGCACCATAGTGCAGATAGATGCCATGTCGGGAGAAGTTAAAGCCTATGTTAGTAGCTTCAGCTTTATATTTTTTGTCGTAACGAACCTTTGTCGTAATACTCTCAGACAAAGGTTTCCTTATCTCCTTGTCTATATCAAATAGAGCTTGATTCTTTCTTAGTCTCTCGCGCATCATGGCAGTTTGGCTTCTTGGCATACGCAGTGCAGCTCTAGGAGCAGCAACAGCCAGTTCTGCCCTTACCTTTTCCGCCCAGGCTTCAACACCTTTGTTGAACTTAGTTAGTCGAGGTTCATTCTGCACTCTATCATACCTGTCTATCTCGGATGCAGTGGGGAAAACAAAAGTCACACGCGGACGAAAGTTTGCACCATAGCAGATGGCAGGTACATCAATTCCTCCACGCTCTGCTAGCCGTCGCATTTTATTAAACCGTGATTTGGTCATGCCGTTCATGGCATCTATCCAATCGCTGATCAGAAATTCTTCTAACGGCTTTCTCATAACCAATAGGTATTGTCGATTGTAAACTCAAATGGGTTGAGAAGATTGAATCCCACCAATACGCCATAGAAATTATCGCCGATAGGTCCGGCTCCACGAATCAGGAAACTACTCATATCGAGAGTGGCAAGACCGTTATCAAAATTGAGACAGTCATTCATCATTTTTGCAATGATCTGTTTGCCTATGCCTCTACATTGTTCTTGAGCCTGGTGTATGGTGTTAGCGTCATCGCTTTGGGTAGGGGTTACGATCACAAAGAAGTATTGCGGTTTTTCGGTCATGTTGTCCGGTTCCCAGCTGAAGTCTGCATTTGCACCGTCAATGGCTACTAACACCGTGCCGCTAACTTGTGACACCTGCTGATCGAGCGTGCCGAACTCTTCTTGTTCTGTAGCTTGAAAGAATGTTCTTTTTTGGGGAG
>CAMTOQ010000095.1 GCA_947074205.1 uncultured Bacteroides sp. | reverse complement strand
AAAACACACAAAAGAAAGGCCGACTGTGAACACTGAAACACAACCGGCCCGAGGACTATATATAGAGTATTCCGCAACCGCTATCAGTACAAGCGACCCGGAATGAATGAGCTAGTAACCTAGCGAGAACTGATCGACATACATCACACTGCTGGTGCTTCCGGTAAAGAAATTGCCCCATCGACTGGCACTTGCCACGATCACGATATAGGTGGGTGTGCGCTGGTTTCGGTACTGAAACTCTAAGTTGAAGGGCACATAAGCTGTATCGGTATTGCTCGAGGTGAGCTGCGCCACAGCGATGATGCCGGGATCGGTATCGATATTGATAAACTTGCCTTCGCGGGTATTGGCCACAAATGGTTCTGCCCAATCGGTGAGAAGGGCATACACCGTACATTCATCGGTCTGCCCCTTCATGGATTGGTGGGCATCGTCGGCATGATCGATGGTGCCGGGTATATAATAGTAGTATCCATTGAAGCTCTTGGGCTTGGCGGTGAAGGGGATACCAAAGGAGATATCGGCCCCCATGCCATGACGGCCTAGAAACTTGCCTGTATAGATGCTAGCGGCGGCGAAGATGCCGAATACTGAAGATGAAGTGAGCTTGGCAGCCTTGCCACTAACCACTATCTGAGTTTCGGGCTGCGTGAGATTGTGGGTGCCAAACGAGTCGGTGCCCTTGTTGCCGCTGTCCCAGAAGTAGTATTCGGGGGCTAGACTTTGGTCGGGATACCACACCTTGCCATCTTTATACCATTCGTTGAAGTCGGAGTTGACCACCTGCTGCGCCTTGGCAGGCTGATGCAGCATCACAACTCCAAATAGCATCAATAGTACTGTTATCCACTTTACCATAGTCGAGGTGATTGAGAAAAGTTAAGGTTTAAATTACAACAATCTTTGATGATACAACGCAAAAACTGGCGCATTGTTCGACAGTGGGTAATTAAAAGATGTTGAAAAAGATGGCAACCACAGCTACCCGACGTGATTAATAATTTGTTTAAGAAAAACGAAGCTAAAAGGGGTATCTACTAAAAATAGCTGCTCTATATTTGCAGTGTCGATGAGCTCAACAATGCGACAAACAAACAGACAAATTGTATTATTAAACACAACTAAAACTAACGTATTATGGCAGTAATTTTTGAACCCTATCAATCGTCTCTACCCAACAAACAAGGTAAAAAACTTTTCTATCCTCGCGTGGTGCGCACAGCCAATGTAAGCATGGCGCAGATCGCCAAAGAGGTATCGGCCTACTCGTCTCTATCGACCGGTGACGTGAAGAGTGCCATCGACAACTTGATCACGGTGATGACTACTCACCTTCATGCATCGGAGAGCGTGACGCTAGATGGCTTGGGCACCTTCCGCATGGTGATGAGAGCTAGCGGCCAAGGTGTGGAAGATGCTAAAGATGTAGCGGCTTCGCAAGCCAAACTAACGGTGCGTTTTCAACCTAGCTCGACACGCAATAGCAACGGCACAATGGCTACACGTGCATTGGTGACCGGCGTGAAATGTGTGCGCTTCGACCGCCAGGAGGTGGAAGAGAATGCTGGTGGCAACGCCGGGGGTGGCGAACCAATTCCAGACCCAACAGTCTAAACAAACAGGAGAATCTGAACGGATAGATATTGTTCTATAGATGAGGAAGATTAACCTGATAGTGATTCACTGCTCGGCCACAAGGACGGGCAGTGACCTTACCCCCGAGGCACTTGACAAGCTGCACCGACAGCGGGGATTCAACGGCACCGGTTATCACTACTATATCAGGCGCAGCGGAGCTGTGTACCTAGGACGGCCACTAGAGAAGATGGGCGCTCATGCCAAGGGCTTTAACGCCAACAGCATCGGTATCTGCTACGAGGGTGGACTAGACGAGATGGGCAAGGCGGTGGATACGCGAACAACGGCACAGCGCCGCGCCTTGCAGGCACTGGTGCAACTGCTGCTCTATAAGTTTCCCGACAGCTGGGTGATGGGCCATCGCGACCTAAGCCCTGACCTCAACGGCAACGGTATCATTGAGCCTCACGAATGGCTGAAACAGTGCCCTTGCTTCGAGGCTTCGAAGTTGATGGAAGAGAAGGTGTAACAGCCAAGCAATACAACACAAACAAAACTCGACTACAAGTAGAGAAGATATGCACAACAGCGCAAAATGGATAAAAATAACAAAGGTAATTCTTGATATTGTTCGCAAGGTAGCGGAGTACTTGACGAACAGAAGAGAGGAAGAAAAGAAGGATACAAAACCTTAGTGTACACCTCAGAAGGGTACAACGAGCAAAAGGGTGGCATTTCGAAAGGAGTAGCCACCCTTTATTTATGAAGAGTGAGAGATATGGATCTTCTATCTGCCGGTATTGGATGGTCTAGGGGATCAGCTTCTTATCGACTACCCAGCCTTCTCTTTGTGCAAGCAGGCAAGGGTCACCGGCAAACATCTTCTCGGCAGTCTTGTCGCCCTGGAGCTGCCACAACAGCCAGTTAGTAGCCACCACCCCAAACTCGCCACCATTGGGCTGAGCATAAGTGCCTCCGTGGCCCACGTTTAGATTGGCTACAAATGCGGGTACGTGGCCTATCCTACTGTAGTCGTCCATACCGTTATGATAGGCTATATCTGTTTCGCCACCTATGATATAGATCACAGGAGTATGTATGGCTTGAAGTTTCTCCTTTGAGGGCATAGGCATCCCCGATTTGGCCTCAACGGGATTTTGGAACAGTCCGCTGTTGCATATCATCACCGTCTTCAGCCTTGGGTCTTGGCAGATATCTAGTGTCTGCAAACCACCGCACGACATACCCGCAGCGGCTATTTTATCGATATCGAGCTTTTGATAGTACATACTATTAGGGTCGGCATTTTGGGCAATGGCCCAATCGATAGCATCGAGCAGAGATTTAGAGCCAGTGATCTCGTACACCTGTTCGCCTTCGCCCGGCATAATGCCTATAGCGACTACGAAGAACCCGTGTGATGCAATCTCGGTAAGGAAGTTGAGGTGCTCGTGTGGAGAGTTGGCGCAGGCACCATTGCCCCAAACTAGGATGGGCATCGGGTGATCTTTGCCAAATTTAGAGAGGTCTTGTGGCTTAAAAACAGTGTGTGTAGGAAGCGATTTATCTGTAGTCATAAGAGCTT
>CAMTOQ010000094.1 GCA_947074205.1 uncultured Bacteroides sp. | reverse complement strand
TATAATTATGGAGCCAACTACACCAGTCGTGTCAACCAGACATTCCGTGTAGCCTTGAAGACAGCCTTGCTCATTGGGGCTTCTATTGTGACCCTTACCGTCTGCTTTAGTCCCTACATAGTTTCGATGTTTATCAGCTCATCCGAGCCGGCACATGCTATTGCCTCGAAAGGTTTCCCACTGTTCGCTGTCGGATTTATTCCTTTCGCTGTCAATATCATCTCTATTGGTTATTTCCAGAGTGTAGAACGCATTCGCAATGCCACTATTATCACATTGCTTCGTGGATTTATCTTTATGATTATCTGCTTTGTCGTTCTTCCTTTGCTGTGCGGTGATGCCGGAGTATGGTTGGCAGTCCCTGTCTCCGAATTATTGACTTTCTTTGGAGTACTGCTGATTTATTGGAGGAAGAAGCGTAAGTCTGTGGAGTGTTGTGCCGACTAGTAACAGGACGTAGTTGTGGATATTTGAAAGTAGAGAAGTAGCGTGCTCCGTTTGATCCAACAATGCATCCACCCCAATATTATGGTTACACACTGTGTTTTTCCATGCGGCATATTGGTCACAGCATGCAACGTTTAGATGCATCAAATAGCCCCAAAAGTTGGATAAAACTTTTGGGGCTATTTATAGAGCCTATAAGGCTAGGATTATTTAATCAATTACAATCTGATTTTTTCTCTGATTATACCATTCGCAGTGTTTACCATCAGGATATAGATACCACTAGGAAGAGCCTCTACATTAACAGAACTTCCTTCAGTTGTTTTAAGCAAGCTACCGCTTGTGTCAAATAGCTGAATAGCTTTTACATCATCACTGCTTACGTTAATTGTCTTATTCTCGATGCTAATTTTCCCAATTTGGTTAGCATCGATTTTATTTACACCAGAAGGTGTTACACCGTAAAGACCAATGTTGTCAAGAGTAAGGATAAAGCAGTCGCGCGAAACAAGGCGGAAAGCCAGATAGATCTCTTGACCAGCATAGTTGCTCAAGTCTATACCACGAGTAGCAGGGCTATCGGGTTGTTCATTGATCACATCTAGACCAGTAGAGAAGCTACTCAATTCATCGTCAGTAGTAGAAATCATTATCTTATACGATTCAAGGTATCTTTCATCGATAGAGTTGGCGTTCCATACAAGGTGCGAATTAGTGCCCTCAATCTTCATCTTAGGAAGAATGCACCAGCGGTCAGCTTTGTCTGTATTATCAAGATAAGAGGTTACCCCTAGCATCCAGCTGCCAAATCTCGCATGTGGTTGAATTTCCAACAATCCCCAACCTGTTCCATCTACCAAGTCCGAAACGCTATTATTTACACTACCATCATCTTTTGTTACAAACTTCAAATCGGTAGGCATCTCACCGGTTTCAAAATCCCAGTACATAGTTGGACTGTTCACCACAATGAAATCTTTTGTGATTATATTATTATCTTGATTTGCATCTTTGTCGCAGATCAGTTCTATTTTAACAGTATGTTTACCAAAAGCAAGATCTACTAACGCATCAGCAATCTCGAAAGCTTTAGTTTCTTGAGCTTTCAATTCAACGTCCTTGTTGTATACCTCTTGATCATCCACAGTTACAGTTAGATTGGCTGTGATGTCAACGATACCTAGATTAGACGTCTTGAAAGTAATATTCTTATCATTGTCTTCTCTAACATAGCTCTCAGGATTCTCAAGGTCAAATACCGTTACATCTATGGTTTCAGATGTGATCTTAGTGAACGAAACATCATCTACCATAATTACGTTTTCATCCTTATCGCTAAAGGCGTAAAAGCCGATGTAAATAGTCTGTGCTTCTGTGAAGTTGACGATAGATGCTGACTCAGAGTAAAAATCGCAGTTGAATGGATCGTATTTTACGATCAAGTTCTTCATAGCACTAGGTTCTGGTGAAGTACCCCAATAAACGGCAAGACGTTCGCTATGGTTGTTCATGCTGGCATACCAGAATTTCAATGAGTAATATCCTGGGTCAACATTAATACCCTCTAGGATAGCCCAGTCGTCACCATCGTTTACCTTGTTGTAATCATACATTAGGCAGCTAGCACCGGTGCGTGCCATATTCCACCACCCAATACCAGTTTCGATAGACCAGTTTCCATCATCCTCGTTAAGGTTAAAGAATTGAATACCCGAAGTATCTTCATCATTCTCAAATCCCATGAAGTAGGGAGCAGTAGCAGGAGCGATGTGTCTTACAGATACACTATATTCATCATTTTCGGGTGCAGCATCAGCTGGATACTCTGTGCGAGCAGCTATAACATAGCTCTTGCGTGGGGTAGAAAGATCAACTGGCGTCACAAAAGTGTATTCCAAAGTTTCTCCTATGTTTAGAGGAGTATTTATAACCTCTTCTACCTTGCCTTCACCATCCACGGTGTACGAAACAGGTATTGATGCAACATCAGCAAAACCCAAATTCTTTACTTTGATTGTTACATTGCCGGTTGTTAACTCTTTACCCGATACTGGAGAAGTGATTTCTGTTACCGATAGATCATAAGGAGAAGACTCAACGACAGATACTTCTTTGAGGATAATGCGCCATTGGTTGGGTTTGCTCACTGCATGGAATCCGATATGTTTGATTTCGCCGGCTTTGAGTTCTACTAAGGCAGATAATCTCCAATATTCACTCCCTGTTTTAAGATCTACTATCGACTTAACCTGAGTTGTCATCCCTTCTACAGTGTTATCGTTGCCAACGTAAACATCTAGAGATTCCTCTGATGACGTTCCTCCGGCTCTACATTCGAATATTATCGAATATGTTCCGTCAGCGGTTGCACTAAAAGCTGGAGATATAATCCAGTCATTTGATTGAAGATCGGAATTCCATCTAATAGATACTCCATTGTTTTCAGCATCTATCACATAAGGTTCCCATGTGTAATCATCCTCGTTTGCATTGATTATAGTCCATTGACTAAGATCATCAAAATTGTCGTAAAAAATAGGTGTTGTGTTGGCAAATGCCATTAAAGTGCTAATGAATAGCATTAGAAAAGTAGTAATTTTTCTCATAAATAATAATTTAAGAATAAATAAATAGTGAATGTATCTAAGAAGATTTATATTAAGAGTATTGTCGTTTTTTTTCAAAGGATTAATTAGGGTTAGATGATCAGATTAGATATATATATTACGTTTGCCTCACTTTATTTTGTCTCAAATAATAGATCTCTTTGTGCACAAAGATAGGATATATTTCAATAAACAAACAAATAGTATGTATTATTTATATAAAATGTGTAATTTGTTGTGTTTATAGCATTTCCGGCACCACAACAAACTCCGTCTCTGGAAAATGCTTGGCCAAATAGTTTTGGATAAAATTCATTGTGTCCTGTTGAATGGTAGTGTCGGCTACGGTGGGGTAGAGATTGTAGGCCACGGTGTGTAGGGTGAGGCCTCTACTCTTAATGGCCTCTAGGCTGAGAAGGGTATGGTTGATGCTGCCCAACTTGCCTGAGGTAACAAACAAGATAGGATAGTCCTTCTCCGTGATGTAGTCGATGGTAAGATAGTCCTCGGTGAGCGGAACCATGAGCCCACCTGCACCTTCTAGGAGCACAACATCATAGTTGGCAGCAAGAGTGTTTGTAGCAGATTCTATCTTGTCAAAGTCGATAGCCTTGCCATCAAGGCGAGCAGCTAGATGGGGCGAAGCGGGATAAGAGAAGATCTGAGGCATCGTTAGTCCGGATTT
>CAMTOQ010000093.1 GCA_947074205.1 uncultured Bacteroides sp. | reverse complement strand
CAATCTATGGTGGTAAACTTCCTAGTATCATCATGAACAAAACAGGTATGGACCCTTATGCTGCTCGTATGCGTGCAATGTTAATCTTTGCATTCTTCCCATTGTTGGCACTTGTTGCTCAACCATTGGGTCATATCTCAGCTTGGTTCCCTATCATCATCATCGGTATCGCTGGTGCAGCTCACCAATCTTGGTCGGCTAACATCTTCTCTACTGTAGGTGATATGTTCCCAAAATCGGCTATCGCAACTATTACAGGTATCGGTGGTATGGCCGGTGGTGTTGGTGCATTCATCATCAACAAGAGCTCGGGTGTACTTTTCACTCATGCAGATGAAACTCAAATGGTGTTCATGGGCTTCCACGGTAAAGAAGCTGGTTACTTCATCATCTTCTGTGTATGCGCAGTGTCATACTTGATTGGATGGTCTGTAATGAAGACTTTGGTTCCTAAATATAGCCCTATTGTATTGAAATAATTCGATATAAAAATATTCTTAGAAAGACCGTATGTTGTATTGCATACGGTCTTTTTTTATTCCTACCTTTGTAGTTATGATGAATCAAGAAGAGATTAAAGAGGCCTTTACGATGCTAAAGGCAGTGGCCGTATCGGAAGAGAAAGACTGGAGATGGAGCTATATGCAGCTACGCGAGCTTGTTGAAAGACTGTGCCGCACACAGATTCCCGGGAGCGACTTACAGATGACCGACCTATCGGCCCGTATCAGCTTTGCATCTTCTAAACTAAATCTGAGCCGTAGGGAGCAGAACCGACTACACACCTTTAGATTGACATCAAACGATATACTTAACCATCGCGCCGAGCCTCAAAAAGAGAGTCTGCTTCGCGATGTGAAGACAATCACATTCTTCTTGAAATGCATCTCGAAAGCCGATATTCCCGAGGAGCTGTATGATCTTCTGCCCAAGAGCGACGCTACCTATATAGTGAGCCCTCCGAGCCATGAGCGCGTCGAACGTATGCGCGTGTGCTATGAGTACAAGGATGATGAATATCTGTACGTGACTCCCGTTGATAGCCTCAACGAGGAACTTATCAAGGTGCGCTATGGTGTAGAGAAGGTAAACGATACATTCGAGGAAACTGTTCAGCTACTATGGGCACACTGCCAGTTGAACCTACTCGACGTAACGATAGATCCAAAAACCAATATCATCACACCCGGTTTCATCGTGATAGAGCCCGATTATCTAATCGACATCAGTTCGCTTGCCGAGTGCTACAAAGATTACGGGCATCATCCCGGCAATTATCTATTGTCACGCCTCAAGCCGATTGAAAACGCTGTACCGCTACTTATCGGTAACATTGCCAACCTTTTCCTCGACGAGTGGATCTATTCTAAGGAGGCACCCGACTATGTGACTTGCATGAAGAAGGCTTTCCGACAGTACCCCATCGAATTGGCAGCTTGTAGCGAATTATTCGAACCCGGCAAGGAGCGTGAATTTGCCGAAAGCTGCAAAAACCACTTCAACCGACTAAAGGAGACAGTTTGCAACATGTTCAAAGAGTATGGTTTCGATCGTACCACCGCAGTACTGGAGCCGTCATATATATGCGAAGCATTAGGGCTGCAAGGTCGACTTGACTATATGCAGCAAGACATGAGTAAGTTTATTGAGATGAAATCGGGCAAAGCGGATGAGTTTACACAGCAACCTAACGTGGTGCCACGAGAAAATAATATGGTGCAGATGCTTCTGTACCATGCTGTGCTTCACTACAGCATGAAACAACCAATAGATAAGACCAAACCTTATCTACTCTATACACGCTATCCACTACTCTACCCTGCACGTCCTAACTGGTCGATGGTAAAACGCACCATTGATCTACGCAATAGAATTGTTGCAGAAGAGTTTGGCATTCAGCTTCACAACTCTGTGGAGTACAGTCAAGAACGACTTAGCGTGATTAACGCGGACATACTAAACGAGAAGGGCTTAAAAACAACCTTCTGGGACAAGTACCTGCGCCCCGACATCGATCTTTTTCGAGAAGCACTACAGCAGTTAGACGAACTAGAAAAAGCCTACTTCTATAGTCTGTACAATTTTATAACCAAGGAGCTTTACACCTCCAAATCGGGTGATGTAGACTACGATTCACGACGAGGAGCCTCGGCACTCTGGAACTCTACATTGACAGAGAAGAACGAATCGGGAGAGATTCTTTACGACCTAGAGATCCTGGAAAATGAAGCCAATAGCGAACATAAAGCTAGCATCACCTTCGCTCTGCCTCAAAGAACGGGCGAAGAAGGAGGACTGCCCAACTTCAGAAAAGGAGATACTATCGTGCTTTACGAACGAAATAGCCCAAAAGACAATGCCACAAATCGCATTATCTTCAAAGGAAATATTGAGGTTTTAACCGACAAGGAACTGAAAGTACGTCTACGTGCCACTCAGCACAACACAAGTCTATTACCTTCAAGCAGCCGCTATGCCATTGAGCGAGACAGTATGGATACTACGTTCAAACACATGTTTACGGGGCTGTATCGCTTCATGACGGCCAACAAAGAGCGCAGAGAGCTACTGCTTACACAACGCGAAGCAACTTACGACTCTAGCTATGACGAAGCAATTAGCAAGGCTAAAACCGATTTTGAGCGCGTAACCTTGAAAGCACTCGCTGCCAACGACTATTTTCTTCTTATCGGCCCTCCGGGTACAGGGAAGACATCTTGTGCACTGAAGCAAATGGTAGAGGCTTTCCACAAGAAGGAAGATGCCCAAATTCTACTACTTTCTTACACCAATCGTGCAGTGGATGAAATCTGCAAGATGCTTACTACCATTCAGCCGAAGGTAGATTTTATACGCATAGGAAGCGAACTCTCATGCGAGGAGGCTTATCGCCCCTATCTCATAGAGAATGTATTAAAAGAGTGCAATAGACGCACAGAGGTAGTAGAGAGAATTAAACAGTGCCGAATCATCATAGGCACTGTAGCCGCCATATCGGGCAAACCCGAGCTATTCAAACTCAAACGCTTTGACGTGGCAATAATAGATGAAGCAACCCAGATACTAGAACCGCAACTAATCAGCATTCTATGTGGACGTACTCCAGCTGGTGAGAATGCCATCGGTAAGTTTATACTGATTGGAGACCATAAACAGCTACCGGCTGTTGTGCTTCAAAACCCGGAACAGACTCAAGTAAGGCACCCTCTTCTGGAACAGGTAGGTTTAGTCAATCTAAAGGACTCACTGTTCGAGAGGCTGTATCAGAATCTGCGCCATAAAAGTATCGATGATAATTTCAAGGAAGCTCATCTGTATGACATGCTACAGCAACAAGGACGTATGCACCCCTATGTTGCCCGATTAGCCAATGAGGCTTTTTACCATAATCGCCTTGGCGTAGTGGGACTACAGCATCAGACCGAAGAGACAGATAGCTACCAGCGCACCGTGTTTTACCCCACGAAAGCAGAGCCCATAAGCGGACAAATTAAGATAAATCACAGTGAAGCCGAACTAGTTGCGAAGCTTGCTGCTGAGGTCTATCAAAGGGAAGAGGATGGAAATGGCTTCTCGCCTACACACTCGCTAGGAGTAATAACGCCCTATCGCAGCCAGATTGCGTTGATAAGAAAAGAGATAGCCAAGCTTGGAATAGAGAAATTGAATGAGATAGCTATCGATACTGTAGAACGATTCCAAGGCAGCGAACGAGACGTTATCATCTACTCGTTTAGCGTGAATTCGCCTCATCAATTAAAGTATCTACCCAACCTTACAATGGACGAAGGGGTGGTGATAGATCGAAAATTGAATGTAGCACTAACAAGGGCACGCAAACAGCTCATCATTCTAGGTGTAAAAGAGATATTATCTAAGAACCCAATTTACCAAAATTTGATAAACAGAGTCGAAAAGAATAGATGATTTTATAACCTTGACAGTCATTAGTTTTTCTTGATTCTTTTATGATTTTTGTTAACACTGCAATTAAAGTGAAACACTTATATTTGCACTACGTTTTTTTCATAGAGATTTAGATTTAAGGTTAGAAAAATTG
>CAMTOQ010000092.1 GCA_947074205.1 uncultured Bacteroides sp. | reverse complement strand
TGCAGTCGGCAAAGTTTATTGAACAACATGCACAAAGCATCAAGAATATATCGGTTTATGGTCAGGACTCCAACCCTACTACTTGGAAGATGGCGCAGATGAACTTGGCTATTCGTGGTATTGAGGCGGATTTAGGACAGTATAATGCAGATACTTTCTTTAACGATTGCCATCCTACGCTGAAAGCAGACTTCGTGACGGCTAACCCTCCGTTTAACTTGAGCGATTGGGGCGCTGATAAATTAAGTGGCGATGTGCGCTGGAAATATGGTACACCTCCCAATGGTAACGCCAACTTTGCATGGATTCAACATATTATTTACCACCTTGCTCCACAAGGTCGCGCCGGTATTGTTTTGGCTAACGGCTCTTTGTCGAGCCAAAGTGGTGGCGAAGGCGATATCCGTAAGGCTATTGTAGAGGCCGACTTGGTAGATTGCATTGTGGCGATGCCCTCGCAACTCTTCTATACTACACAAATACCTGTCTCTATCTGGTTTTTGAATAGAGATAAAAAACAAAAGGGTAAATCCCTGTTTGTGGATGCGCGCAATTTAGGCTCGATGATCACGCGCAAGCTTCGTGAGTTGGGCGATGAAGATATACACAAGATTGCCAATACCGTAGATGCTTTTGAGCGTGGTGAGTTGGAAGATGAAAAAGGTTTCTGTGCTGTAATGGATGTTGCCGATATTGCCAAACAGGATTATATCCTCACACCAGGGCGCTATGTGGGCATTGCCGATCAGGAGGAAGATAGCGAACCATTCGATGAGAAGATGGCAAGGCTGACGGGTGAACTGTCGGGCCTTTTCGAGCAGTCGCATTCGTTGGAAGCAGAGATTAAGAAACAACTTGAAAGTATCGGGTATAAGCTATGAGACAGATAGACGAAAAGAGTATAGAGAACGCCTACCGCCTTTTTGATTCGGGGGATATACATTCTATTGAGATTGGAACAACACGCGGACTCCAAGATATTCATCGCTACCTATTTGGTGGATTGTATAACTTTGCAGGCGAGATTCGCAAAAGCAACATTTCAAAGGGCGGCTTTCGCTTTGCCAACAGCCTCTATCTTGTAGAGGCCTTGGGCAAAATAGAACAAATGCCGGAGACGACTTTTGAGCAAATTATCGAGAAGTATGTCGAGATGAATATTGCCCATCCCTTTATGGAGGGCAACGGCCGTACCATGCGTATATGGTTGGATATGTTGCTAAAAAAGCGTTTGGGTAAAGTTGTCAATTGGCAACAGGTAGATAAGGATTTGTATTTGCAGGCAATGGAACGCAGCCCAATTAATGATTTGGAGATACGCACATTGCTTGGCGGCAGCCTTACGGACAAGGTTGACAACCGAGAGATTATCTTCAAGGGTATTGAGCAGTCCTACTATTATGAAGGTTATAAAAAGGAGGATTAACGATGAGTGAATGGAAAAAGCTTAGATTGGGGGATGTATGCACACGTGTGACAAGTGGTGGAACACCTAAAAGTACGGTTAGAGAATATTATGACGGGGGAAGTATTCCTTGGTTGAATACCAAGGAAGTGGACTTTAATCGCATAAACTCAACTGAAAAATATATAACTCAAAAAGGGTTAGATTCATCGGCAGCCAAATGGATAGATGCAGATTCTATCATTGTGGCGATGTACGGAGCTACAGCAGGGAAAAGTGCTGTAACTAAAATTCCTTTAACGACAAATCAAGCGTGCTGTAACTTGACTATTGATAAAAATAAAGCAGACTATCGATTTATCTATTATTCTTTATATCTAAATTACACAAATCTTGCTTCTTTAGCAAATGGTGGAGCACAACAAAATCTTAATTCAAACCACATTAAAGACTTCGAGATAGCCTTGCCGTCTTTGCCCGAGCAAACTCGAATTGCAGAAATATTAGGTGCATTAGACGACAAGATTGAATTAAATAATCGAATAAACAAGAACTTGGAAGAGCAAGCACAAGCACTCTTTAAGCGTTGGTTTGTCGATTTTGAATTTCCCAATGAAGAAGGAAAACCTTATAAATCCAACGGTGGCGAAATGGTTGATTCTGCTTTAGGAGAAATACCGGAGGGGTGGACTGTGGGCAAGTTAGGCGATTATTGCAAAGTAAAATCAGGATATGCTTTCAAAAGTAGTTGGTGGAAAAATGATGGTGTAAAAGTTGTTAAAATTAAGAATATTGAATCAAGTAATACTCTTAATTTGAACGATTGCTCTTGTGTTTCTGAAGATAAAATTGATTTTGCAAAAGATTTTTTGGTAAAAGATGGTGATTTATTAATTGCTATGACTGGTGCAACAATTGGTAAATTTGCAATAGTCCCAATGACACATAAACCCCTATTAGTAAATCAGCGAGTTGGTAAATTCTTTTTGGGGGATAATCCAAAAGAAAGTTTGCCTTTTCTGTATTGTGTACTTAAAAAAGATGAGGTCATTAATGAAATAATAAATCGAGGACAAGGTAGCGCACAGCCAAACATTAGTCCATCAGATATTGGAACTATTGAAATTGTATATCCAACAAATAATATCATCTGCTTATTTAATGAGAAACTATTAGCGATCTTTAAATTATTGATTGATAATAATTATCAAAACCAAACCCTTGCCCAACTCCGCGACATCCTACTCCCTAAACTAATGTCAAACCAACTAAAAATCTAGGTCTATGCCATTTACCGAAGCACATTTTGAAAAGGCGATAATAGAGCTACTGCGTGACCATTTAGGATATAACTATACCTATGGTCCCAATGTGATGCGCGAATACACCCAACCTCTCCATACAGAAATTCTGCGTGAAGCGCTGCACCATATCAACCCATCGGCACATAAAACTGCCATAGACGAGGCGATCACTAAAATATCGACCTTCGAAACAGGTACGCTTCTACAAAAAAACGCCACGTTTAGCGACTACTTGCAAAATGGTGTGGAGGTAAACTACTACGATGGCAAAGACACCGTAGCCACCCGCATACGTCTAATAGATTATGACAATCCGCTACACAACGATTTTACAGTTGTAAATCAATGGACAATAGAAGAGCACTCGGTAAAACGTCCAGATATTATTGTTTTTATAAACGGATTGCCTTTGGTAGTGATGGAGCTGAAATCACCATCGCGTGAGCAAACAGATGTATCCGAGGCCTATCTACAGTTGCGTAACTATATGCACGAGATACCAACACTGTTCGCTTACAACGCCTTTTGTGTGATGAGCGATCAAGCCACCTCAAAGGCAGGAACAATAACAGCAGGCGAAGACCGCTTTATGGAGTGGAAAACAGCCGACGGCACGCGCGAAGATTCGCGCTTCGCCAACTTCGAAGTACTCTTTCAAGGAATGTTCGACCGTGTAAGACTGATAGAGATCATCCGTAACTTTATCTGCTATTCGGGGGATGCAAAGATACTTGCTGCCTACCATCAGTTTTACGCTGTAAGAAAAGCTGTAGAATCCACCATTGCCGCTGTTGGGATGGTAGATACGCCAAATGTAACAACTCTACAACAAGACGTATGCCCTATCGCCGCTGAACCCGAAATGAAATATCATACCGCTCAGCAAGGCAGAGCAGGTGTCTTTTGGCACACACAAGGTTCCGGAAAATCGCTCTCAATGGTGTTTTATGCTAAACTATTACAGCAGACCATCACTTCGCCAACGATAGTAGTGCTAACCGACCGCAATGATCTGGACGGACAGCTCTACAAACAGTTTGCATCGTGCAAGAACTTTCTGCGTCAAACACCAGTACAAGCCAATAGTCGCACCCACTTAAAAGAGCTGCTTGACGGAAGAGAAGCAAATGGTATCTTTTTCTCGACCATGCAGAAGTTTGAAGAGGGCGAAGAGCCGTTGTCTGATCGTAGAAATATTATCGTTATAGTGGACGAAGCCCACCGTTCGCAATACGGGCTTTCAGAGCGTGTGACAAAGGATGGGCGCATCATTATAGGTGCTGCACGCCTTGTGCGCAATGCGCTGCCCAATGCTACATATATTGGTTTTACAGGAACTCCGATTTCACAAAAAGACCGTTCTACGCGTGAGGTTTTTG
>CAMTOQ010000091.1 GCA_947074205.1 uncultured Bacteroides sp. | reverse complement strand
TATGTGATTGATGAAGCGGTGAAGCGGAAGAAAGAGAGTGAGAAGAAATGAATTGAAAATAAGGTGTTTTTCTATTTATTAAGATATAGTACTATCTTTGCAAAATGTTTTTAACACACACGTATATTATGAAAAGATTTGTAGCATTATTTGCCATGACATTATTTATGTTCAATGCTATGGCACAAGAATTTCCTAATTCAGGAAAAAAAATGGATATTGATTTTAATAAAACCGGATATTATCTTCAGGAATCCGCTAAGTACAATTATTTCGCTATCGGTTTTGCCTGTCTAGGTTCAACCTCATTTGTTGTAGGATCTGTTTTAAAAGATAAATGGAACGAGAACAAAGAGAAGTATGAAAAGAACAGCAATCGAGTTCCTTTGTATGTTATTGGCGGTGCTCTTGGGGCACTTGCTTTGGCTTCGGAATTGGTTTCAATTAACTATAAGATGAAAGCTGGAAAAGAATTATGCATAAAACCTAACGGTATGAGTTTAACTTTTTAAATAAATGTTTTGCTATTACAAATAAATATCTCATATTTGCAATGCTAAACGGTCAGTAAGACGTTCTTACTTCGCAGAGCGCGGTTAATGCTCAATGAATATTCATGGGCTTTTTTTGTGCCCTGACTTTTGATATAGGCGGCTGCCTTTCCCAAGTATTTTTAGCTCTCCGGAGTGGAACATACTGACTGTTTAGCGACATGGGAAACGGCGGCCGTTCTTGTGTTTTATAATTGCCGAAAATCGCTAAACAGTCAGTTTTATGAAAAATCAAACAGCATCTTTGCCTATATCTTCGGCAAAGAAGTCCACACTTAGCTTGTGGCTCAATCGTGAAAATGAATTCATCTCTACAATTGTAGAAGAGAAAGTTACAAACAAGCAGATGCTACTTCTCTTTAATGCTTGTACCTCTTTATCCATCCTTGGATTCTCTGTTTTCTATTCTATTATCTCTCTACTCTTATGCTTTTTCTGGTTTTTGCATTCCCTCTATCTATGTAGGAAAGGAGGTTTGAAATGAATAAGAAAAAGAATGTCGAGATTGCTGGCATGGGAATTTATGCCAGCAGCGAGCGTAACCATGTTGAGGGTTACAACAGCGAGTATGTATACTACTTATACCATGATGGCGGTCAAGCTATTTGTGATATGTCAGCAGAAGAAGTGAAAGAGGTTATAGCCTGTTTGCAACAAGCCCTAACTGCTAACGGAGAAGGAGGTGAAGCATGACACGAAAAGAAGCTTTGCGATTGGTCAATGAATTGATTGATCCTAACACACCGATGGAAGATAGAGAGTTGGCAGCTGCGCGACTCACTGAGTTTATAAAAATGATACTTCCTGACGAGGAATAACCGGACATAACTGTCCTTTATAGCCTGCATAGCGCAGGCTATTTTTGTATCATACCAAATAGAATTGAGTATGATATACAATCACTTTGCCTATGGTGAGATGCTTGCAACTAAGTTGAAAGGCATTGCTCACACTCCCCAAAAAAGAACATTCTTTCAAGCTACAGAACAAGAAGAGTTCGGCACGCTAGATCAACAGGTGTCACAAGTTAGCGGCACGGTGTTAGTAGCCATTGACGGTGCTAATGCAGACTTCAGCTGGGAGCCGGACAATATGACCGAAAAACCGCAATACTTCTTTGTGATCGTAACCCCTACACTAAGCGATGACGCTAACACCATACACCAGGCTCAAGAACAATGTAGAAGCATAGGCAAACAGATCATTGCCAAAATGATGAATGACTGTCTCAATTATGAGAACGATCTTGCCACTCTCGACATGAGTAGTTTCCTGATTCGTGGAGCCGGACCTATCGGCGATAACTTCTATGGCGTATTGGTTGGATTCAATCTTCTTAATCCTTTTGAGTTTACTATGGATAAGAACTATTGGCTATGAGAAAACCCTTAGAAGAATTTCTAATAGGTGACTGGATAGATGCCATGAACGGCATGTCTCAATCACGGTTTAATAAAATGAGACGGCTAGCAGAGCGTGGAGGGATTGATGTACCTGCCATCTGCTATGGTGCAAACTTTCGTCCGCGTGTAACTTTTGTTTTCCCCACTGCATCCGAGATAGACAGGTATGACAGAGTGCAGAATGAACCTCGACTAACCAAGTTCAACAAGGAGGTTGAAGCCTGGGCGGAAAAGGTTAGGGCTGAACTGGCTGTTGCTGCCCCTAGAGCTGCACTGCGTATGCCAAGAAGTCAAACTGCCATGCTGCGCGAGAGGCGAAGACAGTCTGAAGCTCTGTTTGATGTGGATAAGGAGATAAGGAAACCTTTGTCTGAGAGTATTACGACAAAGGTTCGTTACGACAAAAAATATAAAGCTGAAGCTACTAACATAGGCTTTAACTTCTCCCGACATGGCATCTATCTGCACTATGGTGCAGGGCGCGGCATGGGTGGCTTTACCGGCTCGAAGTGGACCGACCGCTACGGTAGGTTGCGCACGACCGACCAAAACAGTTTGGGCGAAATGGGTATAGGATCACGTAGCCCTATCGATTGGTTTAACCCTGTGGTGAAGCGCAATGTGAGTGCGTTGGCAGATATTGCTGCCGAATATTGTGCGGATATGACTCTCAATCTTTCTAAACTCTTCTTACCAATTTAACACTATGGCTGATGATACTAAAAGAGGTATTAAAGTTTACCTCGACACAACCGACTATTCCAAAGGGGTTGACGACCTAATCAATAAAACCAAAGGCTACACCGCCCAACTTAATGAGCTAGAGGCTGCCGGTAAAGGTAATACCACACAGGCAGAGCGTTTGCGCGCTCAGATAGAAAAGAGCCGTCAACAACAAGAAAAATATAACAAAGAGATTGAGGATACTAAACACGTGCTAGAGAATCTCTCCGGAGTATCTTACAACAAACTGTTGCAAGTGCAAGCCCGATTGCGTAAGCAGTTGCGTAATGCCATACCTGACACAAGGGAACACAGTGCTGCCCTAGAGCAGAATCGCCGTGTTACTGAGGCTTTGTCACGCGCACAGGCGCAAATGCGTACTGAGGTAGGCGCACAAAGCTCGATGTGGAGTAGAGCTACAGGATCATTTAATAAGTATGCAGCCATAGCCGCGGCAGGAATAGCTGCTATCACCGGTGTTACTTTGAAGTTGAATCAGTTGAGAGAGAAGCGAGATCAGCGTGAAAGTGGTAAAGCCGATCTGCAAGCATTAACCGGATTGAATGTTGATGATATCTCTTGGTTGGAACAAGAGGCAGTAAAACTCTCTACTACCGTAACGGAGAGCGGTATCCGTATTACCCAATCGGCTACGGAGATATTAGAAGCCTATAAGTTGGTAGGTTCGGCTAAACCTGAGCTATTGGAAAATAAAGAGGCGTTGGCTGCTGTGACAAAGCAAACATTGATCTTAGCATCTGCATCTGGTGACAAACTTACTGATGCGGTTGATGGTGTGACTCTTTCTCTGAATAAGTATGGCGCGGATGCAAATCAAGCTGCACGATATACTAATGTTTTGGCTGCCGGTTCTAAGTTTGGTGCAGCAGCCGTTGCATCTATTACTCGATCTATTAATAACAGTGGTGTTGCGGCAGCTAGTGCAGACGTCTCCTTTGAGCAGTTGGTAGGTTCAATTGAAGCTTTGGCAGAAAACGGAATAAAAGATGAAGTAGCCGGTACAGGTTTAAAGAAGTTCTTCTTAACGTTACAGACAGGAGCCGATGAAACTAATCCTGCTATAGTGGGATTGGAAAAGGCATTGGAAAATTTACAGCAGAAACAACTGTCGGCAGCCCAAATTAAAAAGATGTTTGGCGAGGAGGGATATAACGTTGCTTCCGTACTGATTAATGAAGCCGATAAGGTAAAAAAATATACTGAGGCAGTGACCGATAGTGTTGTGGCCATGGAACAGGCTAACATTAAATCGCAAACCGCTGAAGCAATTCGTGCACAAGCCAAGAATAGACTCAGTGAACTCGGTATAGAGTTGATGGATAAACTATCTCCTTCTATTTTAAAAGTAACCAATGGACTTGTATCCTGGTCTAATAAGATGGTAACTCTTATTGCCTTTATTGTGGAACATGGGCGTGCCATCGGCGCGCTTGTTACTGCAATCGTGGCTTATAATGTAGCTATTAAAGCATTG
>CAMTOQ010000090.1 GCA_947074205.1 uncultured Bacteroides sp. | reverse complement strand
TCTGAATGTGACTGGAGTTCAGACGTGTGCTCTTCCGATCTGTTGTAATTATTATAAAGATCTTTATCAAAGAATCCGACCTGCACCGCTTTAGTTATAACCTCACTAACCGCACCCTCGCTGGTACCAACTTTGTCAGCCACCAGAAAAGGCAAATCTTCGTCCACGTCCACATAATACCCATTATCTCTATAGATATTACAGAGCAGACAAATTAGGATGGAGGTTGCCTGTGAACCACAAGCCCGTGCAATCTTGCGTATCTTTACGTCCTCAAAAAAATCACAATCGAAAGAAAAATAGTCAATACCTTGTTTTCTAGGTCTTGCCATAATGAGAATAATGTTTTATCAAAGGTTTACCGCCTCTTTTGCCAAAGTCAGCGCAAAAGCGATTAGAAGCAGCCACAAAACGATGGCCGAACACACGCTTGGTGCATTCGGCCACTACAGGATTGTCAAACCATTGCAAGAGCGCTGCGTTACGACAATCCATACATCGTATAAGTTGTTTATCAGCCATCTAGGTACTCCTTTACAGCTAACCTAAACTGATCTAGGTTGCGACAGACTACATAACGGTTGCCATGTTTCTCGGTGGAGCGTTGCCATTCTATTTGCTTTTCGCTCTGCTTGCCCTCTGGTGTTTTCATTTCTATACATAAGGATGAAAACGTGCCGTTGCTTTTCAAGAGTATTAGATCAGACACGCCACTCACCACGCCTTCGGCCTTGAACTTTGCTGCTTCGCTTGCCGAACGGTTTCCACCATTAGGCACCGCAAATAGTTGTTCACGCAGAAAAGGATATTGGTATCTAAACCAACGGATACAAGCACACTGTAATTTGTGCTCTTTATCCGTCGGTTTCTTCCGTGTCTTCTTGCTCTGCTTCTGTAGAGCTATCATTTCGTCTAGCTTCATTGTCGTGATTAGTTAGTTTATTTACTTTTGTATCCTTTCCGGTCCGGTCGATAATCACCTTGTCGCTACCTATCTGCACTTCTTGCACAGTTCCGTTAGGTATCTTCTGAATGAGTTGCGATACAGTCTCCTCTCTTGTTCTAAGGTCCGGTGCTCCATCTTCCGAGAACTCTGGTGTCTCAGTTGCCTCGTAAGGGTAAACGTCCATGAGAGGTGTTTCGCTTACCATACCAATTTGGTAATCTGCCATAGTGCCCTTCATGCCTTCATCGAGCTTCTTGATTGCGTCGCGAAGATCAGCAGCTTGCACAAGTACATAGGTAGACGATTTCTTCTCGGCACCAGACTTTTCGTCTAGGGTAATGAAGATTAGTTTAGCTTTGAACCAGCGGTCAGCACTATCTTCGTCACTCGTAAAGAGTTCGCTATAGTTAGCGCGTTTGATATCCGATACTGTAAATTCACCTGTAATGTAAGGGGTCATTTCTTCGATTATGCGGGCCTCTGCCTCTGTGAACGAAAGAGCGTCCACTAAATAAGGTTCTGTTACCTTTTTATTCTTTCCGTTTTCCATGAGTTTCTCATAACGGATTTTGCATTCAAACCACGTGTATAAAGCCATAATATTATTGTTTTAAAAATTTATCTACAAATGCTTCTGATGTGGTTTGCAGCTCTTCTATGAGTAATTCTAAATTATCTGCATCAATAAACTTTAAATGCCCTTTATATTCCATATTAGGAATATAAAGCGTAAAAAATATACGTGTACCATCTTTATTATATCCACTTATCTCTCTTACTCCATTTTCTGAAGCATCTATTCCTATTTTAATCTTAGTTCTGTTTATGGTTTCAATCTGTTTGGTTTCAGCGTTCCACCTTTTACCCTCTTTGGCTAGTGCATCGAAGAGTTGTTGAGCTTGTTCTTTGGTTGCATAGCGTGCGCTGCTTTTATATCCACAAAAATAAGGCGCTCCATGTGTATTTATTGAACCATCATCTCCTAGGGAAATGTAGTAGCCATTTTTCAGAGGGTTGTCATACACTATATTAGGGTTATATATAAATACGCACCCACAGTATAAAATATCTCCATCTTTCGGCTCGAACTTCTTCACCTCTTCCACCTCATAGCTAATCACATTACCATCTACCTTGATATTGGTAGGCTTGCACCCTTCGGGTACTTCAATCTTAAATTCTTTCATACGATTTGTTTATTTAAATTCTTTAGTTAATCTCATTTCTTCCTTAGCCTTACTCACCAGCGTCCGGCACCAATCAGTTTGATGCGTACACGTAGCGTTAAGCCTGCTTATCCAGTCTACTAAGTATTGCTGCTCACGGCAAAGTCCATCTATCAAAGCATTTTGCACCTTTGCAGATAGCTTGTTGTCGAGAATAAACTTCTCAACTACCTGCATCGTTTCATCCTGCTTAGCTGCATTCAGTAGATACTTAGCGTCTGCCAACATAGAAGCGGTGCGAGCCATGTAGACTATTAAGTCATTTCCACGCTGCACCGCCTCGTTAGCGTTGTCGCTCATTGTTATTTCAAGGAAGCGCTGTATCTGCTCGGCTTCCTCTCTTAGCTTCTCTATGTTCATTGATTCTCTCTATATCTCTTATGATCTTTCTACAACGACGAGCCTTGTCAAGCACATGCGGTTTAGTAGCGCCTGCGTCAAGGCTCTCTATCATATCCGTATAGCCGCTAAGCAGCTTGCGTATCTGTAACCAGTTGCTCTTGCTTATTTCCATAACACATTATTCATCATCGGGAAATAAATTCCCAATAAGTTCATCAAAATACCGTCGGTCAGTGGGTATATCGTCACTCGCCGCCATTATCTCATTGGCTATACATCTTTTATCGTGTATAATCTGATATAATTTATGGTCTATGGTACCTTTACCCATAAGATAGTAGCAGGTGACGTTATCCTTTTGCGATATACGGTGACATCTATCCTCACATTGGCAACAATCGGCATACGTCCAAGGAAATTCGATGAAAGCCACATCGCTGGCAGCTGTAAGCGTTATGCCTACTCCGGCTGCCTTGATAGAGCAAATTATGAGGTTCACATCGTCACGGTTCTGGAAAGCGTCAACGGCATATTGTTTCATTTCCATGCTATCCCGTCCTGTTACTGATACTGCAGTAGGAAACACTTTTTTAAGTTCATCTACTACCTCATGCAGTGAACAGAATACTACTAACTTTTTCCCGTTTTCTAGAAATGTGCTTATGAAGTCCGATGCTTGTGCCACCTTGCCCTTAGACGATAAGGATCGCAAAGCCATGAAGCGTACTAATGCTTCCATTCGCATTTTCTTCTTAACCTCTATTTCGGTACATTGCCTATATTCGCGTAAATAAGTAGCTAGGTCTCTGGAGGCTGTGTAATATTCATCCTCGTTGGATATCTCCACTAGCAGTTCCATTCGTGTCTTATCTGGTAGATCAGTGAGCACAGTGCGTTTCTCCCTGCGTATCATACACCTTTCGTATAACTTACTGGAGAGGTCGGCCAGATTTTGACCAGCAGAGTAGTTGAGCATGAATTTGGGCTTACCACCGAATTCCTTCAATCTATCCATTATGGATAACTGTGTCACTAGGTCTTCGGGGCGGTTAACAACCGGTGTACCTGATAGTAGAATTACCCATTCTTTACCCGTGCAAATTCCTTTAGTGAACTTCGTCTGCTGTGCGCTAGCATCTTTTACACGGTGGCTTTCGTCAATTATCACACTCTTAAAAAGTTTGATATGCGGGCAAAACACGATGTCGCTAAGCTGGGTGCCTTTAATATCCCATACGAAGTATTTCTTTAATGATTCATAGTTGACAATCACCACGCTGTACATCTGCATCTGTAGGAGATAGGGCCAGTTGGCACGGTTACTATTATCAAGTATTAGCGCTTTAGCGTTACTGAACTTCTCAAACTCACGTTGCCAATTAATCTTGAGTGACGACGGACAAATGACGAGAGTAGGGTAGACGCCTGCTGTGTCTACTATACCAATAGACTGCAAGGTTTTCCCTAAGCCTGGTTCATCCCCAATCAGTAATCGACGCATTTGTAAGCCGCTTATTATTCCTTCTACCTGATAAGGATATGGTGTAACCTTAAGCTTATGTTTTAACTTCATTATTTCTTGGTTTATATTTCCATTAATTAAGATTAAAGCACCACCACTGAAAAGCCAGTTCCTCATATTTTTCTCGGCCACGGTTGTAGGTCTCATCACCACGAACGATAAACTTCTTGAAGATTTTTTGGTTTTTCTTACTGATGGCATAGATAAAGTCTCTGTCACTTCCGGCTATATCCATATACCAAGCTCTCGATCTGTCCCAGTCGAAGAAATCGAC
>CAMTOQ010000089.1 GCA_947074205.1 uncultured Bacteroides sp. | reverse complement strand
ATTCATTGAGTGCTTGCTCCAATAATGTTTGGTTGCCGATGCTGATTTAACAGCATACCTCATCTTATTATTAATAGGTTATTATCTTTATTCTAAAAACAAAGTTAATAAATATTGTTTCTGATTTAATATTTATTCATTATTTTTTTGATATTTCTTTTTGACCCTGTGTGAGTGCTTACCCATATCTACTAAACCATCTATCAATATTGGGTATTGTTTATAGCGAAGATTGGTGATTGCAAGATTCTAGTTTGGGTATGATTGTAGTTTTGTAAAAAGAAGAAATAGAGGCTATTCGTGGAAAGTTAGCTGATAGAAAGAACGAGATGAACGCCTTCGCCGAAGTTGAAAGGATAAAGTATAATTTGATGTAGATAGCGATTATACCTTTTATGATAAGAAAAAAATGGGAATAGCCAATTCGTTAACTTAAAACAGAACAGCTATTCCCTAATCGTTAAAAACTACTTGGCAGACAACTCTACATAGTTCCCTTCAGGGTCTAAGATGCCTGCTTCGTAGTAGCCGTCGCCTGTTTTGCGTGTTTCGCTAGCAATGGTATAACCATCGTTGCGAAGTTGCTCAACAAGTGCATCCACCGCTTGTTCGTCGCCTACCTCAATATCAAAATGAGCCATCCCTTTGGTAAAGCCACGCTGTGTTGGTTCTACTGTGATGTCGGGTCTGTTCATTAATTCAATCTGGCAATCGCCATCATCGAACGATAAGAAATAAGATGTATATTTCTTTGTAGGGTTATGATACAATTCGTTGCTTTTGCAGCCGAAATACTTCATGTAAAATGCGCGCATCGTTTCAATATCGTCGCACCAAATAGCAAAGTGATGTAATCTCATGATAATTCTTTCTCTATAATAATGTTTGTCCATTTACATTGATATGAAAAGTCAGACCGAAGAAGTCGGCCGATTTGCGGCATAGCAACATACGCGAAAGGAATATTTCGAAGTATTCCATTACGGGACAGATTTCTGTGTCGATAACCATCTTTAGGGTGAAAGTCTTTTCAGCATTGTCTAGTTCAAGCTCCGAACTCTCTACGGCATAGTTCACACGGTCGTGGATGTCGAAATCGATGGTAGCCGTACTGCGCACACGCGAGCGACGAACATCCGTTTTATCAGCCAAGATAAGAGCAGCCGAGATAGCATTAACCGGTGCGGCAGTTGCTTCGTCGTGGTTGCCAATAGCGGTGATGATAGCCGAAACATCATCGGGGCTCATGCCCAGATTGTCGAGTATACGAAAAGCCATGATAGCACCACTTTGCGCATGGTCGTGGCGGTTCACTACGTTGCCTATATCGTGCATATAACCGGCAATACGAGCCAAGTCTACCATATGCTCGCTATAGCCAAGCTTCTGCAAAATGCCCCCTGCTACGGCTGCGCATTTCATCACGTGCGCAAAACTATGTTCGGTGTATCCAAGTGCCGTAAGCGATTCGTCGGCACGGCGTATGTAGGTGCGAATCTCTTCAGATTGCTTAATGTCTTCGAAAGTAAGAATGCGATATTCCATTGTAACTAGTTATTTAGTTATCTCGCAAATGTAACTAAAAAAACATTCACTCCACCATAAAAAATGAAAGCCCCAACTTTATCACTAAAGCTGAGGCCCTCGGTTTGTGGAAGTTTTACCAAATACTAATATTGGTAGACGGTTTGATGCATATACCTACGCGCAGCATCGAAGCATAGCGGTCGTACTCTAAGAGGTTTTCGGCATAGCCTTGGTACCACTGCACAAATACAAATTGATTTGATTTAGGGGTAAGTCGATAGCTCGCTTCCATTTGCGTGTTGACCTTCCAGATCTGCTTGCGCGGATTAACGAAAGCAGACAATATCAATCGCTCGTTCGGGCTTCGGTAGTTTATGCCCACCATCCCAAATCCTTTATAGTCATATAGGTCGGAGTTATCGTCAGATAGCCATCCGCCCCACACTTTGCCATGAATAGATAGGCGAGAGTTGAATAGGTAAGTACCCGACAGTACAAAATAGTTCCAACTGCGTGAGTAGATGCTATCCTTACCGTTCGACTCATGTTCGAAAGCCAAGTAAGCCATCCCTTTGAGCTTGTTGTGTTGCACTATCGGTTTCGCCAGCATCAATCCAGGGTTAAAGTTGCTATCTCTAAAAGGCGATGAGTCGGCATAAACATCCCAAAACGATTTCTGCGTATAGGTAAGCATCAGAAATGTGTTAAAAGGAAGAATCGTTTTAGTCAGTCTTTGTCGGATGCTAATTTGAAACTTTACATCCGAGTTATATTTATCTATCCGTTTATTGATAGGAACACCCGTTATGAAATAGTTATCACGATAGATACCAAAGCTCGATTCTGCGTCTAAGTGTTTCAGTACGCTCTCTTCGTCAATATCTATCTGTGCATGCTTTAAGATACTTGTGTGTTTTGTAGAGTCGGTGTAGTTCTTCCACATCTCTATCACCTCTTTGCTTTGGCCATTTGCATTGGTAAAACACCCTACAATAAGGCATAGCACAACACACGACATGCTCTTTCTGAGATGTTCGCTATAATAATTCATATGTAGATAGTTTATGTTAAAAGAGAAATTATACCCCGGCTCACGCCGGGGTATAACCATTCACATTACTGTGAAGTCAACAATTTGTATTCAGTAACTTTAATTTGATAGTTTGTGTATGATTCGATGTATTTATCTGTACTCTCTTGCAACAAAGTTTGTGTCTCAAGCAAATCAGAAAGTGTCATGGTGCCAGCCAAGTAGCTTTGCTTATTCATGCGCAAGTTCTCTTGTGCCACGTTGATAGACTTTTTCGAGACAAAGATCTGTTTGTAGCTCTCCTGCACTCCATTCCACGCATTCTCTATTTGAACAGCCAGTAGTTCCAACGCGTTTTGGCGATCGTTCTCAGCTTGTTTTATGCGTAGCGATTGTTTCTTGATAGCATGGCTACCGCCCCACCAGTCCGAGATAGGCACACTTACGCTTACCATCAACATACCCGCGTTGTAGTCATCGCCCATCAAGTCATGGTACACGTAACCTCCACCTACCGCTGCCGAAGGAAGGCGTTTGCCTACCTCCATCTTCTTTTGTAGTCGGTTAGCCTCTATGTTGTGGTTAAGTATCGTAGCCTCCGGGCGACGAGTAGCCGCCTCGTTGGCATCTACATAAAAATCAAGTGGAGAGCTTGTTTGCTCGGCAGTTTCGTAAGCCAAGTTGTACTCTCTGCCTCTTAACCCGATAAGTTGAGCCAACAATAGCTTCGAAGTCTTTAAGCCATTCTCTAACTTCAATCTATTAGTCTCCAGTTCGTACATCTGAAGCTCAATTCTCAATAAATCGTTCTTAGTCGATAGGCCCGCCTCGATGGCGTGTTGAATATCTTGTTTAATCGATTGAAGCAACTTATCCATTTCGGTCAAGGTGTTCAGCTTCTCTTCCAGTTGCACGATTTGCCAGAAGTAAGTCTCCGTTTTCTTTTCAACCTCCTCTTCGCTCAGTCTGAGTTGAAGGGTGCTCACCTTCTCGCCAATCTTAGCCAACTTGTTGCCATTCACAATCTGTCCACCCACAAAGATGGGTTGCATGGCGGTGATGGCTGCAGTCTTTCCGTTTTTAATCATCGACATATCTATGATTCCGCCCGTCATGGGGTTGGGCATCTGCATCTGAATCAACTCTTTGCTAGCGTTGAAGTAACCACCCATAGCCTCCACTTTAGGGAAGTAATTGGTGAAAGCCTCTTTGCGAGTTTGAGTAGCGATCTGCTCATCCAACATGCGGTTTTTAAGCTCATAGTTATTCTCTTTCGCCATCTCTTTACATTCGCTTAGAGTCAGCGTTTGCGCCTGCACAGCAAACGCTGCGCAGACCATATATATTGATAGTGCTAATTTCTTCATTTTACTTACTTATTACCATAAATTTTCCAATACATCAACGGCAGTACCGTTACTACCAAAAGCATTGAGACAACTGTACCGATACAGATTACTGCCCCTAGCGGTGCCCATAGCGTACTACCACTCACAATCATAGGTACTACCCCTACAGCCGTAGTAGCCGATGTCAAGAAGATAGGAACCATACGGCGTTTACCTGCATCGAAGGCAGCATCTTTGGCAGTCCACTTCTCTTTGTGGTGTAAGTTTTCGGCATGTTCAAACATGATGATGGCATTGCGTACATTGATACCCAATAGGGCCGTGATACCAAGCACTGAAGTCAACCCAAAGTCGAAACCAAATATCCAAAGACCGAGTGCTGCACCTGGGATACAAAGCAAGATAGAACCCAATGCTGTTAGTGCAATCGAAATCTTACGGAAGTTAATCAGCAAGAAGATGAAAATGATAGCGAAAGACAGCCCAAGCGTTTTAGGAATATTCGCGCTCGTTTCTTGGTCGTTCTCGTAAGTACCACCATACTCAAACTTCACATCGCGAGGCAAGATAGGAGCAATCTCGCTTTTCATCATCTTAT
>CAMTOQ010000088.1 GCA_947074205.1 uncultured Bacteroides sp. | reverse complement strand
GAAAAGCAGATTGAGTGTTTGTATTAAAGGCTACTGTTCCATAAGAAGTGTAGCCTCTGCGTGAACGCTTCATCCCATACATAAAAGCACCGCTTTTACCTCATAACGCCCCAAAACAGGCAAAACAGTTGTTTCGTAACGATACAGCGTTTGCCTGTTTTGGGGCGCGATTTTTTTTCTCATGGTGTTCCCATGCGAAAAAAGTCAAAATACTGCATTCCAATTCGTTAGAGGGTTTGAAAGGGAAGATTTTCCCTTTCTTCCCTATGGGAACCTCGCATCGCCCTGCGGAAAAGCTTCGGAACGAATGTTTTTTTCTCTGCAATATGCTGCTGCCCTTCCCCATTTGCACCGCACACAAAACCATAGCCTTAGCCCGCCTTTCAACCCTGCCCTCTTGTCCTTTACACGCACGTATGTGCGTGATACCTTTGGAATAAAAACAGACTACTATGGATGATTTAATAACTTGGTTGATAGGTGGTGGATTGCTAACCCTTGTAGGTGCTGCTTCATCTGTTGTAACCCTGAAATACACTAAGAAGAGTGCAGAGGCAGATGCTATGGCAAAGATGCAAGAGGTGTATCAAAAGATGATTGATGACTTGAGAGACGATAAGAAAGAATCACGTGATGAGGTACAAGAGCTAAGACAGTCCATGGCTGCAATGTCTCGAGATGTAGAAGAGAATAAGCGTCAGGTGATTGAAATGAAACCTTTGAAATGTGTTGATATGGGATGTTTAAATCGTAAACAATGAAACGAAATGGTTACTATCTTATTCTTTTTATGCTGTGTGTTTGCAGTTGCAGTAGTAGCAGGCATAGAACTACTGATTCTAGAGTTGCTACAAAGGAGCATACAGAAAGCGAACAACGACGAGAGATTAAATCAGTCTCAACCCAAGAGGCCAGTACAAAAGCTAAAGAGAGCCTGGCTACACGCCGTGTTCGCTATGAGTTTGACACCACACAACCGTGTGACCGCACCACAGGACTACCACCCTTATCGGCTATCGAAGTGGAGGAGACCGAGATTAAAGGGAGTGTCGAGCGTGATGAGAAACAATCCTCAGCTGTACAGGATGCTGATAGTTCGACACAGAGCTACGATAAAGAAGGCTCTGAAGAGTTACAGCAGGAAGAAAAAAAGGAGATAGTGAATGATGCTAAGCCAATGCTTAACAGCTTCATTGTGCTGGCTGTAGTAATCTTATTAATAGTAATCGCAACAATAGTGCAGAAATATGTTAGATCGCATACACAACAGTAAGGTGATAGAGATAATGGAGAAGCGCGACAGCAAGGGTGTGCCTATGGAGTTCTCCGTTCAGTTTTGCAAGAAGTCTACCGGTGAGCTGGTGACCTATCAGCGTGCCGTACTCTCAAGCGTACACAGTAAGGGCAGCACCATCAATATATTAGTAGTAGGTGAGTCGGCTCCCAAAACCATACGCAAATGTCTCGTTACGAAAATTAATAACCTAAAAGTATTCTTCTAATGGCAAATATGATGGCAGGTTATGAAACCTATGGTGTAACAGAAGGTGGTGATGCTCTAGTTACCTTCAGCGACAATGCAGACATTGTAGAGGATAAAGAGGAGGATAATGTAGATATCAAACCCGTCAATGTCGGCAAAGATATATCATTCGTGAGGCGTGGCACAAGCAACGATATGATACAGCAGGTGCTGAATAAGATTGCCGGCAATGTTACTGTAGGTGCTAATATTGAGTTTAAGAACAAAGTGATTATTGGCGATGGTATTATAGTTTATCGAAAATATCGTGACCAAAGTGGCAAGATCGTTAAAGAAGAGGTGTTACCTAGTGAACAGCCCGAAATCTTTGACTTCCTTGAGAATAATGATTACGAAGATATAAGACACGCCATTGCTGCCGATCTCTGCATAGGCTATGATGCTTATGTGGAGTACATTTTCAGCAGAGACAAAGAGAAACCTAAGCTGGTTAAGATTAACGCTTTGGAGTTGAGTTGTTCGCGCATTAGTGTCATAGATGAGAAGAGCAAGAAAAGCGAGTGGCACGGCTACTCTGCTAATTGGGATGAGGGTTCTCCAGATGATGTGGTAGCTACCCCACTGCTTAACAGGCGTGGCGCAATGATGGATTTGAAACAGCGCATGGGTGTGGCTCCGGGTAAAGATGGAGTTGCCAAGGTGGGCAAACAAAAGGTATTTGTGCATAACTTGAGCATACACACTCCGGGCAGATTCTATTATAATCGTCCCTATTGGTGGTCGGTATTTGCAAGTGGATGGTATGACTTCTCCAGTGCGATACCCGTCTATAAAAAGGCGTTGATAAAAAATCAGATGACGCTGAAATATATGGTCTATATCCGAGATGGTTTTTGGAAAAAATTGTTTGCTGCCAAAGGTGCTACTTCATCCGATAAACAAAAAGAGGTCAAGACAGAATTCTTGAAACATATGAATGATTTTCTCAGTGGTGAAGAGAATGCAGGAAAGGGTTTTGTTGCCGATTTTAGTTATGATAAACTAAAGGGTTTCGAAGAGAAAGACATCATTATCGAACCACTAAAGAATGACAACATTGGCGGCGAATACATTGAGGACTCAGAAGAGGTGAGTAATGTGATGAGCTATGCACACGGTGTTCATCCTTCTATTATTGGTGCATCCCCAAAGAGTAAATCGATCAACGGAACTGAAGCACGTGAGCTGTTCATCATTGAACAGGCGTTGATGAAAGCTTTTCAAGATGCTACACTCAAACCGCTATACATGGCTAAAGCTATGAATGGTTGGGACAAGGATACCTATTTCGGTGTCATTAACTGCCAATTGACCACCCTCGATCAGGGCACAGGTGCTATTAAGAATACAGGATTAACCCCGGAAACTGAAGAGAAATGAGTAAAATAATACCAGACATAGAGAGCCTTAAAAGCGTGGTGAAGATAAACGCTACTGTAAACTACGGCATTGTCCAGCCATTTATCAATGACGCTATTGACATCTATATTGAGCCACAAGTGGGAAATGTTATCGTTGAGCTGGCAGAGCAAGGTAACGACACCTGGTTGACGGACAGAATGCGAAGAGCATTAGGACCGTTGGCCATGGCGTTGGCAACCGATGAATTTAGTGTGATGTTTGGAGACAGTGGTATCACGGTTGATAATCAGCGTGATAAAAAGTCACCTGCCAATGAAGCAAAGATAGCTGCTGCCAAAAATAGTCTATTCTATCGTGGCATGGCTGCTTTAGACCGATTGATTGATGGCTTGGAGCGCAAACCTACAGACTATCCAGACTATCGCGACCATGTGGCACTACAGAATCACACGCCTTGCTTCATTGGTAGTGCTCGAGAGTATCAAGATATAGGACTGGTTAATATCGAATACTCTGCATTGAGTTATCGAACTATCTATCCAACACTTTTGCAGCTACAAGAACGTAGTGTTAAGGAGATGCTGACAGTTGATCTTTACAGCCGCTTACTCTCTTCAGACATCGACAACCCTCAGGCAGTATTGTTGCGCGTGATGGTGATCCGCTTCTTAGCGAATAAGGCAGCAGAGCTGTTTACCTCTCAAACAACCCGTAATGAGCGTACCAGTGCACAAGGCTCACGACCAGAGTATCAGCCTGTTATTCGCCCTGTCTATCAGGATTTAAGCGACACGGGCAATTTCTTTGCCGATCAATCCAATTATTATGCAGCTGAAATTAACTCGTTCATCACCGACAATTCCGATGCGTTGAATGTGGTTAAAAGCAATAATGCAATAGATTTTAATAGAGCCGATAAGAAAATATTTACTTCATGTACTTAACATTATGTATAGAATACAAATAGACAATGACATCTTTGAAATACCCGAAGGATGGCATGAGCTAACCCAAAGAGAGTTGCTCTACTTGGCTAAACTAACGCAACAAGACATCTCCTGTCAAGAGTTGAAGTTAAAAATGATGTTGTATCATCTTCGAGGCAAAGTCTCCTACCACCGAGATATTTATCGGGATACCTTTAAAATAAAGATAGGTCAGTGTAGAAGTAAGGTTAAGCTAAGTTTGCGTCGTAAGTGTTACCTGCTCACTCCGGATCATGTTAACCAGCTTACAGGGTTATACAATTTCCTATATACTCTTGATGAGTCGGCAGATGGCGAAAAGAAGAATCTCATTGTTCCCAACATAGATAATGCTAACCCTTTCCCTGTAATATCTATTTATTTCAGGAAGTTCAAAGGTGCTGCACAACAGAGCATGTACGACATCAGTTTTGAGCAATTTATGTTTCTCAATACTTATCTCAATGCACTAAAGGACAGCCCTGAAATGATTGGTCACGTGTTGGCTTGTGTGTGGTATCGTGGTGATGCCTGGTGTGCTGATAAAATAGAGGCTAATGCTTTCTGGCTAAATAAACTGTCGGCAGAGAAGCGGATAGTTATGTATTGGTTTATCACCTCCTGTCTCAACACATGGGCTGAAATGTTCCCCGACATTTTCTCCGGTGGTGGAAGTAGCAATAACGGTGTTTTTGATTCTCAGCAACGTTTGCTCAACATGTTGGCCAACGGTGATATAACTAAGAAAATGGATGTACGAAAGTCAAACGTGGTGGATGCTTTCTATGTGATTGATGAAGCGGTGAAGCGGAAGAAAGAGAGTGAGAAGAAATGAATTG
>CAMTOQ010000087.1 GCA_947074205.1 uncultured Bacteroides sp. | reverse complement strand
GAATATTGTGCGCTACAATGAGTGTAGCCACAAAAGGCTAGGAGTGTCATAGCCAAAAGGTGTTTTCGTAGTCTCATTAGTATTAGATAGTTAGTGAGAAACAAATATAGTAAATCCAGAAGGATGTCAGAGCTCTAAAGTCCCAAAATATTCGGGACAATGGAAATATGGCTTGTCCGTAACAATAGGCGACCAAGAGAGAAAGTGAGGGGTAGATAGTTCATCGCCACACTTATAGAAATTGGCAAGAATAGTTTGCCCCTCGAGCGACGCTATCTGATGCAGGAAGTAGGCTCGATAAGGAATCAGCAGAGCAAGTTCCCAGTCCACTCCTCCACTCCGTTCCTCTAAAGGGAGGTGACCTAAGCTAGACCATCGCTTCACTAAATGAGTAATATCTTGCTGAGCACGCGTACGGCCTTTGCGCTCTGCTCCTGCCCCTATCAAGATAGTGCCTATACAGTTGAACTCCATATTATAATAAACCCCGTCAGCGGCTGGTATAGAGAAGAACTCCACACACGAATCGGTCCACACGGGGTCGTTATCGGTGGTATATTTAGCTCTTGCACTCTCCTCGTTTACTTTATAGTGCAGCAGAAGGCCTTCATCACAATAGGCTATACGAAACTGTACGTCGGGGCAATAGGGGTACTCTTTCCAGTTGACGTGATTGATGGGGTGAAAATCCACTCCTTCCTTATCGAGTAAGGCAGGTATTTGGATGGCATCAGTAGGGGTTGCATTAATTTTCTTTACTTTCATAGTATGATTCGTTGGATAAGGAAAAACGCCGGAGCTGATCAATCAGTCCGGCGTTTCCTCGTTGTAAGATGTGAGGTTGGTGTATTTATTTACGTAATTGCTTCTTACGCGTCAATATTAGCGTAAGTCGCATTTTCTTCGATAAACTCTCTACGTGGGCCCACCTCTTCGCCCATTAGCATAGAGAAAATATAGTCGGCTTCGGCAGCGTTTTCCACGTTTACCTGCTTCAACATACGGTGTTCTGGGTCCATAGTGGTTTCCCAAAGTTGTTGCGCGTTCATCTCACCAAGACCTTTATAGCGTTGGATGTGGACTTTGTTTTCCTGTCCGTCACCATAGGTTTCGATAAACTGCAAGCGTTGCGCTTCTGTCCAGCAGTAAGCCGAGTTGCTACCTTTCTTGCACAAGTACAATGGAGGAGTAGCGATGTACAGATAACCGTTTTGGATTAGCTGTGGCATATAGCGGAAGAAGAATGTCATGATAAGGGTGTCGATGTGAGAACCATCGACGTCGGCATCGGTCATGATGATAATCTTGTTGTAGCGAAGTTTAGTCATGTTGGCTTCCTTGCTATCTTCTTCAGTACCGATAGTTACACCTAGCGCTGTGTAGATATTGCGGATTTCATCGCTTTCAAGAGCTTTGTGATACATTGCCTTCTCTACGTTCAAGATCTTACCACGAAGTGGAAGAATGGCTTGGAAAGCACGGTTACGGCCTTGTTTGGCTGTACCACCTGCCGAGTCCCCTTCGACAAGGAATAGTTCACATCTCTGTGGATCGCGGTCCGAACAGTCGGCTAGCTTACCCGGTAGGCCACCGCCCGACATAGGCGACTTGCGTTGCACCATTTCACGAGCCTTACGAGCAGCATGGCGAGCTGTAGCAGCTAGTACCACTTTGTCTACGATCAGTTTCGCTTCTTTTGGATGCTCCTCTAGGTAGTTGGTAAGCGCTTCGCCCACAGCTTGGTCTACAGCACCACTCACCTCGCTATTACCTAGCTTAGTCTTGGTTTGACCTTCGAATTGTGGTTCAGCTACTTTTACCGAGATCACGGCCGTAAGACCTTCGCGGAAGTCATCACCAGAGATTTCAACCTTCACTTTTTCAAGCATCTTGCTATCCTCGGCGTAGCGTTTAAGCGTACGAGTCAGAGCACGGCGGAAACCTGCAAGGTGCGTACCACCTTCTATCGTATTGATATTATTCACATAAGAGTGGATGTTTTCCGAGAACCCTGTGTTGTACATGATAGCCACTTCGATGGGCACACCTTGTTTTTCAGTGTTCAAATAGATCACATCGTTGATGAGGTGTTCGCGCGATGATTCCAGATAGCGAACAAACTCTTTCAAACCTTCTTCCGAGTAGAACTCTTCGCCTTTGAAAGAACCATCCTCATTCACCACACGACGATCGGTCAAGGTGATGCGGATGCCTGCGTTTAGGTAAGCCAATTCGCGTAGACGGCCTGCCAATATCTCGTATTTGTATACAGTTTCTGTAAAGATAGAGCCATCGGGCCAGAACTGTTGGTGTGTTCCGGTGATGTCGGTAGTACCTACTTCGGTTACTTCGCAAAGCGGCTTACCGATGTTGTACTCTTGCATATAGATCTTGCCGTCGCGGTGTACGTGCGTGATCATGTGAGTAGATAGTGCGTTAACACACGACATACCTACACCGTGAAGACCACCAGATACCTTGTAAGAACCTTTGTCGAACTTACCACCGGCGTGGAGTACAGTCATCGCTACCTCTAGGGCCGACTTCTTCTCCTTCTCGTGATAACCCACAGGAATACCACGTCCGTTGTCTCTTACTGTGATTGAGTTGTCTTCGTTGATGATTACATCAATCTGAGTACAATAGCCCGCTAGCGCTTCGTCAATCGAGTTATCTACGATCTCGTACACCAAGTGGTGCAGACCTTTGATACTAATGTCGCCAATGTACATGGCTGGACGCTTACGCACCGCCTCAAGACCTTCGAGCACCTGAATGCTATTGGCCGAGTACGAACTATTGTTTTGGGGAGTATTTTCTTCTACTATATCCGTTGAAAATAAGTCTTGCATAACAACTATTTATTGAGTTGATTTAACGTACAAAAGTAACAAAAAAAACTGAGGTACGCTGCAAAATAAGCTTGAAATTCAAACAGCTATTTTGTTTTACTACAGAAGTGTAATATTCCATTCCAGGTCCCAATAATCATTGGTCTCATCGCGGAAGGTAAGCTCCACATTCCATTGCGAGAAGACGGCTCGCGTCACGTCTGGCTCCACCGATTGCCCCTTATTGATAGGCATAATCACCATCTCTCCTTCCAGCGCTTTAACCACTGCATTCCAAAAAGGGGTATAGATGCCCCATACGTTAACATCTAGAAGCAATGGCTCTACGGTCTCAAAGGAGATAGCATCATAAAAACAGAGCGCAACACGGTCGATATTAGATACCTCGCAGGCCACCTTATAATATTTATCCGCCTCGACTACCGTCACCTGATAGAAAGCTTTACAAAGACTTACACTATTATTTACACGCAACACGGTGTAGTCGTTCTCATTGAGCTGCGTCACCTCGTAATAGAAAGTTCCTGCAGAAAGAACCGGGGTCACCTCCCAGTGGTTTTGTTTCAGCGATTTGCCAAACGTATTTATTATATAAACGTTCCCGATATTGATCTGACCATTCTCTAAAACCCGCATCTTCACATCCTGAAGATACTCATCTTCAATGATGTAGCGTTCTTCTTCGGTAGGAGCCATATACCACATATCGACCACACGACAAATATCGGCCAATGATGCCGATAGTCGGAGAGTAGATGCAGCCACCGAAGCATTCTCGTAGGCAATAGTCATCACGCTAGGCTTCTCTACGCGCTCCAAAACACATGAATTTAATAGGACAACCGTCAAGGCTGATAGTAGCATCAAATATATTCTTCTCATAGTAGATAGCTTTATTTCTTTTTATCCGCAAAACGATAACCAATGCCGGCTCTTAGGAAACCCAGACTGCCGACACCCACTTCGGCAAAGCCATACACCTTGCGTCCCATCGTGATACCCATAGGCACAATATCTAAAGTCATCCCAATCTCTTTTTCTTTATAAGATTGATTAGAGTCGTACGAATGCCCTTTGTCGACATTCAGACCAAAACCTAAGCCAATAGAGGAGTAGAGCTTGATGAAGTCCCAACGAAACCAATCGAATCGGGCAATGGGAGTGATAGCAAAATAGGTAGAGCGATCTTTATAGATTGGAGCATCGTTAATAAAATAGTAGCTGCGCTGATATTCGGTGTGGAAACTGGCTGCGACACCTAGCGAGAACCAGCGTTTAACTTGATAGTGATAAGAGAGGCTGAGCACCGGAGTGCCATACAGGTTACCATCATATGTTTCAGGGTGGAAGGCGTTGAGGCAAGAGTTGTAAAAGCCATTCCATCCAGCAATACCAAAGAAGCTATCACCATCGATAAGCGCTCCTACTGTGAGACGTAGTTCGTGATGCGATGTGTTAACCAGGCTTTCTTGCTGCGCACGGGCAGACAGAGGAAGAAGCATAACAGCTGCCAGCAAAAGCAGCCTATTTAATCTTTTTTTCATATAAATACTGTTTCATAGACAAAGAACGACCGCAAAAGTAGTCATACTTTAAACAAAACCTATATTTAAACAGAAAAAAATAAAGGAGGGTATAAAAATACAAAAAGCCGAACCCAATGAAGGACTCAGCTTTTTTATATAATAAGTTCGATTGACTCGGTGTATTAAGCAAGCTTGTTTACATAAACAGCCAACTTAGATTTCAAGTTGCTCGCTTTGTTCTTGTGGATAATGTTAACCTTAGCTAGTTTATCCAACATCTTAGTCACTTTAGGAAGCAAAGCTGTAGCTTCTGCTTTCTCAGTAGTAGAGCGAAGTTTTCTCACAGCGTTACGCATAGTTTTAGCGTAATATCTGTTGTGAAGTCTTCTCTTCTCTTCTTGTCTAATTCTCTTGATTGATGATTTGTGATTTGCCATCTTCGACTAATCTGTTTAATTCGTTATATTTTAAATGGTAGCCCATAGGGGAATCGAACCCCTCTTTCCAGAATGAAAATCTGGCGTCCTAACCGATAGACGAATGGGCCATTAAGGCAAGTGGCGTTTCCGCCGTTTCGCTTTCGAGCATCGCTTGATTTCTCAATTGCGGGTGCAAAGATACAGACATTTTCCGAATCTCCAAACTTTCACCTACAAAAAGATGTATAAAAACAAGAAATTCTCTATAGATACAAAAAGCCGAATCCCGTGAGATTCAGCTTTCTTATATGATAAGTTCGATTGACTCGTACTATTAAGCAAGCTTGTTTACATAAACAGCCAACTTCGATTTCAAGTTGCTTGCTTTGTTTTTGTGGATGATATTAACCTTAGCCAATTTATCCAACATCTTAG
>CAMTOQ010000086.1 GCA_947074205.1 uncultured Bacteroides sp. | reverse complement strand
CGTCAGTCAATTCAATTTCTTTGGCAACAGTCACACCATCTTTAGTGATGTGTGGTGCACCAAATTTCTTTTCGATAATCACATTACGACCTTTAGGGCCAAGTGTTACTTTCACAGCATTAGCCAATGCATCTACACCTTTTTTCAATTGATCGCGAGCTTCGATATTGAATAATATTTCTTTTGCCATAACTTTATTGCAATTTATATTTATACGATTATACTATAATTATATTAACCCAAAATAGCCAATACGTCACTTTGACGCATGATCAAGTACTTAGTACCTTCAACATCCAATTCTGTACCGGCATATTTGCCAAACAAAACTGTATCGCCTACTTTAAGCACCATATCTTCGTCTTTTGTACCGTGACCTACCGCCACAACTTCACCTTTCAAAGGTTTTTCTTTTGCTGTATCAGGAATAATGATACCACCAATAGTTTTCTCTTCTGCAGGTGCAGGGAGTATCAATACTCTATCTGCCAATGGTTTAACGTTCATAGTCATCTTATCTTACTTATGTTATAAAATTGATTTGTTAATTGTATTTTGCCTCATTTTGTCGAGACGTTAAATCTATTACCAAAACTATGCCAAATTATACATTTAACGAAGCTGTCAGCCCAAAACTGACAAAATGGCGCTGCATAATCACTCGCTATTTAAAAACAAAAACATACCTTTGCGAAATATTAACACACATTTATAATGAAAAAGAGAAATATACTGACAATACTCCTTGTATTTGCCACTATTCTGCAACTTAATGCTCAAATAAAGGATGTCAAATTTAACTTCTACGGCATTGTGCGAGCTGACATCTTTTACAACAGCCGTGTAAGTCAGGAAATGATCGACGGATTGTTTTATATGTATCCGCTAGATAAGAAGTTAGATGCCAATGGTGAAGACCTTAATGCTAGAGCAAGTAGCAACTTTTATGTGCTCACCACGCGCTTGGGCGTTAATGTAGAGGGTCCCAAACTAGGTACTGCCCGTACATTTGCCAAGATAGAAGGTGATTTTAGAGGTGCAGGTTCCGACCTATTCACACTGCGTATCCGCCATGCCTACTTCCAGCTTAATTGGGACAAGTCCGATTTGCTTGTAGGTCAAACTTGGCACCCACTCTTTGGCGATGTGTTTCCAAAAGTGCTCAACATATCAACCGGTGCGCCTTTTCAACCCTTTAGCCGCGCCCCACAAGTGCGCTACCGCCACTCATTTGGCGGTTTTCAAGCCATAGGCGCATTGGTGTGGCAGTCGCAGTTTGCGTCAATCGGTCCCGGAAATACTCGAAGCGTGAAATACCTAAAGAATAGCGTAGTACCAGAAATCTATGCAGGATTAAACTATCGCACCAACCATTGGCTATTTGGAGCAGGAATAGAGCTCCTATCACTTATGCCTCTTACCCAAACAGAAGTTGGCAGCGGTACAGATGCTAAAATATACAAGACTAGCCAGCGCATCACCACCCTTTCTTATGACGCTTACCTGCAGTATACCAATAAGGATTGGCTGATAGCAGCAAAAACCACTCTTGGTAGCAACCTCACACAAGTTTGCATGTTGGGCGGATACGCTGTTAAATCTTACAATCCTGAAAATGGCAAAGAAACTTACACCCCTTACCGCATTTCTAGCACTTGGTTCAATGCTGTTTACGGCAAGAAGTGGAAACCCGGCATATTTGCAGGATATATGAAGAATCTAGGAACATCTAGCGCCAACACAGGTACTGTGTACGGACTGGGAACTGACATCAAACAACTCACCTCAATAGGTGCCCAAATCACCTACAATCTTCCCCACTGGACGTTTGGAATGGAATATTCCTCAATAAGTGCTTGGTATGGCAAGCGCAACAATAGCAATGGCAAAATTTACGATGCTCATAGCGTGAACAATCAACGTATTGTGGGGAGCGCAATGTTCATTTTCTAATCCACTGATTAACAGCATCATAAAAAGCACTTAGTGAGTAGCCCTTGCCACCGACCAGGCAAGGGCTACTCACCACGCTGGCAAAGGCTGGTCACCACGCTGAGTAGCCTTTGCCAGCAAACGAAACTGTCCTCACTATCTTCGCACTGATAGTGAGGGCAGTTTTGTATCTACTATATCGTTGCAGTAGATGCAAAAAAGATACATTTATAAAGCTCTAGCAACTGACAACTATACATATATTATAGAAGCATTTAGAGCACAAATGAGAAGATGAGAAAACAACTCACATAAAACGACCGCCTTATACTATTTTAATATATATAAAACGGTAATTATAAGCCTATATATTACTATCTTTGCAGCCCGTAAAAAGAAATCGACAATATGGCATTTACAAATAACGTGATGATCGTCCGTCATAGACTATTGGCGGAATTAGTAAAACTCTGGAAGCAAGGTGAACTAGTTGAGAAAATTGACCGTTTGCCCCTCGAATTGACTCCAAGAAACTCTAAGCCTGCAGGCCGCTGCTGTATCCACAAGGAGAGAGCTGTATGGAAATACAAGTGCCTCCCACTTTTGGGTATGGATATGGAGGACGAGAAAGATGAACTAGACTCACTATCGACATATGCAAAAAGAGCATTAGGTCGCCCCGCTCCCACAAAGGACAACATTCTTTGTGTGATTGACGAGGCGTGTTCGTCGTGCGTACAGATCAATTACGAAATCACAAACCTCTGTCGTGGTTGTGTGGCACGTAGCTGCTATATGAACTGCCCAAAGGATGCCATCCGTTTTAAAAAGAACGGTCAAGCAGAGATTGATCACGATACTTGCATCAGTTGTGGTATCTGTCAAAAAAGCTGCCCTTACCATGCTGTTGTCTATATCCCCGTACCCTGCGAGGAGACATGCCCTGTAAAAGCCATTAGCAAAGACGAAAACGGAATAGAGCATATCGACGAATCGAAGTGTATCTATTGCGGCAAATGTATTAATGCCTGTCCTTTCGGTGCTATCTTCGAGATTTCACAGACCTTTGACATTCTTGAGAAAATGCGCAAAGGCGAAAAGATGATTGCCATTGTTGCCCCTTCTATTTTAGGACAATTCAAAACCACCATCGATAAAGTATATGGTGCATTCCGCGAAATGGGTTTCACCGATGTGATAGAGGTGGCCCAAGGTGCAATGGATACAACGAGCAACGAGGCTCACGAACTACTAGAAAAGTTGGAAGAGGGACAATCGTTTATGACGACCTCTTGCTGCCCATCTTATGTAGAACTAGTGGACAAGCACATACCGGCAATGAAACCTTACGTTTCGACTACCGGTTCACCCATGTACTTCACCGCACGAATCGCTAAGGAAAAATATCCCGATGCAAAAGTTGTGTTCGTAGGCCCATGTGTGGCCAAACGCAAAGAGATGAAGAAAGACGAATGCGTAGACTATATGTTGACATTCGAAGAGGTAGGTTCTATTCTTGAAGGACTTGACATCTCTTTGGAAAACACTTCTCCATTCTCTGTGCTTTATACTTCCGTTCGCGAGGCACACGGTTTTGCACAAGCAGGTGGAGTGATGGGTGCTGTAAAGGCTTATCTCAAGGATGAAGCAGATAAGATTAATGCGATTCAAATTTCTGATATCAATAAAAAGAATATTGCCTTACTACGTGCTTGCGCCAAAACTGGAAAAGCAGGTGGTCAGTTTATCGAAGTGATGGCTTGCGAGGGAGGTTGTATCACCGGCCCCTGCACCCACAACGACATTGCCTCAGGGCGTAGACAGTTAGCCCAAGAACTGATTAAGCGCAAAGAGAGTTATGAAAACATGGATTGACCAACTACGCAGCACTCGCCGCATTAGCGACGAAGCCTTGTTAGAACTTTTGGCTTGTACCGATGCAGATATTACTGAATATTTGCATCAGCAAGCTCACGAGGTAGCCGTGCAGCAATTTGGTCACTACATATATATAAGAGGATTGATAGAGATTAGCAATTGCTGTAAGAACGATTGCTATTATTGTGGCATCCGTAAAAGCAACACTAAGGTAGATCGTTACCGACTTACTACAGAACAAATACTCGAATGCTGCGAGCAAGGCTACAACTTAGGCTTTCGTACATTTGTAATGCAAGGTGGCGAAGATCGTGCACAAGATGCAGAGTGGCTGATAACTACTGTCAAAGAGATTCGTCAACGCTACCCTGAATGTGCCATTACTCTATCTTTGGGCGAGATGCCTCGAGAAGTATATCAACAGCTCTATGACGCGGGGGCAAACCGCTTCTTGCTTCGTCATGAAACATACGACGAGAACCACTACTACCAACTTCATCCCAGCGAGATGTCTTTCGCCAACCGCATCGCCTCATTAAAGACATTAAAAGAGATTGGCTTCCAAACCGGAACCGGCATAATGGTAGGCTCTCCGGGCCAAACCTTAGCACATCTCATTAAAGACGTACGCTTCATCGAACAACTACAACCGCAAATGATTGGCATCGGGCCATTCATTCCGCATAAAGACACTCCCTTTGGCAACCAACAAGCCGGAAGCATAGTGCTCACTCTCAAACTTATCTCAATATTCAGGTTGATGCACCCCTCTGCACTTATCCCTTCGACTACTGCCCTAGCCTCTCTAAGCTCTGATGGACGCGAACGTGGCATATTGGCAGGAGGCAACGTGGTGATGCCCAACCTATCGCCCGTGAATCAACGTAAAAACTATTCACTCTACAACAACAAAGCGGCTTTGGGAGCAGAGTCTGCCGAAGGCCTTAATAGGCTAGCTTCTCAACTAAAAAAGATTGGATATGCTATTTCCTACGAACGTGGAGATTTCCAATCTTAACAAGTAACCATAAAAGGTTACAAATATTAGATTTTTTCACATTTAAGCTTCTTAAACCTGCATTATATAGACTTTTTTATAAAAAAAGATATTCATTTGTTTGTTAATTAAAAAATTAATTAGATATTTGCAAGTGGAAAGCACACTATTTAAGTGCTTATTAATGGGATATAGCACCATAGTGCAAACAAAACAACACGTATTTTTACACACACAGCAAATATTAACGCGGCAAATTGATTAGAGTTGAAATTATTTTCGTGTTTTACAAAATAAATTATTAACGCAATTTTAATTTGTCTATGAGAAGAAAATTTGTAAGAGCAATGTTCTTTGGAACATTAGCATTAGCAGTTTCTGGATCTTTCATCGGTTGTAAAGACTATGATGATGATATCCAAGTGATTAATGAACGTCTTGCCAGTAGTGAAGCGGCAATGAACGATGTGAAAACCACGTTAGCTAGCGGCGACTGGGTTAAATCTGTAGAGTCTACTACCAATGGTATTGTTATCAACATGGGTAGTGGAAAATCCTTCAACATTACTAATGG
>CAMTOQ010000085.1 GCA_947074205.1 uncultured Bacteroides sp. | reverse complement strand
GACAATACAAATCTAAGAAATATTGGGGTTTACACACTTTTTTGAACACTATCAACAACGAGTATCTGCCCCCCACATCAGTTTGGCACGTATTGTATCGAAGAAAGAGTGGTTAGAACGCTTTACTACTTTTATGGTATAGTCTGCCTTGCTGATATGAAGTTGTGCTGACTCTTTGCAGGATTCGCTTCGGCCATCTACCGATACTAGGTAGTTGTGACTGCGGCTCTCTACTTCTAAATCTATTCTCATATCATCACAAATAACGAGTGGGCGAATGTTTAGGCTATGTGGTGCCACCGGTGTCAAGGATATTGTTTTGGATTGCGGCACTACAATAGGACCTCCAACACTCAATGAGTAAGCGGTTGATCCTGTGGGTGTGGCAATAATTAAACCATCGGCTTGATAGGTAGTAAGAAGCTGTTCATTAATAGAAGTATGGATACTTATCATTGAGGAACTATCTCGCTTTAGAATAGCAATCTCATTCAAGGCATAAAGCTTTCTCTCTTCTTTTTTATCTTTGATGCTGAGCGAAAGTACGCTCCTTTCTTCTACAGTATATTGATTATCGAATATCTCTTCGAATGTCTCTTGCATCTCGTTGGGTGAGATGTCGGCAAGAAATCCTAAGCGTCCGGTGTTTATTCCCAAGATGGGGATATTCTTATCGCCCACTCGGCTGGCAGCTTTCAAAAATGTACCATCTCCACCAATTGAAATAATCATATCTGCAGTGAAGTATCCATTATCAAATAATGTTACTCCCTCAATCTCTAGTTTTAGATCGGATACCAGAAAATTGTAGAACTCACGGTCGATAATGATTTCTGCTCCATGCGATTGAAGGAGATCGATGAGATTCCTTGCATGAGATGACTTCTTAGGTTGAAAAGTGTTTCCAAATAGAGCAAATTTCATAATTCGTTGATTTATATTTTATGCAAAAATGCTATTTATTTTTCAATTATACTTTATTTCCTCCTCTATTCCTGCTTCTTAATTCTATATCTTTTCTATTTTTGTGCTGTACTTAAATATTCTAACCCTATGAAGACCAAACTAATTCTACTTTTTGTTCTACTAAGTGTATCAACGCTGAAGGCACAAAAAAACTACTCAGTGCAATCGCCCAACGGAGCTATAACAGTTGATATCAGCTGTGGAGATAAACTCTCTTTTTCAGTTACTAAAGATGGAAACACCATTGTCGATTCCTCTCCCATTGGTATGATTGTCGAAACTCCATCAAAGAATCCCATAATAAAAGAGTGGGGGATGAATTCGAAAGTGAGCAAAGTGGCTAGCCAAAGTGTAAAAGACCAAATCGTAGCTTCTCCTTTCTATCTCAAAAATCAGATAATAGAGACTTATAACCAGATTACTATATCTTTTCAAGGCAATTATAAGCTACAGTTTAGAGCTTATGATAGTGGTGTGGCCTACCATTTTGAGAGCCAGCTTTCTAAATCAACATTGTTTGTAAAAGACGAAGTTGCACAATACAATTTCCCAGATGGTACGAAGGCCTACGCAGCCTATGCTAATATTGAGCAGCCCGAGAGTATTGAACAACAATATTCTAACTCCTTCGAAAACTTGTATGACTACAAACCTCTACCGGAGTTGGACAATAACCGTCTGGCTTTCCTGCCAATACTGCTAGAACTTCCCAATTCAACAACTAAAGTATGTATTACGGAAACCGATTTGCAGAGCTACCCAGGAATGTTTGTTCGCAACTCCCCTAATGGATTTAGTCTAGAAGGCGATTGGGCGCCGGTACCACAAACCACAGAGCTTGGTGGTCACAACAACCTACAACAGATAGTTACATCGCGTCACGACTATATTGCTTCAACTGATTCGCGCCGTAGTTTTCCTTGGCGTATTTTTGTTATAACAGATAGTGATGAACAACTACTCGATAATGACCTACCTTATCTATTGGCCTCTCCCAACGAAATCGCAGATATATCGTGGATAAAGCCTGGTAAAGTTGCTTGGGATTGGTGGAACGATTGGAATATATCGGGTGTAGATTTTAAGTCGGGCGTAAATACTGAAACCTATAAGCATTATATCGATTTTGCTTCTAAGCATGGGGTAGAGTATGTGATACTAGATGAAGGTTGGGCTGTGAACCGTGCAACTGACCTTTTCCAAGTAGTTCCCGAAATCGATTTGGAAGAGATTATCAACTATGCTAAAAGTAAAAATGTTGATATCATTCTTTGGGCTGGCTATTGGGCTTTCCATCGTGATATGGATAAGGTGGCCAAACACTACTCCGATATGGGTGCTAAGGGCTTTAAAATCGACTTTATGGATCGAGATGATCAACTTATGATCGACTTTATGTGGGAAGCCGCAAAGGTGTGTGCTGACAATAAGATGCTAGTCGATTATCATGGTGCTTGCAAGCCTTTCGGAATACAACGCACTTATCCTAATGTAATCAACTTCGAAGGTGTGCATGGATTGGAGCAAATGAAATGGCGCGAACCATCTTGCGACCAGGTGACCTACGACCTGCAATTTCCTTTTATTAGAATGTTGGCAGGTCCTGTCGATTATACGCAAGGGGCTATGCGCAATGCCACCCAAAGTAATTATCAACCTGTCTATAACGAGCCCATGAGCCAAGGTACACGTAGTCGTCAGTTGGCAGAGTATGTGGTTTTTGATTCGCCTCTCAATATGCTTTGTGATTCGCCTACTGCTTATGAAGCAGAGCCCGAATGCACAGAGTATATCGCTGCCATCCCTACTGTATGGGATGAAACAGTGACACTTCCAAGTAAGATTTCGGAATATATCAATATAGCTCGTCGTAGTGGTGATACTTGGTATGTAGGTGGTATGAACGATTGGACTACGAGAGATCAAATTATTGACCTCTCTTTCTTACCCGCGGGAGAGTATGATATAACTCTTTTCCGTGATGGCATTAATGCTGACAAGAAAGCAGCTGACTACAAGAAAGAAACACTTCATTTATCGACTACCTCTGCAAAACAGCTCAACGTGAAAATGTATCCTGGTGGAGGTTATGCAGCAGTGATAGAGAAAAAATGAGGCTGAGAAACTAACCCTATTCTTAATACCTAAAATGCCACGAATGGATAGATTCGTGGCATTTTAGGTATCGTAGTTTCTAGAGTAAACAGTTTGACACGCTATATTCCATTTTTCATTTTTAATCGGCTAGTTGGAGTTTCACCGAAATACTCCTTGTAGCACTTCGTGAAATAAGAAGGAGAAGTAAATCCTACCTCGTAAGCCACTTCAGAAATCGATTTTTCGGATGCGGCTAGCAGCGAAGCAGCCTTCTTCAGTCTGGCTATACGCAACAATTCATTGGGTGAATAGTTGGTGAGAGATTTGAGCTTACGATAAAGTTGCACACGGCTCATTCCCATTTCGCGTCCTAAGTCCTCGACATTCAGAGTGGCATCTGCTATATGTTGTTCGACAAGATCTTTGAACTTACCCACAAAATCTTTATCCATATCACAGATATTCTCTTTCACTAGGAGATGATGATCGCCAAGAGATTGTTTCATCCGTTGATTCGATTCAATTAAATTGCGGATACGTGCTAAAAGTAACTGTGAATTGAATGGTTTGGAAATATAAGAATCAGCTCCACCACCGTATCCTTGAATGCGTTGCTCATCTAGCGAACAAGCTGTAAGTAGTATTACGGGAATATGGCAAGTCTGCAGTTCAGCTTTTAATCTTCGGCAGCATTCCACACCATCGATCCCCGGCATCATTACATCCGATACAATAAGATTTGGAAGATATTTCATCGCTTTACGAATACCTGCCCCACCATCGGGAGCTTCCAATACAGTGTATTCATGTTGCAACAATTCGCGTATATAAGAGCGAATATCAGCGTTATCATCAATAATCAGTATGCTATTTTTTGTGGCATCATATTCCTCTTCTTCATTTTCCACCGAAACTTCAACTTCTGGGATTGGTGCAAACTCGCAGTTAGTGGGTAAAGCTAAATCTTCCGCTAAGCGTTTCAACGGGATGTCGACAGTGAAAATCGTTCCTACGGCATCATTGCTTTCTACTGTTATTTGTCCACTGTGCAGCTCTACGAAAGCTTTGACCAAAGCTAATCCAATGCCCGAACCTGAATGATGTTTATCTATCTTATAAAATCGATTGAAAATGTTTTGGATATGTTCCACCGAAATTAGACTACCGGTATTTGCCACGGTAAAGCGGAAATAATCTTCATTGACCGCTATAGAAAGTCGTACATCTATACGTCCATTTTCGGGAGTGAATTTAAAAGCATTGCTTAGCAGATTAAAATAGATTCGTTCTAACTTCTCCACATCCACGAAGGTTTGATAATTGGCATCGGGCAAAGCATCGAACGAGAAACGGATATGTTTCTTGCGGGCAGCTTCTTGAAACGATTCGTTCCAACTTTCAAAACAGCCCAATACATTGGTGGGGGTAGGCTGAAAATGTGTTTTCCCATTTTCGTAGGCTCTGAACTCCAATATTTGATTGACCAATCGGAGTAGAATCTTCACATTTCGTTGCATCAACTGTAGCATTTTACGCTGTTGCGACGATAATCTTTCATCAGTAAGCAATTGTTCTACAGGGTCGGCTATCAGAGTGAGCGGAGTGCGGAAGTCATGTGATATATTGGTGAAAAACATCAATTTAGCATGAGTTGCCTCTTCTAGCTCGTTTGACAAGTTCAACAGCTGGTCACGCTGTTGTTCTAGTTGCTTCTTCTGCTTAGACAGCTCTGTGTTTAGTTTGTTTTTCGATTGCAAAGAATTATACACAACAAGTAGCAGGCCAGCTACCAACAAGAGAATAACCAAACTCCCATAGAGCACTAATTGTTGATTAGAAAAACGAATCAAGTAAGAGTCGATGCGTCCGTTCAGTGTAGTAATCTTTTCGTCGAGCGCGCTAATCTGATTTGTCTGTAAGTCCATTACTCGCGCATTTGTTCCATCAACTACAGCAGTAGTCAGAATCGTTTCGCGATCGTAAGGCAATTGCTGGAGTATGTTCATTGCAGTCTGAATCACTTTATCGCCACCGGTAGGGTAGATAAAGGTAGCAGTGAGCACGCTGTCTAATACCATTTCAAGTCCATAGCCTTCACCATGTAGTGCATCAATCCCAATGAAGCGTAGTGAGCGTTCACATCCTGCATTCTTGGCGGCCTCATATGCACCGGCAGCCATCCTATCGTTATGCGCATAGACCAAATCGACGTTGGGATGATGTATCAAAATAGAGTCCATCAACATTCGTGCGGGTTCGCGTAGCCAGCCTGCATCTTTGCTACATACAAGCTCCAGTTGCGGATATCTGCTTAAGGCACTGATAAAACCCTGATGTCTATCTATGGCAGGAGTAGAGCTACTTAAGCCCGAAATTTCTGCTATTCTTCCTTTGCCGTTAAGTATTGTTGCGATA
>CAMTOQ010000084.1 GCA_947074205.1 uncultured Bacteroides sp. | reverse complement strand
GAGAATAAGATAAAGATGTTAATGGATGGTTTGATCTATATCCAAAATATAGTGCAGGGCAATGTGCCATTGCATCCCGAAACAGACGAGGAACGTGCGACGATTGAAGCCAAAACAGTGCGTATCCACTTCCCCTTTGCTAAGGTGAACGGTTATTTTGATGCAATGACGGGTACACAAACTCAGTTTGACGAGATGCTACGCAACGCTAAATACAAAGATATTGATGTATTGGGTAAGTATACACATGTCACATGGACAGTAGCCGATTATCGTGATGCTAAGACACCTATTTTGGAAGTGACCGAACTATTGGATGAAGTAGTGCGCTTGGAGTGGGACATGATGGGATTGTTTAAATACAACAAAGAGTTTAACAATCGTATGTACCTGCACATCGAGTACAATAGCAAGAACCCCTACTCAGCTGCCTATCATACTGCTTATTTGACTAGTTATAAAGGTATCTTTACTACCATCGACGAGCTTAAAAGCCGCGTATGGGTGTTGAGTCACGAAATTGGTCATAGCAACCAGACACGCCCAGGCTTGAAATGGTCAGGTACAACAGAGGTTACTAATAATATTTTGGCCAACCATGTGCGTACGTCGTTCGGTAAAGGATCGCGTTTAATGGATAAGAGTAATGGTGAAACAGTATACGAAGAGGCACTAAGACGTATCGTGGATGCCGAACAGCCTCATTGCTTGGAAAACGCCTCTGACGAATACTATGTGAAGTTGGTTCCATTCTGGCAATTGAAGCTTTACTTGATGGATGTACTGGGTAAAGACGATTTCTACCGCGACTTGCACGAGCACTATCGCATCACACCAGACTTGGACTACTCCGTAAATACTCAAGGAATCTTGCAACTAGACTTCGTTCGTCAGGTTTGTGTACAAGCTGAAGTGGATCTGCTCGACTTCTTTGAAAAATGGGGCTTCCTTCGTCCTGTAGATAAAGTGATAAATGACTATGGTAATAAGAACTTCACGATCACAGAAAAGCAGATTGCCGATCTTAAAGCAGAGATCCAAGCCAAAGGATTTGAGAAAGCACCCGCTGATTTACATTTGTTGACGGATGAGAATGTGGATCAATATAGAAAATAGAGATATATAAAAACAATAGATATACATATATACTAATGATGAAAACACTTAAATATATCACTTCGTGCTCTACGCTGTTTTTGTTTGCGGCACTCCTGTTGGTTTCTGTCTCGTGTGACGATGACGATACCAAGGTAACATTGATGAAACTCCAGACCATGCATGTCAACAACACCGCTAATGGAATGGTGACACTCATCGAAGGCGACTCGTGGACACCTGCTATAACTGTCTATACCGATGGTGAAGAAGATCATGAGGAATCGCTTTATAGATACTCTAGTAGCAACGAGTCTATCTTCACGGTAAATGAAACAGGTGTAGTAACTGCGGCTGGTATCGGTGAAGCCACCTTGACTGTGTGGTCGCTCAACAATACAGATATTTGGGCATCGTGCGTGATTAAGGTTGAAAAACGTATTTACCCTGTTACAAATATAGATATTCCGGTGCAATATCAAAACTACTATATGGGTGTAGAGAGCACTTTCAAACTAGGTGAAACTATCACTGTGAGTCCTGATAATGCTACTACTCCAGAAGTGCTCTATCGCTCATCAGACAATCAAATAGCCGAGGTGAACGAATATGGAGAAGTTTACACCAAGGCTTTGGGTAATGTAACGATTACTGTGGTAGCCACTGATGGCAGTGGTGTACAAGCAACATCAAATATCTATGTTCGTGATGCCGACTATTCTAACCTTCTTGATCGCACCAACTGGTCTGTATCTCTATCACACGATTATTGTCCTGATGCAGCTGTAAAAGGTACACCCGAATCGCTGATCGACGATGACCTGTTGTCTTGTCTAGTTATGGTGAAACCTGGCAAATCGCTCAATGGTATCACTGTAGGCGCCGACGAAACCGTATACTTTGTGATTGACATGGCCGCTCAGCAAGAGTTTGACTTCTTTAAACTGCGCCACCGCACCAACAATACTTCGGCTAATCTACGTGTAACCAAGGTATCGGTATATGGTAGCAATGACGGCGAGGAATATACTCAACTGATTAGTGGTGCTACGATAGCCACGGCAGCGTCAGTAGCAGAAGTCACTGTGTCGTTGCCCGATAAGGCCAACTACCGCTACTTTAAGCTGACTTATGACGGCTGGAGCAGCTCGGGTAATAGTATTCAAGTATCCGATTTCAATATTGGTAGCATGAAATATCTTGATTTATCTACAGAATAATCACGACTCTATTAGTACATAATTATAGTTTTTCTTAGCCTCTGCATGCAGCTATCAGCGACTTGATGTCAATAAACCCAATGATACTGCACAAACCTGCATGACAGAGGCTTTTTTACCTTAAGAAGTTAATTTACCTAATTACTAAATTTAATATGATTTTGAAAAAACATCTGGCAATAACACTATTGCTATTCCTAAGTGTATGTCTCCATGCACAGGTACAGGAGAAACAAATCACGGTAAGTTTCTCTAACATCCCTTTGCAAGAGGCGATGAAACGGGTCGAGAAAGCAAGTGGTTACACTTTCTTCTACGATGCCAAGCAGATAGACCTCAAACAAAAAGTGAGTCTAACTGTGAATAACGCACCCATTTCTGAGGCTTTGTTGATCATGTTTAGAAAGACAGATATCGACTTTGAAGTGACTAGTTCGCAAATCGCTCTGATCGCCAAGAAGAAAAAGCCACAAACGGGTCAAGTGATACCGATTAATGGTAAGGTAGTCGATGAGACTGGCGAACCGATTATCGGGGCAAATGTGATACTGGAGGGAGCCAACATAGGGGTGATTACCGACTTTGACGGTAATTACTCTTTGGAGGCGCCCTACGGTGCCAATCTCAAGGTATCGTATGTGGGCTATGTGACGCAAACAGTTAAGGCTGGTCAAAGAAATGTGATCAAGCTTGCCGAAGATGCACAGACACTTGCCGAAGTAGTGGTCGTGGGTTATGGTGTCATGAAGAAACAAGACTTTACAGGAGCTGTAAACTCATTGAAAGGTTCAGACTTGGAGAAAGAACAACATGCTACTATCCAAGACATGCTTCGTACTGGAGTGGCAGGTCTCGCCGTTGGCATCGAAACAGATACAAAAGGCAATACCAGCATGATGATTCGTGGTAAAGGAACTATCGGTGCATCAACCGATCCACTACTTGTATTGGACGGTGTGATCTATAGCGGTCAGATGACAGACATCAACCCCAATGACATCGAGCGTATCGACGTATTGAAAGATGCTAGTTCGGCTGCCGTTTATGGTGCACAGGCGGCCAATGGTGTGGTATTGATCACTACTAAAAAAGGTGGTGGCAAGAAACCTACTATCAGCTTTAATGCCACTGTTGGTTTATCTTATCTGAATGGCTTGCCCGAAGTATATGAAGGAGAAGATTTCATAAACTTCCGTCAAGACGGTATCAACAGCGTGTATTCTCAAACAGCTAAATTCCCTAACTACTATAATAATCCTTCCAACTTGTCTAACACAGAGTTGGCTGCATGGATGGATGGTGCTTCGGGCAACCCTATGTCTGTATGGCTCAACCGTCTCGAAATGACAGGTACAGAAATCTCCAACTATCTTGCCGGTAACACAGTAGATTGGAAAGATGTGATCTACAAGAACATGGCCGTACGTCAAGACTATACCGTCAGTGTATCGGGTAAGAAAGAGGAAATGAGCTATTACTCTTCTATCAACTATGTGCGCAACGAAAGCAATATCCGTGGCAGCGGTTACAACGCTATACGTGCTCGTGTCAACTTGGAAAACAAAGTGCAGTCATTCCTTACTTACGGTTTGAACACGCAGTTCACTTACCGTGACGAAGGTTACGTTGGTGCATCCTCTGGTTCGTACAATGCTCTGTCTCCTTATGGAAGTTACTATCAAGAGGATGGATCTACCATTAAGTATTATCCCAATGACAATTTGAATGCTACTCACCCTATGGCAAATAGCATATACAAGAGCAAGATGTATGACATTTACAATCTTAACAGCTCGTTGTATTTAAAGTTGCAATTACCTTTCGGCTTCTCTATACAAACTACTTATTCACCCCGCTTCGAGTGGAGCAACAACTTCGAACATCTTTCTGCTGATTTCCCTACCTCAAAAGATGGGGGTAAGTCATCACGCGAATCTAAGACAGACTTTTACTGGCAGTGGGATAATATGTTGAAGTGGAACAAAGATATAGGAAAAAATTCATTTGACTTCACTGGTCTGGTTAACTGGGAGAAGTTCCAGCGTTGGACTAGCACAATGGGCAATTCACAATATCAACCTAGTGATAACCTTGGTTTTCATGGTATAGGTTATGGTACCGACCCCACAGTAAGTGCAGACGATATATATCGCACGGGAGCAGCACTGATGGCACGTATGCACTATGCCTACGACCAACGCTATATGATTACAGCCACGGTGCGTCGCGATGGATACTCGGCTTTTGGTATGAGCAATCCTTATGCTGTATTCCCTTCGGTGGCATTGGGTTGGGTATTTTCGGAAGAGAAGTTTCTCAAAAAAGCCAAATGGTTGGAATATGGTAAACTCCGTTTCTCATGGGGTAAGAATGGTAATCGCAGTGTAGGTACTTATGCAGCCCTGATGAGTTTGACTCCTCGCAAATATTTCTACGTGGATCCAGTGACAGGCGAAGTGATAAATATCAACACCTTCTACTGCTCGAACATGGCCAATAGCAATCTGAAGTGGGAAACGACTGTTGCATGGAATGGTGGTATCGACTTGACCTTCTTTAATGGTCGCCTATCTGGTAGTTTCGATGTGTACAAGAAACGCACTACCGATATGCTCAACGATCGCCAATTACCAAGTTTAATCGGCTATTCTACAGTGAAATCAAATATTGGTGAAGTACAGAATACAGGTCTTGAGCTCTCTTTGAACTCTACCAATATTCAGATGGCCAACTTTACTTGGCGCACGGGCTTTAACCTGAGCTACAACAAAAACCGCATCAATCATCTTTATGGCATCATGGAAGAGATTAAGGATGCGGCAGGCAACGTGATTGGTCAGAAAGAGGCGGATGATATTCAGAATGGCTATTTCATCGGACATGCCTTGGACGAAGTATGGGGCTATAAATTTACTGGCGTATGGCAAGAGCATGAAAGAGAAGATGCAGCTAAATACGGTCAAACACCAGGTGACCCCAAAATACTCGATGTGGATGGCAATGGAAAATACAATAATGATGATAAAGTGTTCCAAGGTAACACAACGCCAAAGGTACGTATGAATATGCGCAATGAGTTCACTATCTTCAAGAATTTTAATTTCTCCTTCAGCATGTATTCTTATGTAGGACATGTTAAGCGTATGGGTCGTTTCACCAATAATGATGCATTGTTGACAGTGACCAATCAAATTAAACGCGACTATTGG
>CAMTOQ010000083.1 GCA_947074205.1 uncultured Bacteroides sp. | reverse complement strand
TGGGTAGCAATTCAGCCTCTTTTTGTGCTTTCGCTTCGGCAACTTTTGTTCTAAATTCGCTCTTCTTCAGTTTGCGCAATGCCATATCGGCTGCATTCTGTTGCGACTCTTTCTTGGAGTATCCCGTACCTGCACCGGCCGCCAGTCCTTCGACCAACACCTCGCTACGAAATATCGGGTTGTTCTCCTTATCTAAGCACTGCTCAATGAGTTCGAACGAAATTACATACTTGTTTTTCTGGCTCCACTCAATCAGCTTCGACTTGAAGTTGACCTCCTTGCGCGACAGTTTCTCTAAGTCGATGAACGGTACAAAGATGCGTTCCTCGATAAAGCGTTTGCAGTCGGCATAGCCGCGGTCCAGGTAGATAGCGCCGATAAAAGCTTCGAAAGCATTGCCATACATATAGCTGTTGTGCGAGGACGACCGTGTCGCGTACTTCATGAGCTTGTCCAACCCGATTTGCACCGCTAGTTTGTTTAGCGTTTCGCGTTGTACAATCTTCGAGCGAGTGTTGGTCAAGAATCCTTCGCGCTTTCCTTCGAAGTGCTTGTATACAATATCAGCAACAACGGCATCGAGTATGGCATCGCCAAGAAACTCCAGACGTTCGTTGTTTACGGGGCGCCCCTCATCGGTGCGTTGTGTCAGCGACTTGTGCATCAGTGCCTGTTGGTACAGAGTGATGTCGCGTGGCACAAACCCTAGTATCTTATAAAAACAAAGATAAGACGCTCTGTTCTTGACGAACAGAAGTCTTATCTTCTCTGTAAGGTTACGTAACACAGTATTAATCTACGTATTTCTTAAATATTACACATGCGTTGTGGCCACCAAACCCGAAGGTGTTAGAGAGCACAGCGTTAATTTCACGAGCTTGCGCTTTGTTGAAAGTGAAATTAAGATTGTAGTCAATATTCTCATCATTATCGCCCTCTTCGTGATTGATCGTTGGAGGAACGATGCCGTTTTTCATCGCAAGGATGGCGGCGATCGATTCAATCGCACCGGCAGCACCTAGAAGGTGACCAGTCATCGATTTTGTCGAACTGATATTTAGTTTATACGCGTGGTCGCCAAATACTTCCTTGATGGCTTTCGATTCCGAAATATCACCAACTGGAGTCGACGTTCCGTGTACGTTGATATAATCAATATCTTCTGGTTGCATTTCTGCATCTTCCAATGCATTGCGCATCACAAGTTTAGCACCCAAACCATCAGGATGAGAAGCTGTCAAGTGATAAGCATCGGCAGACATACCTGCACCAGCTACTTCAGCATAAATTTTCGCTCCGCGAGCCTTTGCGTGCTCTAGTTCTTCAAGAACCAAACAGCCACCACCTTCGCCAATAACGAAACCATCGCGGCTAGCGCTAAATGGGCGTGAAGCTTTTGTAGGGTCATCGTTGCGTGTAGACAATGCGTGCATAGCGTTGAAGCCACCTACACCAGACAGGGTTACACTCGCTTCCGATCCACCAGTAACGATTGCATTGGCTTTACCCAGACGGATCAAGTTAAAGGCATCTGCAATGGCGTTGGTCGAAGTAGCGCAAGCCGAACATGTGGCGTAGTTGGGTCCATGAAATCCATATTGAATAGAAATCTGGCCAGCTGCGATGTCTGCGATCATCTTAGGGATGAAGAACGGATTGAAACGTGGGCCTCTCTCTTCGTTTTGGTAATAGCCACCTATTTCCTCTTCGAAGGTTTTAAGACCACCAATACCGGCACCGAAGATCACACCAATACGTGTCTTGTCTTCGTCTTCTGCGTTGATGCCCGAGTCTTCTACAGCTTCCTTAGCTACTGCCATGGCCAACTGAGTGTAACGGTCCATCTTACGCGCTTCTTTGCGGTCGATATATTTTGTCGCATCGAAGTTTTTCACTTCGCATGCAAATTGTGTCTTATGCTTTGAGGCGTCAAATAAAGTAATAGGTCCTGCCCCACTAACACCATTAACAAGGTTTTCCCAAAATTCGGAAACGTTGTTGCCAAGTGGAGTAAGTGCACCAAGACCTGTTACTACTACTCTTTTTAATTCCATATTAAGGAAATACGATTATTGAGCGTTTTGTTCAATATAAGTGATAGCGTCACCTACAGTTTGGATCTTCTCAGCTTGATCATCTGGAATAGTGATGCTGAAAGCTTTTTCGAATTCCATGATAAGTTCTACTGTGTCAAGAGAGTCTGCACCTAGGTCATTTGTGAAGCTAGCTTCATTTGTTACTGCAGATTCTTCTACGCCTAATTTTTCAACGATGATTTCTTTTACTCTTGATGCAATATCAGACATAACTTTTAGATTTTAATGAATAAATAGTTTTATTTCTTTAAATTTGCGGTGCAAAGAAATGTATATTTATTGTCACAGCCAAACTTTTGACTAAATAAATGCAGCTTTTTGCGCATTATTGGCTGTTTTGTGCACAAAAAAAGGAATATTTATGGAAAAACGCATCGCTGTTTTTGCTTCTGGAAGTGGTTCTAACGCTGAAAACTTAATTGCCTATTTCGAAAAGAAGGAGGGAGTAAAAGTTGTTTTGGTTTTGTCCAATAAGTCAGATGCCGGCGTGGTGAAACGTGCCGAACGGTTGGGAGTGCCTTGCCAAGTGTTCCAAAATGCTCAATGGCGCGAGGGCGATCCTGTGGTACAGACCCTTCGTGAGTATGGAGTAGACTTCATCGTGCTGGCCGGTTTCCTGCTTCGTGTGCCCGAAGCATTGCTTCATGCTTACCCCAATCGCATCGTCAATATTCATCCTGCTCTGTTGCCTCGTCATGGTGGTAAGGGCATGTATGGCGATCGTGTGCATCAAGCGGTTGTAGAGGCCGGCGACACCGAAACGGGCATCACCATACATTATATTAATGAGCACTATGATGAGGGCGGCATCATCTTCCAAGCCACCTGCCCCGTGCATCCGGGCGACACTTTTCAGGAGGTGGCCCAACGTGTGCATCAGTTAGAATACCAATACTACCCCCACGTGGTGGAGCAGTTGCTTCACAAATTGCCATGATTGCTGACCACGCCTTGCTACCTCGGTGAGTAGCCCTTGCCTGGTCGGTGACCACAGCTATCCACCAGTCCCCTATCGCTGTGCCAGTTCCAACACTTTCGATACGTCGAAGTAGAAGCAGAAAGGCTTACCATTTACATTAGCCTCTATCTTGTCGCAGCTGGGCGTTGCCTCTATTCGTTCAATATTAACGGGTTCTGCACCGAGCACCCGCAGCACAATATACTCTTCGGGCATCTGAATGATCTGCCAAGCCGTTTCGGGTGTTTTGCCATCACCGCTGCTCAGAATCGATTCTAGCAGCCCTATAGCTATCTCCTGATGAATCCCTTCGCGTTCAAGGTTGCCTTTTTTCTGTTGGCAACCTGCCGTCACCAAATGTGTGCTGATTTCGGTATAGTCCAGCTCGAGCAACATGCCGAGGGTAGCCAATGCTTCATCAATCAACCCCTGTTCCATATCTTTATTGAGTTGCTCCTTGAGCTGCGCCTCGAACTCTCGTTTCTCTACTATGAGCGGAGTGGCATGATAGCAGTCGCGAAAATCGGTGTAGTTGATATCCGTATTGCCTGCTTTTAGCAGTTCTACATACTCTTCGTAAGAGGTGGTGGCTCGTTTGTCACTAGGGTCGGGGCGTGGGGTGGCAAGTAGAACTATGGCTAGTCCGACTGCCAACAGTGTGAGGACGGTTAGCTTCTTCATGGGGTATCGGATTTAGTATGAGGTGCAACAAAAGGTATATTTATACCTATATATATAACAGTTTGTGCGTTCATTTTGTTGGCTTATTCTCTCGTTATCAGGCTTAGGGTACAAAAAAACTCCCCTGCAAGCGGCGAACGCTTGCAGGGGAGTAATATCAATAGTGTATAAAGGCCGAAGCCCTAAACTTATCTGATCACCACTTTCTGACCGTTGATGATATAGATACCATCGTTTTCGATGAAGAATTGGTTATCGCCTTGTTTCACTTGCAGAGGCTGTTGCACACCGCTAGTAGAGATCAAGAAGAGCTGAGCATCTTCTGCTGCTTGGATATATAGATATTTGCCGCTAGCATAGATGTTCATCTTATCGCCTAGAGTGCCTTCGATAGAGGTTGGAACCACCACCACAGGCGCTTGCACTGTAGCCAGTTCGTACTCTTCCGACTTATCGTTGGCAATGCGGGTGCGCATCACTTCGATAGTAGCATCGCCAAGCTGCACATCTTCATCGGCCCACACAGTGAGGTAGATCACGCTACCTTGGGCAGGAGCGAAATTGCTGTTGGCAGTAGAGTAGCTCACGAAGCGGTAATCATTGTCGCCCACTTGTGCCCAAGCAGAAGAGTGGTCGCTGGTGCGGCCCATCTCGCCAAAGTTGCTCACACCTACTAGGCGCATACCTTCGGGCAGACGGATTTCACTTTGCATAGCACTGTAAGCAGCTGCGTTAGTCAACTGAAGCGCAATCACATTGTTGCGTCCAGGAACGATACGACCGTTGTCCACAGTGATAGTTTCGAACGATTGTGCGGCATAGCCTCTTGTTTCGTTGCTGCTAGGCATAGGTTGGTTCAAGATGATTTCCACCGTACCCGCTACGTCGGCCACAGTGATGTTGCCGTCGCGGTTGATATCCGCTGCATCGAAGATGAACTTCTCTGTCCAGTTGCCAAGAATGTAGCTAGTTGTGTTGATAACGTCCGAGATAGAAACGTGTCCGTCACCGTTCGAGTCGCCTAGCTCGTAATCGCTCACTAGCAGACGAACGCTCATGTCGGGTAGTGTAAAGTCGATAGCATTGCGACCAGTCACATGGATATTCTTAATATCTACACGCACTGTGCCGAGGTCTTGAGTAATGGTCATCGGCAAGCTAAACAATACACCATCGTTGCCCGATACAGCATAATTCATCTCAGAGTACACCACATAGCGCACCACGTTGCCGTTTTGTCTAGCCGAGTAAGTATGGCCGGAATTTCTTTCTGAGAAATACAACGGACAGTAGCCCCAGTAGTCGCCCAGTTGAACACCTTCCGGAAGATGAACATCAAACTGATAAGCCACCACTTCGTTCTCGTTGTACATCGAGATAGCAAGGTTGGTAGTGCCGTTGACATATGCCTTTACATCTTCAGCGTGGAAGTAATAGTTGTTAGACAATACAGTTACTGCACAGCTAGCCGAGATAGTACCCTCTTCGCTAGTAGCCGTAATCACAGTGCTACCTGCTATCAAACCATTTACTGTGCCATCTTCGCCAACAGTAGCCACCTCTTCGTTGCTGCTGCTCCAAACAATACCCTTGTTAGTAGCGTTGCGAGGTAATATAGTAGCTGTAAGTTGAGTCGATTCGCCCACCTTCAAGGTCATCTCTTCTTGGCTCATTTCGATGCGTTGCACAGGGATAGGACCATTAGAAGTCAATGTCACACGAAGCGACGATTTATCGGCCACCTCAGGTGTAGTAAACACGTTGTTCACCACTTGATCGGTCACATCCACCTCGTTGTAGTACACCTTATTGATCACCACATTCTCTTCGGGATGGATAAAGAACGATACTGTCTCGTTTTCTTTTACATATACACTGTTACCGTCTTTCACCACAGCATCGCCTTGAGCGGCACCGTTGCGAGCGCTACGAGTAACAGGAGCTTCGCCCTCTACTGCATCTTCGTTAACGATAGCATTGTTCACATAAGTCATCGCAGCACCTTCGTCTAGCAATACATCGATCGCCTTACGCATCACCACAAATGCACCCCATTGTGC
>CAMTOQ010000082.1 GCA_947074205.1 uncultured Bacteroides sp. | reverse complement strand
AGCTATAGGGTAAAAAAGGTGAAGCTGACGACAAAAAGTTGTCATATACATCGCCCTAAAGTGTTTTTATGTATCTTTGGGGCGTAATAACGTTATAAAAAACAGATTTCAATTGAAAACAGGTAAATACATCTTATTGAACTTGGTTTTGATGGTGGCTGTTGCCGCCGGATTGGTCTATGGCGTATTGGCTTGGCTCGATAGCTATACCCGCCACGGCGAAGCGGTGACTGTACCCAACATTGAGAATATGACATTGGCACAAGGTGTCCGAGAATTGCAAAAGATAGGACTCGAAGGGGTTGTATCTGATTCGATATATATCAAAGACAAGACTCCGGGTATCATCCTCGACATGAATCCGGATGCCGGATCGAGAGTAAAAGAGGGACGTTCGGTGTATATCACTGTGAACACCAATAACATACCTCTAGTGGTGTTGCCCGATGTGATCGACAACAGTTCGGCACGTCAAGCGCGCGCGCTGTTCTTGGCATCGGGTTTTAAACTAACAGAAAATGAGCTGGTACCTGGCGAACGCGACTGGGTGTATGGCGTAAAATATAACGAACGTGAGCTGGAGCTTAACGACCGTGTACCCATTGGTGCTACTTTAACACTAGTGGTAGGTAGTGGCGAAAGAGAGATGGTGGTTGACTCGCTTGCTTCTGACTCTCTCGACTTTGTGGAGGCTATTCCACACAAGAGTTCGGTTGATAATGACTCGTGGTTCTGATGGAAGAAAATTATATAAACCCCGAAGAGTTGCAGGACGATCTAGATCTGACTGACGACATTGAGCCGGTAGGCGAAGAGGCGGATGCCCAGCTTTACGAACACTTCCGAGTGGTGGCCGACCGTGGCCAAGCACCAATACGTGTAGATAAGTATCTGTTCGACAGACTGACTAACGCATCGCGCAACCGCATACAGAAGGCGGCCGACAGTGGATTTGTGATGGCCAACGGCAAAGCGGTAAAAAGTAGCTATAAGGTGAAACCGATGGATGTAATCACCATCGAAATGGATCGCCCTCGCTACGAAAACGAAGTTATACCCGAAGATATTCCAATAGACGTGGTCTATGAAGACCAGTACTTGATGGTGGTGAATAAACCAGCAGGATTGGTGGTGCACCCCGGCCATGGCAACTACACGGGTACACTTGTCAATGCCCTGGCTTGGCATTTAAAAGATAACCCCGACTACGATGCCAACGACCCTCACGTGGGACTGGTGCACCGTATCGACAAAGATACATCGGGCCTGTTGGTGATTGCCAAAACTCCTGATGCAAAGACTCACTTAGGCAATCAGTTTTTTAACAAGACTACTAAACGCCGCTATCGTGCCTTGGTATGGGGCAACGTGCAAGAGGACGAAGGCACCATTGTAGGCAGCATTGCCCGCAACCCCAAAGACCGCATGCAGATGGCTGTGATGCCCGACCCCGAAATGGGTAAGCACGCTGTGACTCACTACCGCGTGATTGAGCGATTGGGCTATGTGACACTAGTGGAGTGTATCCTCGAAACAGGACGTACTCACCAGATTCGTGTACACATGAAGCACATCGGCCACACTTTGTTCAACGACGAACGCTATGGAGGCCACGACATTTTAAAAGGAACACATTTCAGTAAATACAAACAGTTTGTAAACAACTGCTTCGATGCTTGCCCACGCCAAGCCCTACACGCTATGACGCTAGGCTTTATTCACCCCGTGACGAAGGAAGAGATGAACTTCAACTCAGAAATTCCAAGCGACATGACTGCCTTGATCGACAAGTGGAAAAGCTACATCAGTAATAGAGACTTAGAGTAATGAAACCTAATATAGCAATCGTTGCCGGAGGTGATACCTCCGAAATCGTGGTGTCGGTGCGTAGCGCACAGGGCATCTACTCGTTTATCGACAAAGAACGTTACAACCTATACATAGTAGAGATCGAAGGTTTGCGCTGGGAGGTTCAGCTACCCGATGGAAGCAAAGCACCTATCGACCGCAATGACTTCAGCTTTACTGTAGCTGGCGTAAAGACTGTATTCGACTTTGCTTACATCACCATACACGGCACGCCCGGCGAAGATGGTCGTCTGCAAGGCTATTTCGACTTGCTACGCATCCCCTACTCGTGTTGCGGTGTGCTGGCTGCAGCATTGACCTACGACAAGTTTGCCTGCAACCAATACCTGAAAGGCTTTGGCATGCGCATTGCCGAGTCGTTGGTGCTACGCAATGGCCAAACCATCACACCCGAAGAGGTAGTAGAGCACATCGGCCTACCTTGTTTCATCAAGCCAAGCCTTGGCGGCTCTAGCTTTGGGGTAACTAAGGTGAAGAATATGGAACAAATTGAGCCTGCAATTGTTAAAGCTTTTAGTGAAGCCCCTGAAGTAATGGTCGAAGCCTTTATGGAAGGACGAGAGATTACTTGCGGCTGCTATAAGACAAAAGATAAAGCTGTGGTTTTCCCCATCACCGAGGTGGTGACAAGCAATGAGTTTTTCGACTATGATGCCAAGTACAACGGTCAAGTAGACGAGATTACTCCTGCACGTATATCGGACGAGCTGACCGACCGTGTGCAAAAGCTCACATCGGCCATCTATGATATATTGAACTGTTCGGGCATTATACGCATCGACTATATCATCAGCGAAGGCGATAAAGTGAACCTATTAGAGGTAAACACTACTCCGGGAATGACGGCAACTAGCTTCATCCCTCAACAAGTGCGTGCCGCCGGTCTGGACATCAAAGATGTGATGACTGATATTATTGAGAATGCATTGAGCAAGAATCTTGCTTAATGAGTGATAAAAACAATTGAATTACCTATTTAGATAGTTTAAACTATGGAACTAAAAGAGTTTGACGATATACGTTCTTATACTAACGAGGAACTTCCGGAAATAGTAGAGGATTTGATTGCAGACCCTGCATTCCAATCGGCTACGAAGGTAGTGTTGGAAGGTGTACCCTTTGATGTGCTGGCCGCAGAGATGCGTGCATGCAAGACTATAGATCAATTTCAACGTGCACTATGCTATCAAGGCCTCATTGCACTAGAGCAAAAAGCCACTGATGGTGTATCGCTAGATCACACTAAGCTGCCCGACATCAGCAAGCCTTATACATATATATCTAACCATAGAGATATTGTACTCGACTCTGGGTTTCTCTCTATGATGCTGATACGCAATGGTCAAAAAGCCGTGGAGATTGCTATTGGAGACAATTTGCTGATTCATCCTTGGATAAAGAAGTTTGTACGCCTCAACAAATCGTTCATCGTACAACGTGCATTGAGCATGCGTCAGATGCTAGAATCATCCGAACGTATGTCACGCTATATCCATTACAATATCACCGATCTGGATCAAGCGATATGGATTGCCCAACGCGAAGGTCGCGCTAAAGATTCGAACGACCGCACACAAGAAAGTGTACTTAAAATGCTGGCTATGGGTGGCGAAGGGAGTGTTATCGACAAACTGAAAGAGCTAAACATAGTGCCGCTTACTATCTCGTACGAGTACGACCCCTGCGACTATCTGAAAGCTCAAGAGTATCAGTTGAAACGCGACAATCCAGAGTACAAGAAAACAACTGCGGATGATTTGATGAACATGGAAAAGGGTATCGAAGGATACAAAGGACATGTACATTTCCATATGGACAACTGTATCAATGATTTCCTAACGAACTTGGACGCTTCACTCTCTAAGAACGAAATTTTCACAGCAGTTGCCAAAGAACTAGATAAGCATATCCATGCCAACTATCGCTTCTACCCCGGCAACTATGTGGCATATGATCTTCTTAAAGGTGAAGACCGTTTTGCTAATCACTACTCGGCCGACGAGAAAACGCGCTATGAAGAGTATATTGCCGAGCAAATCGATAAGATTGATATACCTAACAAGGATATACCATTTCTATACGAACGCATACTTACCATGTATGCCAATCCATTAATCAATCACTTAGCGGATGCGGAGTAAACTTAACTATTGTGCAGTTGCCCTACTAGCTTTACTAATCATCGGCCTAGCTTCGTGCAAGGACGATGATTACGAGTATCCTCCTGTGAAGCTGGAGTTTATGACAGCCATCACCGGGCAGAGTGGAAAAATAGAGCAGGTAGTTACCGACAACAATCGTACGCTGTCTGTTATCAACGATCGCACACAGACCAAAGTTAAGGCCGACACTACATTTCGCATCATATCCAACTACTTGGAGCACGAAGGCCAGCAAGCAGAGCTTTATGCACTTGCACAAGTGCTAGCCCCTATCCCAATGGATCCATCCGCTGAGGAATTGAATGGAATCATTAAAACCGACCCGCTTGAGGTGATGAGTATTTCGAAAGGCAATGGCTACATCAACTTGGTGCTGTCGCTCAAGATGGAGAACGGGAAGCACCTGATACATGTTATCGAAGAAGAGGTGTCGATGTCATCAGAGGGTATAAGAGAGGTAAAACTATTGCTCTATCATGATGCCAACCAAGACCCTATGTCGTATAGCCGTCGTGCCTATATGTCTATTCCCGTAGGGCACTACATCGAAGATGGTTCAACTGCTAACATCAGCTTTAGCTACTACAACCTAAACCGACAACGAGTAGACTGTACTCCAATTAACTTCTAAAAGAAGTCCTATATATATTTAACCCCAATCCTATCGAACAAAACAACAATCTCACTCCTTATACATTATGTAAAAGGAGTGTTCGTTTCACGTACAATTATGAACATTATTATTATGTCAATAGCAGCGATGTTTGCCACTCTATTTGGTGGTCAACCCAAAGAGAACTTCAAGTCTCTTACGATAAATGAATTTAGTACCTTCATTGCACAACCCAATGTACAACTAGTCGACGTGCGTACCCCTGCCGAATATGCAGAAGGGCACATAGCCAACTCGAGCAATATTGATGTGATGAGCCAAGACTTTTCCCAAGTGGCAGACAGCACTCTTGTAAAAGACCAACCTGTAGCCTTGTATTGCCGCAGTGGCAAACGAAGCAAACATGCTGCCGAAATATTATCTTCCAAAGGATACCATGTGGTAGAACTGGACAATGGCTTTATTGGCTGGGCTTCTGATGGTAAACCAATAGTGAAATAATAGACTATTCACCTACATAACGTTCAATTCTGCCGAATTGAACGTTTTTTCTACATCATAAGGAGATATTTACACATAATGCAACGTGATTCAGCGTAAACTTGCAGTAGTTAACAATATTATTACGTCAACTACTATAAAAGCAATGAATATGAAAACAAAATGGTTATCTCTCCTTGCCGTTCTCTTTACGGCAACAACCGCATTTGCCAACATCTCGATTAAGGAGTGTGGCGGATGGTTCGAATCGGCTTACGTCACATGGGACCTCCTTGAAGATGCAGAAAGCTACAATGTATATTACCGTGCCGAGGGCGGCGAGTACCAAGAACTGGACTACGAACTAGTGCGTAACTATGGCACCTATGGCCGCGCCGACATAGTGGGTATCACAGCAGGCAAATATCAGTTTCTTGTTTCACCTGTCGATGCAGAAGGTGTAGAACAAACAGGACAAGCCACAGAAACACCCCTAGTGAATGTAGTGCCTCACCTACGTGCAGGCTATGCACACTTTGGCTATAGCGGTGTAGGTGCCTACAACGATGATGGCTCGCTGAAGTCCAACGCTAAAGTGATTTACGTCACCGCTAAAACGGCAAAAACTGTGACTTGTTCTGTAGTTACTAGTAGCAACGGAAAAGTAGAGGAATTCACCGGACTACAAGCTATCATCGACGCCAAACAGAAAGGATATGATCTCACACCATGGGCCATTCGCATCATCGGTTGT
>CAMTOQ010000081.1 GCA_947074205.1 uncultured Bacteroides sp. | reverse complement strand
AACCGGCTGATCCGTAGTCAGCTACTCTATTCAGTTGAGCTACGCGGCCATGCCTATTTCTTTTAACGGGTGCAAAGATACGGGTATTTTCTGAAACTACAAGCTTTTGGTCTACTTTTTTCGATTATTACTCGAAGAAACGGTAGTTTAGGAGTTGGAAGCCGATAGAAAGCCCAATATTCCAGTTCTTTTTGGGAGAACTATAATAATTGACATAAGCGCCCAGAGCAGCGAAGGGTAGTTTGCAAACAGCGGTAATTTCTGTGATATATTCAAATTTAGAGAAGGCGTTTCCGTAATAAGCTTTGTTGATGGAGTTCCTTTCTATCGGAAAAATGGGAACAAAGCCATATGCTTCGAATCTAGCTGAGAACATTTGATTGAATCGATAGATTGGGCGAATGCCAGCAGCTACGTATTGGTTAGCCCGAAAAGCTTCGTTGTAGAGGTATTGGCTAGAAGGTGTGGGGCTGAATTGCTGGGCTTGCATCATTGTAGCCGTATAGTTTTCAGAGAAGTTTTTTGCAGCATAGACAGCTTTAGCATACCAACCCAGCGTGAAGGTCTTGTTAAGCATATGATATTTCTCCTTCATATAGGAAAGTTGTAGCCAAGAATGGCGTTCTGAATAGGTTTTTCCTCTTTGCTCATAGCTTCCCGGATAGTAAGTTTCCTTTGCGCTGTATATTTCGGCAACTAGAGCTTCACGTGTGCCTAGAGTGGGGTATTGTTTTGCATTGAGCGTGCTACCATTGAAACTGATTGACCCTCCCCAAACTGTATAGTTGCTTTGATCGAACTTGTCGTTGTTGAAGTCTATAACGCTACTTTGGAAATAGTGATCCTTAATTCCAGCTATACCAAAGGCGAATTCGGCACGTTTGGTGGTGAGGAAAGGTACACCTACCTTAAGTTTGATAAACATCTCATCTTTTTGATTGAAAGCCGGTTTGTTATGTTGCGAAAATAGCCTATCGCTTTTGAAATAATCAAATGCACTGTAAGAAGCTATTAGACGATAGGAAGTGGGTATTCTGGTGGCAAAGTCGATTCTCCCCATCAGTTGCACATTGTTGTATACCTTTCCTATATGGCCATCGAGAGAGATTTCTTTAGCGTAGTTGTTAAGGTTCTGATAAGATATGCCAAGATAGATCTGATTGGCATTTGTTGTAGATACATTGCCTCCTATTCTCACGGAAAAATCATTCTCCATTTTTACCTTTAGGTGTAGATCGAAGCTCTTAGATGAATCATTATATATTGCGTGAGGAATAATTTCAGAGATAAGCTTGTCAGATAATAGTCTGAAGTAGCCGGTTTTGAGATCTTCATACTTAAACCTTTCTAGGTCGTCTACCCGAAGCTCTTTCTTGACATACGATTGTTGTTGAGGAGTTACGCCCTCTACTATTATCTTGTCAAATGTAAGTTCGGGAAGATTGCCTTTGTATACATCTCGTTTAACCTTAAGTTCAAAGAGAGAGACTTCTCGTGGAATTCGACTTTTTATGGAGTCAATCACTTTCAATGTTTTCTGATATCCAATTTCGGTTAGCTCATCTACTTTGTGAAAATCCATAAGGTTGATATCGTCAAACTTAAATCGCACTACCACACCCTCTTCTTCCGGTAAAGAGTAGTCGGTCTTCTGCATCACCATGTTCTCAATTTGGCTGTATAGGCTCGTTTCCTCGGGCATTCTTGGATTTCCTGCCACTACGCTACCAATGATAATGTCGGGCTGAAAATCATTGCGCATTACGTCTGTGGGGAAGTTGTTATAGATTCCCCCATCGTAGGCCAATACACTGTCAATTTTGATTGGCTTGAACATAAATGGAAAAGTCATAGAGGCACGAACAGCATCCCCTAAATCCCCCTCTCGCATGATCAGCTGTTTCTTGTTGTAAACATCAGCGGCAACGCAGCGGAAGGGAATAAATAGTTTATCGAAGTCGCCTTTTGCTCCTCCTGTAGCCGGTCCAAAAATATCTACGAAGACCAGATTCATCTGTATAGGGTCTACAACACTAGAAGGCAGGAAATGGGGTTTTATACTGATTGAGTCCTTTAGGTTAAGTCGGACATTGAAAAACTCCGGAGTGGGAATGTTGCGCTTAAAATAGTACATATACTCCTCTTCGACTTCGCCTGTGGACCATTTTCTGAAATCTTCTGATTTGAGTATCTCGGTCATCTCGTCGGGCGAGTATCCCATGGCATAGAGCGAGCCTATAATGGCTCCCATTGAAGTACCTGCCACATAGTCTATTGGAATGTTATTCTCTTCTAGTGCGCGAATTACTCCGATATGGGTAATACCTTTAGCACCACCACCGCTGAGCACAAGACCTACCTTTTGTGCCGATAGGGGTAGGGCACAAGTCAACAAGAAAAACAAGAATAGGGTTATACCATTTTGTTTCATGTAAATCTATTTTGCTGCGGTTTTATTGCTTGTCAAATATAGATAAAGTTTATAAATAAAGCTGTTAGAATAGCGAGTGAATTATAAAAAAAAGAGTATTGGTCTACGGTCAACCAATACTCTTTCTGCGAAAATAATAACTAAAAAATCAATCTTAATTAGATCAAGTCAATGCTTCTTTTGATAAAGTTGTTGAGCGCTTCACCTTTCAGCATATTGTTTTGTAGCAAAGCTAGGTCAATAAGTTGACGAACTACCTTGTTTTTGCCGGCATACTCCGTAAAGATTTGATCTTTTTGAGCTTTCAAGCCATCAATCTTCTTGTTAAGATCTTGCAGCTCGTCTTTCTCTGCTGTTGGTATCTCGTCATCCTTTTTGTCTTTATGCTTAGCCTGCAATTCATCATGCGACTTCTGAACCGTAGCAATTTCTTGTTGTAGAGGTGCTACTTCTGCGTTACAGTTGCTCTCTTCCTCAGTCAATACCTTTTTGATTAATGGTTGGTCTGAGTTTAAGATTAAGCTGAACATATCAGGCATTTCGCCATAGAAGCTCATACCTGCTTGGATGTTTGCCATCTCTTTCATACGGCGCATATATTCACTTTGTGTGATCAATACAGGTGCGCTGTTTTCGCCCAATGCTTGTACATCTACACTGAATTCCACTTTTTCTACTTTAGGCAATTGGCTCTTAAACATCACACGAAGAGCTTCTTGCTTCAAACTGTCAAGTGAGTTGGCTTTTCTCTCTTCTTTCACAATGAGGTGATCCACCACATCGCTGTCTACACGCACAAAGCGAGTCTTCTCGAACTTTTGTTCCAACATGCTTACTAGGGCAATGTCTAGCGGGCCGTCCATTAGCAATACGTTGTAGCCTTTGTTTACTGCTGCATCGATATAGCTATATTGCTCATCTTTGTGGTTAGAGTAAAGATAGATCAAGTTGCCATCTTTATCTGTTTGGTTATCTTTAATCAATGTTTGATACTCTTCGTAAGTGTAGTGCTTATTGTCAGTATCGGTGAACATCGCATATTTACAAGCCTTTTCGTAGAAATCTTCTTGTGTCAACATACCGTAGTTGATGAAGATTCTCAAGTCGTTCCACTTCTCTTCGTATTGTGGACGATCGTTTTTGAACATCGATTGCAAACGGTCTGACACCTTCTTAGTGATATAAGTAGAGATCTTCTTCACGTTCGAGTCGCTCTGCAAATAAGAACGCGATACGTTCAATGGAATGTCCGGTGAGTCAATCACTCCATGAAGCAATGTCAAGAAGTCGGGCACAATACCTTCGACTGAGTCTGTTACATACACTTGGTTGCAATACAGCTGAATCTTATTACGATTCATGTCGATGTTGCTCTTTATTTTTGGGAAATAAAGAATACCGGTCAAATGGAACGGATAATCCACATTCAAGTGAATCCAGAACAATGGTTCGTCCGACATTGGGTAAAGTTCACGATAGAACTTCACGTAATCTTCATCTGTCAACTCACTTGGTTTGCGAGTCCACAATGGATTAGTGTCATTGATTACGTTGTCTTCGTCGGTAGCTTCCATTTTGCCATCTTTCCACTCTTCCTTTTTGCCAAAAGCAATAGGTACAGGTAAGAAACGACAATACTTCTTCAATAGGCCTTCGATACGAGCCTTTTCTAAGAATTCTTTGCTATCATCAGAGATATAAAGAACCATATCCGAGCCGCGTTCCTTCTTATCGCAGTTTTCCAATGTAAATTCAGGGCTGCCATCGCAAGTCCACTTCACAGCTTGTGCATCTTCGCGATAAGATTTAGTGATAATCTCTACTTTGTCGGCTACCATGAAAGCCGAGTAGAAACCTAGACCGAAGTGACCGATGATGGCATTCGCGTCGTTTTTATATTTTTCGAGGAAGTCATTAGCGCCCGAGAAAGCGATCTGGTTGATGTACTTATCAATCTCTTCGGCTGTCAAACCAATACCGTGATCGGAGATAGTGATAGTTCCTGCTTTTTCGTCTACTGATACACGAACAGTCAAGTCGCCTAATTCGCCTTTAAATTCATTGATGGCTGCAAGTGTGTTGAGCTTTTGAGTAGCATCAACAGCATTTGAAACTAATTCACGAAGAAAAATCTCATGATCGCTGTATAAGAACTTTTTGATGATAGGGAAAATGTTCTCGGTTGTAACCCCAATATTACCTTTTTGCATACTCTTATATGTTTGAAATAAAATATTATGTTTTTGGTACAACTATAAACAAAAAAAATGCCAGACGGTTAGGTCTGACATTTTGACATTTGAGTTTATTATTGTTCTTTAGGATTCAACGTTAATCTTCAAATCGTTTTTGTCGCCGTCCAACACTACGTGTAGAGTAGTGCCTTCGGGCGCATTGGCTGCCACTATAATCTCACAGATATTATCTTCAAGATAAGTTTGAATAGCGCGTTTCAATGGGCGAGCACCATACTGCACGTCATATCCTTTTTCGGCGATGTAGTTTTTGGCTGCATCATCCAAAACAAGCTTATAACCAATTGATTCGATACGGCTGTATAGTCCCACAAGTTCGATGTCGATGATGCTTTTAATGGCCTCAAGTTCCAGTTGGTCGAATGTGATAATCTCGTCAATACGATTCAAGAACTCGGGTGCGAAAGACTTGTTGAGTGCCTTTGTGATAACGCTGCGCGAGTGCTCTTTGTCGTCCAATCGGCCTTGAGTGGCAAAACCAACTCCTCGTCCAAAGTCTTTAAGCTGGCGAGTACCAATGTTAGACGTCATGATAATCACTGTGTTCTTGAAGTCTACAATTCTGCCATAACTGTCAGTCAATCTACCTTCGTCCATCACTTGAAGCAATAGATTGAATACATCGGGATGAGCCTTCTCAATTTCGTCAAGAAGAATGATAGAGTAGGGCTTACGTCTTACTCGTTCTGTAAGCTGTCCACCCTCTTCGTAACCTACGTATCCCGGAGGTGCTCCGATCAGACGTGACACTGTGAATTTCTCCATGTATTCGCTCATGTCAATACGAATCAAGGCGTCGGTCGAGCCAAACATATATTTAGCAAGCTCTTTGGCTAGGTGAGTCTTACCCACACCCGTTGGACCAAGGAACATGAATGTACCAATTGGTTTGTTAGGATCTTTTAATCCTACACGGCTACGCATGATAGCTTTTACTAGCTTCTCGATAGCAGGGTTTTGAGCGATAACCTTTGATTGCAACGTATCCTTCATAGTCGAAAGTTTCATGCCTTCGGCTTGCGCCATACGCTGTACGGGTACGCCCGACATCATCGATACCACAAAAGCAATTTCCTCTTCGTCTACCACTTGTCTGTTGTCTTTGATGCTTTTCTCCCACTCAATTTTCATTGATTCGAGTGCCTCAATTAGATCTTTCTCCTGGTCGCGGAAGCTTGCTGCCAATTCGAAGTTCTGCGATTTTACCGCTTTATTTTTCTTCTCTTTAGCCTCTTCAATCAACTTCTCTTGCTCTTCAATTTCTTTTGGAACATTGATGTTGGTAAGATGCACGCGCGACCCAGCTTCGTCCAAAGCATCAATAGCCTTGTCGGGGAACTTACGGTCGGTGATATAACGATCGGTTAGCTTCACGCACGCTTCGAGTGCTGCTTCCGTATAAGTCACATTATGGTGATCTTCGTATCTGTCTTTAATGTTGTTCAAGATTTGCAAAGTCTCCTCGGCAGTAGTTGGTTCTACCATGATCTTTTGGAAACGACGCTCTAGTGCACCATCTTTTTCGATGTTCTTGCGATACTCGTCAAGAGTTGTAGCACCGATACATTGTATTTCGCCACGAGCTAGAGCAGGTTTTAGCATGTTGGCTGCATCCATTGAGCCTGCTGCCGATCCGGCACCCACTATGGTATGAATCTCGTCGATGAACAAGATAACATTAGGATTTTTCTTTAGCTCGTTCAAGATAGAGCGAATACGCTCCTCGAACTGGCCGCGATATTTAGTGCCTGCCACTACGGCAGTCATATCAAGTGCAATTACGCGTTTGTCGAATAAGATTCGCGAAACTTTCTTTTGAACGATGCGCGATGCAAGCCCTTCCACAATGGCCGATTTTCCTACACCTGGGTCACCGATTAAGATTGGATTGTTCTTTTTGCGGCGACTAAGGATTTGAGCCAATCTCTCGATTTCGCGCTCGCGGCCCACTACAGGGTCCAAACGTCCCTCTTCGGCAGCTTTGGTCATATCTGTTCCAAATGTGTCGAGTACAGGTGTCTCGTTTGCACTCTTAGGAGTAGCTGTTTGGGTAGATTGTTTGCCCTCATCTCTGCCCGAGCGAGGATTGAGGCGCTTGTCCTCCATCTCGTCATCATCTTCCTCGTCTGGAAATCTCATTCCAGCTGTAGTATCGGGTTGTAGAGTCAGCTGCTCGAACACTGCTTGGTAGTCAATATGGTTTTTGCTCAATACCGTTGCAGCGATATTATTGTTATCTTTTAGTAGAGCCAAAAGAACGTGTTCGGTATCGGCTGTCTCGCTTTTAAGAAGACGTGCTTCTAGTATGCAAAGCTTTAGCACTCTAGTTGTCTCGGCTGTTAGGGTCAAGTCGGCACCATGCAAATCATAGATTGCAGGCTCTTCCTTTATAAGCTCTTCAATCTGACTTTTTATATCGTCAATATTTGCATTTAGTTTGCATAGAATATCTATTGCTTTGCCGTCTCTTTCGCGCAACATTCCTAGCAATAGATGAGCAGGGTCGATTTGCTTATTCTGCAATCTTCCGGCCTCTTCTTTGCTAAATATGATTATGTTTGAAACTTTTTCTGAGAACTTATTATTCATATATTTATTCCTTTACTTTCTCTAATAGTGAATGATAAAAATAGTTTTACTATGAAAGTGACAATTCTATGTTTCTATTTTCGATAAACAAGGTACAATAATTGTGCCAAATATAGATACTATATATTAATAGAAACAGCTTTCAATGATATTTGGTTCGTTAGTAGGAGAGGGTTGTGTTTAATATATGCGAAGTATATATAACAAAAAAACACTGATTCAGCATTTAAAGTCTGTATCAGTGTCATTGAACTTGTTTGTTTGTCGAGGTACCAGGATTCGAACCTGGGACCCCCTGCTCCCAAAGCAGGT
>CAMTOQ010000080.1 GCA_947074205.1 uncultured Bacteroides sp. | reverse complement strand
CCTCAGCTGCTGCAGCTATTGATTGATAAACTAGGAGGCATGGACATGTTCTTGCTCAGCTCTGGGATAGGCTTCCAAAATGCTACACTCGACAGCTCGGTGGAACTAAAAACGGTACAAACCAATGTCGATGGCTTTGTTAGACTAACCACCGCGGCGTTTCACTACTTTCAGAAACAACGATACGGCCATTTAGCAGTGATAAGTTCTATCGCCGGAACAAAAGGTTTAGGTTCTGCGCCTGCCTATTCGGCCAGCAAAAGATTTCAGAACTGCTACATCGATGCTTTGGAGCAACTCTCAGTAATGACAAAGTCTAATATTGTCTTTACTGATATACGCCCCGGCTTTGTGAAGACCGCACTTCTAAATGATAGTAAACACTATCCGCTTTTAATGGAACCAGTTTCGGTGGCTCAACATATAATGAAAGCACTGCAACGCAAGAAACGGGTTGCCATCATCGATTGGCGATATCGAATTATTGTATTCTTTTGGCAGATGATTCCTCGCTGGTTATGGAAACGTCTGCCCGTGAAAAATGCCTAGTAGCTATGGCTAATTAGGGGCTTTTTCTATGTATTCGGGATGGCGTTTTAGCCAAGCTACAGCATAACTACAACTAGCTTTAGGTAGATATCCTTTAGCCAATGCGTAATCGTAGGTGGCTTTAACTAGGGCTCCTGCAATGCCTTGTCCCTCCAAAGGTTTGGGCACAATTGTATGGATGATATCAAGACTTCCGTCGATAATGCGATACTGTGCAAAGGCTGTTCTGCCATCAATAACTGTCTTGAAAAGACACTCTTCTGGCTGGTGGGTTATTTCGTAATCCATAATCTAACTATTTATGTTTTTGAAAAAGCATTTTATTGTAGGCGATTTAAATTGATATCCCATATCAAGCAGTTTTGTGGGATAGACTTGCTGTCCCTGAGTTAGCACAACCGATCCTTTGCCTAGCATTAGTCTTATCACCCACTGAGGTATCATGATGGTAGCTAAACCTTTACGGGTTATAGTTAAGAGGCGTACAAATACATAATGCGAAACTAAATCAGGTGCAACTAGATTGACGACTCCTTCAATATCTGTATGATCTATAATGAAAGTCATACCTTGACACACATCCTTAATATCTACCCATGGCATGGGTTGTGTACCTGGTGCCACAGCAACTCCTAGTCTAATCATCTTAAGAGGTTTAAGTAATTGCTGTATAGCGCCACCGTTCAATGATAATACTACTCCTAATCGAGTAATAACCAACCGTGTTTCGGGTGAACATTTTCTAGCCTCATTCTCCCACGCCTGGCATAGGTCAGACAAAAAGCCTTGGCCCTTTTTAGCTGTATATTCGTCGTAAATAATCCCGTCGTCCGGATAGTAACCCACTGCCGATACAGAAATCAAGAGTTTTGGTTTGGTTGACGCCGTATTTATAGTTTTTACCAGCATACGAGTTGTCTTTATGCGACTTTCTATCAATTCCTTCTGATAGGCAGTAGTCCAGCGGTGGTTAAGCGAAGCGCCTGCAAGATTGATTACTACATCACTATGCGATATAATCTGTTGCAATTCGCCTTCCATTTGTTCTCGAAACAGAGAGTGTTTCAAGGGAGTGACATGATGTCCAAGGTTGGTTAAATATGTGGTGAGATGAGAACCTATAAAGCCACTGGCACCACTGATAGCTATATTCATACTTCAAAAGATTAGAGTGTATCCGATTCCTAAAAAACGAATGAAAAGGAAGAAAAGTTCTTTGCAGCTGTTAAAAGGAACATTATCTTTGCAAAACAGGTTATATATTTTACCATTGATATTCAGAAGCATGAAATTACCCCAATTAGATAGTTTCGTTAAGTTTTTAGTACTAATTGCACTTGGAGCTTGCATCCCTTTTTTGTTAGCTAGTAGACTCCCACACGAAGCATCCGAATCAGAACAGAGTAACAATACTATTGAGAATATCTTGCCCACAGTGCCTCAGAAAGCCACTTTTGCAGGAAAAGAGTATGATTTGCGCAATTACGACCGCCGTGAACGCATGGATAGAGAGCTTTTGGCTTTCACCTATATGCACTCTAATACCATACAAACCCTTAAGAAAGCAAATAGGTTTTTCCCTCAAATCGAACCCATATTGCAAGAAGAAGGAGTTCCTGATGATTTCAAATATCTTATGGCTATTGAGAGTAGTCTCAACACCACTGCACGATCTCCGGCAGGTGCCGTTGGCTTATGGCAGATTATGACCCAAACAGGTCGTGAACTCGGGCTGGAAGTAAATGATAATGTAGACGAACGCTACAATATTGAAAAATCAACTCGTGCAGCTTGCCGCTATCTTAAGCAAGCTTATGCTAAATATGGAGATTGGATGCTTGTTGCAGCCTCATACAATGCAGGTCAGGGGCGCATCTCTACACAATTGAGTAAACAAAAGGTACAAGAAGGCATGGACTTGCTTTTAGTAGAAGAGACATCACGCTATATGTTTAGACTGCTTGCTGTAAAAGAACTCTTCAAAAATCCATCGAAGTTTGGATTTAAACTTAGAAGCACTGATCTGTATCCGGCTATCCCATACACTACAGAAGAGGTGAATTCTCCAATTGTAGATCTTGTGAGTTATGCACAATCAAAGGGTCTTACTTATGCTCAGCTTAGAGATGCTAACCCTTGGTTGCGCGGATATTCGGTACCCAATAAGACCGGTAAAAAATATATTCTGCGAATACCAACCAAGGACGGATTGATATATGATCCTGCTAAAACAAGAGCACACTACAAACATTGGGTGGTAGATTAAAATCTTAAATCGTACTAGAATGACACAAAAATCTAACTTTAATCAAAAGCTCAAGGCTAAGCTATATTCTATTATATTTGAGTCGAACACACCTGCGGGTAAAGCCTTTGATATTGTACTCATCATATGTATTATTCTGAGTATTGCATTGGCGATAGTCGAAAGTATGCAAGGAGTATCCCAGAAACTTCAAACTACCTTCATCGTTTTGGAGTTTCTTTTTACAGGCATCTTTACCCTAGAGTATGTTTTGCGTATCTACTGTTCGCCGAGACCTAAGCAGTATATATTTAGCTTCTTTGGGGTAGTAGACTTGTTGGCTACATTGCCATTGTATCTGGCGTTCTTCTTACCAGCAGCGCGTTATCTATTTGTGATTCGTGCCTTCCGTATCATCCGAGTCTTCAGGATATTCAAGCTATTCAACTTTTGGGCAGAGGGCGAACTTCTGCTTACATCCATCAAGCGAAGCGGCAAGAAGATTATTGTCTTCTTTATGTTTGTTATCATATTGGTAGTATCAATAGGCACATTGATGTACATGATAGAGGGAACTCAGGAGAACTCTGCGTTTAATAATATTCCAAATAGTATCTATTGGGCTTGTGTAACTATGACTACTGTGGGGTATGGCGATATCACGCCTGCCACTGCACTTGGTAAGTTTTTATCGGCCTTTGTTATGGTTATAGGCTATACCATCATAGCTGTTCCAACAGGTATTGTATCAGTATCAATGATTAAGGAGCAAAAGAAGTACGCTAACTATCACTGCCCCAATTGCGGTAGCAAGGACCACGATGTTGTAGCCCAATTTTGTCATCACTGTGGCACGCCTTTACACCCCACAGAGGAGGCTGAGGAGAAGAAAGACGTTAGGTTTGAATAAGATAATTCAACTAAATCTTACCAACAAGACAAATCGTCTTTGATGTCAGGCATAGATTCTTTTCTAAAGGTCGGACTCTTTATTCCCCTCTTGCGCTGTTGACTGTAATCAGTAAGTAAGCGGAAGGCATATTTCCCTAGAAGAATGATAGCGAATAGATTACATAGTGTCATAAAGGCCATAGTTATATCTGCTAGCGCCCATACCAAATCGAGCGAAGCTAACGAGCCAAATATGACCATACCTCCAACGACAATGCGATAGAGCATAATCGCTTTAGGGCCTGCCTTTAGATATTTCATATTGACCTCGCCGTAATAGTAGTTCCCAATGATACTTGTAAATGCAAAGACAAAAAGTGCAATTGCCACAATGTAGCTGCCGGCACTACCTATCTCACTGCAAAGAGAAGCTTGTGTGAGTTGGATGCCATTGTGGGTATCTAAATATTGCTCGCCGCTAAAGAGGATAATGAATGCAGTGCACGAACAGATTATAATCGTGTCGGTAAACACACCCAGAGCCTGTATTAGACCTTGTTTGACGGGATGACTCACGCTAGCTGATGCTGCCACGTTTGGCGCCGAACCCATACCGGCTTCGTTGCTAAAAAGTCCTCTTTTGGCGCCTTGCATAATAGCCGCTCCTAGCATTCCTCCTACCGCCGAATCGAACTCAAATGCTCTCGAAATGATCAATTCAAAAACGCTAGGAATACGTTCGTAATTCAGGATGATAACAATTAAAGTAATGATGATGTAGCCTATGGCCATGATGGGTACTATAACATCGCTTACTTTAGCAATGCGATGAATGCCACCAAAGATGATGATTAATGTAAGCACGGTGATGACGACCCCCACTACCATATTGCTCCAGCCAAACGCATGCTCGGCAGCGGCGGATATAGTGTTGCTCTGAACGGAGTTAAAAGCCAATCCAAACGTTATAGTAATGAGCACAGCAAAGATCACACCCATCCATCTCTTCTTCAAGCCTTTTTCCATGTAATAGGCAGGACCGCCAATAAAAGAATCTTTTCCCTTCTGCTTATATAGCTGGGCGAGGGTAGATTCGACAAACGCAGACGAAGCACCCAAAAGCGCTATAACCCACATCCAAAATATGGCACCCGGACCTCCAAGAACTATCGCTGTAGCCACACCAGCCATGTTGCCTGTTCCAATTCTACTTGCTAGTGAGATAACGAAGGCTTGGAACGAGGATATTTGTTTTTTTTCGTGTTCGCCCTTCTCCATCGAACTGGTTAAGCAAAGAATCATCTCTTTGAAAAGCCTAAACTGAACAAAGCGAGTTTTGATGCTGAACCAAACAGCACAGATGATAAGTAAAGCTACTAGTAGATAGCTCCACAATATATTATTAGCAAAATCGATGTATCCGAAAAGGGTATCCATATGGGTAAAGTGTTTCTGAGTTATTTTAAGCGGTAAAAGAAAGAATGGTTCTCGAATACTGGTTCTACTATATCGTAGCGAATAAATTTAGCCAAAAGATATTGAGCTGCACGTCGAGAAACCTTGGACTTTCTACAATAACGATTTAATGATAGCATCGGTTCATCTTTGAGCATATCTAGTAGTAACTGTTCACGCTCCGTAAATGCAGTAACCTCGTTGTTGGCACTATCATTTTGCTGCCACAAACATAGGTGCACGGGAGTAGCCAATATATTCTCATCCTTTATTCTAACATAAGCCCAAAGTTTGCCTTGCTCATCTTTTGCAAACACTGGTTTGTGTTGGCTCGCTTCGATTTGAACTACTAACACGGTGCGTCCCTCTACGAATACTGTCTGCATCGAAAATACAGGTTGGGGAGAACAATAGAGTTGTGCAGCAGCTTCAATCATATATTGTTCCTCGTCGGTAGAGATACCAGCTATTCCGCCATTGTCTTTAACACCTATTAGTAATCTTCCGCCTTCTGTATTGGCAAATGCTGATATGGATTTGGCTATCTTGCGTGAATCTGAAATTTCGAATTTGAAATCTTGCTGTTTGTGCTCGCCTTGGGCGATCCACGATTTAATAACTGAGTGAGATATGTTTGATTTCATGCTACAAATGTAATTAAAAAAGGAAAAAGGGCATATCTAGCTAAGTTACAAGAAGATTTTTTTATAAAAAATGTGTAATCATTTAGTTTTCTCGGGAAAGAGTGTATTTTTGCCCGATATTATTAACGAAATAACAATTGAAAGTGTCATGAAAGAATTAATGGAAAAAATCGACGGTTTGATTGCTGACTTCAACAAAGACGCAATTGACCAAATTGAAAAAGGTAACAAAGCTGCTGGAACACGTGCTCGTAAATTTTCTTTGGAAATTGAAAAAGCTATGAAAGAATTCCGCAAAGCATCTTTAGAAGCTTCTAAACAATAATACTCTCACATCTATATGTGTATGGCCGAGCTTTTCAAAAGTTCGGCTTTTTTGTTGCTAATAGCAAGTTATTTCGTATTTTTGCCTCACAATATCAATTATTAATCATTTGTCAATCAAACTACATGAGCATATTTGCTAATCTATTTAATAAGAATGCTGAAGACAAAAAATCAGTAGGAAGTATAGAAGATTTCGTATCCTTGACGCGCGTTTATTTTCAATCTGTTATTGCCATTAATTTGGGTATAACAAATATTCGTTTAACTCCTGACGTGGCCAATTTCAAGCGACTCTTCAAGATACCAACACAAGGTGGCAAATTGGGACTAGGTGAGAAAGCAGCTGCTAAACGTATGTTGATGCAGGACTATGGACTTACTGAGTCTTTCTTTAAAGAAATTGATGGTTCGGTGAAGCGCAACTGCCGCAACCAAAATGATATAAACTCTTATCTTTTTATGTATCAAGCTTTCTCTAACGACCTTGTAATGTTGTTGAGCAACCTGATGCAATGGAAGCTTCGTCTTCCTTCTTTCTTCTCGGGCGCATTGCGTACGATGACTGAAAAAACAATCCACGATATCTGTACGAAAAATGTATGGAAAGCTGATGATGTGCATAAGACTGCAATGGCTGTAAAACAGTATAAGGAACGTCTTGGCTACTCAGAACAGTGGATGACAGAGTATGCATACAACATTATGTTGTTAGCAAAGAAAGAGTCGAAGAAGAAAAAGCCTGAGGCAAAACAAGATACTAAAGCTTAAGCATATATCATTCTCATAAAGAAACGTCATGGAGATAATCCTTAGCGTTTTTTTATGGCCTTTTGGCTCATAAATGTCCCTTCTATTTGCACTATTTATGGGTAAGTTGGATGAAGGATATGGATTTATTGCGATATTTGTTGGAAATAATATAGTATGGAGCAACCCATAATTGAACAGCATCCTCTGGAACCTTTTTTACCAGCCAATGCCAAAGTGCTAATGCTAGGTAGTTTTCCACCGCAACCCAAGCGCTGGGCTATGAATTTTTATTATCCCAACTTTACTAATGATATGTGGCGCATCATGGGACTAATGTTTTATGGTGATAAATTCTATTTTATCGACCAAAAGAATAAGACGTTTCATCTTGATCAGATCATTGATCTGCTCAATGAAAAAGGCATAGCTATTTTTGATACCGCTACGCATATCCGCCGTCTCCAAGACAATGCCTCAGATAAATTTCTAGAAGTGGTGAAAGCGACTGACGTAAAGGCATTGCTAGCGCAACTAAAAGAGTGCAAGGCCATAATGACTACCGGTGAGAAAGCCACAGACACGCTATGCGAGATGCTTCAAACAAATAAACCTAAGGTGGGTGATTTTGTAGAGTTCACTTTTCAGGGCCGCTCGATGCGCCTTTATCGTATGCCATCCTCTTCAAGAGCCTACCCGCTAGCTGTTGAGAAAAAGGCAGCAAGCTATCGCATATTATTCCAAGATTTACAAATGCTTTA
>CAMTOQ010000079.1 GCA_947074205.1 uncultured Bacteroides sp. | reverse complement strand
GTATCTTGGCAGAAAGGCAATTGACCTTTTGCAGCTACTTCGGCATTGCGAAGCATAGTTAAAGCTACATATTTATCATTGTCGCTAGCTTCTGGATCGCGAAGAATCTTAGCTACTTGCTCGTTGTGCGAGCGACGCAACATGAACGACACATCGTGAAATGCAGTCTTAGCCATCAGCTCTAGACCCTCTTTTTCAATCTTAAGGATAGGTGTTCCTTCGAATTCACTTACCGATACGTGTTGATCGGTCAACAGGTAATATTCTGTTTTATCTTTACCATGTTCATGTTCGAACATCGGTTGATATTTAAACGGAATGTTTGACATATTTTCTTCGTTTTAAAATAATATGATTGAGTTAGTTAGTTGATACAAATGTAAGATAAAAAAGCGAAAGCAGTTGGACTACAGTAGTGGTTTAACACGACTTATCAATTCGTTGCCTAGCGCTTCTTTGTCCTCTATATGCTTCAAGACAGCTGTAACGAAAGTGTTGCTTTCGAAGTCGCCACGCACGTACTCAAAGTCGAGCCTCATCTCATCGCGCGAGCCGTCAACACCAAAGCCAGTCATGGATGACAGCGAGAACTCCTTACGGGCATCGCTATACACCATACGATCTAGCCCCACTACCGCTTCTTTCCAAAGCTCCACAATGCGAACCACATCGGCAGCTGTCATTGTTTCCGGGTCAATCTTATAGAACTCTTTAATCTTCTGATAGGCCCAAGTCCACTCGTAGCCGTAATATTCGGCATGCATCTTTGCAAATGCCGAGTTCATTTCCTTCAGTTTAGATATTCGCCCTTGCTCAATATCCACCATCAATCTTTCGATCTCTGTCTTAGGTGCAATCAAACCGGAAATATCTACCCACTCGCCTTCGCCTATTGTTGTATCGGGCTTTAAGCGATTGCGTATCTCATCATTGCTAGCGAAGTTAATACCTTCTAGACGCTTAATGAGAGAGTTGCCCAAAAACTTATGGATTGCCATTTCGTAGAACTTTATACCTTTGTTCAAAGAGGAGTTCTTGATTTTGGCACTCATATACGAGTAAGTTTCAGACGTTTCGCCCGACACTCGTTTTAGTTCTTTCAGAATCTGTCGGCCTGCCAACATCTTCTGAATGGTGTAAGGGCTAAGCAGATTATAGTTGATAAAATCGAGTTTATTGGGGTCTTTACGTTTGTCGCGCTTGGGCCACTTCTGTGCATCGCGGATAGTGCCTACGCTGCGAAGGTTGACACCCGGCACAAGAAACGTTGTATTTTGTTGCTCTATCAGATAGGAGAATGGCAGATCGCTAGTATCGGAGTGGTTGACATGACGCCCCATCACCAACGAGAAAGCACCTACACGAGCCGGCCACAAGATATAAGAATCGGAAGTGGTCTTTGCACCACGCTCCAATGTACCTTGATGGATAGGTCCGAGCTTGTACATATGGTTACTCTGGTTGGAACCAGAGCCAGCATTCATAAACGAGAACATACCGGCAATGAGAAGTGTCGATTTATGGTGAGTCACCGTAAATGGCCCAGCAAAGATGGCACATGCCTCCCCATTCTCGCCTTGACAGTTACTAAAAAACAACGAATCGGACGCCGAGTAGTTGTGTCCAAGTTTGCAAGCTTGGCCCACAAAGCAGCGTGTCAGCATGGTACCTTCGTCTACATGCGAGCCCGATGAGATGATGAAATCATCGCAAATCACCCCATGACCAATATGCACAGGCGCATATTGATTACTGTTGATACTACCATTGCTTAGTCGGCAAGTGCCACATATACGGGCATCATCGCCAATACGCACGTTGCAGATAGAGCCGGAGTTGAGAATCATCACACGCTTACCTATAGTGCCACGGTCGGAAGAATGCTTCTTGGAGTAGTGCTCGGCCATCGTTTTCATGCGCGAAATAAGTTCGGGACGATGACGATAGAGCGCTAAGATATAGGCTTGATGGGCCGACAGCTTGTCGTTGATCAGCACCTCACGGCCACCTGTTTCATTGAGCACAGCCACCTCTACCCCATTACCGAACGTAGAACAGCCATCTACTAAGATGATATCCACGTTTTCGATAAACGAGTCTTCGCCAATATCATAATTGGCGATATAGTTCTGAATATTTTCTATGCAGCAGTTATCACCTACAGTCACATTGTGTAGCGACACATGGCGCAAGCCTGCATGTTTTTTTATTCCACCACGCATGGTAAACTCCTTTTCGAATAGGCCTAGCTTCACCTCACCCGAGAAACGAGTGTGATGCACATAGTCTGTCGTAAAGCCGTCGGCCACCAATACATTGTCCCAGTTGTCGGCAATGCACGATTGGCTCTTCAGCAGAAGGATCTCTTCTTCCGTCAGTTTGCGATAGTTTTTCATATATTTCTAAGTAGCGTGTTATTGTTCTATTCCTCAGTTTCTTCGTCGTATATCTGATAAAGAAAGTCGTTGTAAGGGTACTTCTGGATATGCAGATCTTTCACACGTTCGTACACATCCTTGCGCAACTCGTCGAAATGAATACGCTCTTTGGCCGAAATAAAGATGCAGTTGTCGTGCATCTTACCCATCCAAGTTTGCATCAGTTCTTCAAGCGTTCTGTTCTCCTTGGTACGTGGTGTCAAATCGTCTTCATCTTTCTCAACACATTGGTAAGCATCAATCTTGTTGAACACCAACATCATGTGCTTGTCACCACAACCAATGTCGGCCAGGGTCTTATTCACCACCTCAATTTGATCTTCGAAACCAGGGTGAGAAATATCTACCACATGGAGCAATAGGTCGGCTTCGCGCACCTCATCCAAGGTCGATTTGAAAGACTCAACCAGGTCGGTAGGCAGCTTGCGAATAAACCCTACTGTGTCCGAAAGCAAGAAAGGCAGATTTTCAATAATCACCTTGCGCACCGTAGTGTCTAGGGTAGCAAACAGCTTGTTTTCGGCAAATACTTCACTCTTCGAGAGCAAGGTCATCAAGGTAGATTTACCCACATTGGTGTAGCCCACTAGTGCCACACGAATCAAGCGACCACGGCTTTTGCGCTGAGTAGTCTTCTGCTTTTCAATCTCAACAAGGCGCTCTTTCAGTAGTGACATACGGTTCAAAATGATACGGCGGTCCATTTCCAGCTGAGTTTCACCCGGACCACGTAGACCTACCGAACCTTTACCACCACCGGCACCCGATCCACCACCTTGACGTTCCAAGTGGGTCCACAAGCGTTGCAAGCGGGGTAGCATATATTTATATTGCGCCAACTCTACTTGAGTCTTTGCGTTGGCTGTCTGTGCACGCATGGCAAAGATATCGAGAATCAAAGAGGTACGGTCGAGTATCTTCACCTTGAGCACCGCTTCGATGTTTCGCATCTGTTTGGCCGATAGCTCATCATCAAAGATGACCATCCCCACCTCGCGTTCGTTATCTTCTTCTTGCAACAGATATTCTTTTATCTCTTCTAGCTTACCTTTACCCACATAGGTCACCGAATTGGCGGTGGGCAATCTTTGTGTAAAGCGTTTAACAACTACCGCTCCCGCCGTCTCGGCGAGAAAAGCCAATTCATCTAGATATTCATTGGTCTTACGCTCGTCTTGTGTCTGGGTGATGATACCCACAAGTACTGCGGTTTCGACCTTGGCTTCGGAGATTACAAATTCTTTCATGTATAGGTTTTAAATGAAAATTTTATTCTTGTTTCAGTTTTAGCTCGTTGTTTGGTAATGAACTAAAGTTATCTTCAATCAACTTATTCAATTGTGGCACCAAATCCGTATAGTCGGCACGAGGTCCACAAAAGCGAAAAGCTGTCAAAGGATGTTTGTCTATGATGTGACTCATCAGCTGCTCCATCGTGGGGGCTGTGGGCATCTGGCTATACTCCTCGTAGGTGTAAGACAAAAAAGCCACATTGGGTCCTATACCACGATTATCGAGCAACCATCCATCAACCAAATGAGTAGGCAGGCGCAATTTGCCACCATAGACTAGGTCGATAGGTGCAGGATAGGAAACGATAACTGTTCGTTGGTCGTTCATCATCACAGGCACGTTATAAAAGTAGTCCGCTTTGGTTTTATAGATAAAAACTTGTGGCGAACGAGCTTGTGCAGTTCCCCCACCTATGATTGGCGATAGAATAGGCGATACTACTTGCCCTATGGGCTGAGGATCGGTTGTAGATTCTTTTGACTTCATGCTTTTTGAAGATTGGCATGCTGCTAGAGTTAGCAGCACTAGCACACTGATTATTATTTGTTTCATAAGCCCAATAGTCTAATTATAACTACCTAATAATATGAATGATACATCACTACCCATTCCCGGTTTGGTGGCAAGGGCTAGTCACCATGCTGGCAAGGGCTACTCACCGTGCTGGCAAAGGCTACTCACCACGCTGGCAAGGGCTACTCACCAAACGGTATAGAGTAGGCTGAAAAACAGAACCTACATCACCGCAAACTACAAACAAAAATAGATAAAAAAAGGCAACCTACAAGCCTCCAATCAAAGTTTCGGAGGTTGCAGGTTGCAATTTAAAGCCGAATAGTCTAATCCACTCGATTATCTTGTAAAAAAGTCAATCACAGTATCTCTGTATCACTTCTTTATGAACTTCTGATTCAAGGCTTTATTGCCCAACTGTACATTCAGCAGATAGCTACCTGCGGGCAGACCTGCAATGTTCAAAATTTGTTGAGTAGCACCAATTGCCACCGATTCATCGATCAGCATGGCACCTTGCATATCAAATACTTTTATTCTCTCTGCTCCGGCAGGAAGAATTATATTGATAAAGTCCTCAGCGGGCGTTGGATAGACTATTAATTGGGATGATCCATCAACAGCATCATCTTCTATGCCTGTAGGATCTACAATGCTAAATGACACACCATCTGTCATTTGCGTGTAGGGAGAAGTAGACGTTTCATAGAGCGCCAACATATAGTCGCCTACAGCCAAAGATGGATTGAAGCTATAGCTAAAGTTATAGTCAGACTGGTCTATAAACAGGTTATTTAGGAACACGCCTTGTTCATCTTCTCCAGTAGAGTCGAACACTATCACTGCCACTGTGCCGCTATATATAGAAGAGGTGCCACTAACTCCCATTGTTGCAGTGACCACCACATCGCTACCATAAGACACTTCCGATTGAGCCACAGCAAAAGAGTTGACGCTTAGAGTGCCCACTCCCGGATTGGCACTAACAGTAACAGATTGTGCATCACCAATCAGATAATATTCATCACCCCACTGAGCCACAGGGTAAACATCGTATGTGCCGGCAGTTACCGCGCTACTCAATGTATCGGATAGTGCCAAAGCTAGGCCACTTTCACCGGCCGACATATAGACTTGCAACGGATTGAACACCGAAACTAAGGAGTTGTCCGAGATAAAACCTATACCCACCTGACCAAAGTATTCTTGCTCGGCATTGGTATTATCTAGAGTCAATGCAAAGTTACCTATCAGACTACAATATAAATTGTGCTTAATATCGACTGTGGCTCCTAGCTCTATCTTGCCCCAGTAGTTAGACAAGGTTGCAGCACCGTTCGAAACTGTAGCATAGTATTGAGTTGCTGCTCCCATAAAACCACGCACTCTACTCCAACTAGCTTCTCCGGTAGCTTTAGTTGCTGCATAGATCAGATATGTGCCAGTCTGCAAGGAAGCGGGGAATGTCACACTATTGAAACTGTACGAGGTGTAACCTGCCGATGCAGATATGGCAGACGCTTCCTTGGTAGCCAACACGGTCTGTCCATCATTCAACTCGGCAATAATAGCGATTTCACCACCTGGGAAATCGGTACTCATATTGTAAAGATCGGTAAAGGTAAAGTTGGTTGTTTCTCCTAAAGTGATAGTTGTAGCCGATGGGGTGAGCTCAGAAACGTAGAAGTTAGATACATAAGAGGTCCCTTCTGAAGAGGGTTGTATTCCAATGATCATTCCTTGATCGGAAGAGAAGCCACCACCTAGATTGGTTCCTCCGCCAATACCGAGGCTAGAAGGCGCAAGGGCCGAAATAGCAAAGTAGCCATCGTTAACACCCGACCATCCCCAATTGACATGCACCATATCGTTTTCATCGTATCCATCAAAAACAAATTCATGCCCACCTTCTGTAGATTGACCATCGTACATGATAGGGCGACTATTGCTAATTTCGGTCTTTATCAGATCCATCCATTCAGCATATTGATAGTAGTCGCGCTGCAAAAAACGAATGTTGCTACTATACTCAAAGTTGTTTATCAAAGCTTCGGCAGCAGCATAAGGCATAGCGCCCGAATCATCGGGAGTATAATCCATATCAACTGATACCCCACAAGCATACATCAGGGTAGCTACAGCTTTGGCTTGGTCATCAGTATAAGAGCCCGATACATATTGAGGTAGCATATTATCCCAATCGAAAGTAGTACTAGCAAAGTCGAACGAGGCAGCCAATGCCAATGTTTGGCTGGTGTAAGAGTTAGAGCCTTTTCCCTTGGCAGGATATTTATGATAACGCATCACCTGTGCCATAGCGGTAGCCACGCAACCCGTCACCGAACGTGTGCCATTATATTCGGGGCAGAGGTCATTATAGGGTGCGCTCTGATCCCACATTATCTCTCCCAACAAAGGAGATACCGATTCAGGATAGGAGCGAGTGGATACCTTAAGTGGCGCTTGGTAGGCTTCAGTCACTGGAGTGGTACGCATAAAGTGGTACTCGCGTTGATAGGTTTCCAGCCAATAAAGCATATTGGCAGGCAGGTTATCAATGCTAAACTCACGATTTAAAGAGTAGCCTAAAACTGGTTGCATCTCATCATCACCCGAGATGATGACAAATGCATTGCCACCTTTATTGAATACATAGAAAGCTGGTTGAGCATCGTAAGCTTGCATTTTCTTCGCTGAAAGCAGTTGGTTAGAAGTAGCAGCGAGTGTTATAGGCGTAGCGCTACGAGTAGCAGTCACCGACCGAGAAGCAAAAAAATCATCTGCTATGCGCAGAGCTTCAACTGATGTACGCTCCGCAGCAAACAATGACACAGACAGAATAAGAAGGGAAAAAAGTAGATATTTCTTCATAACTATAAGGTTTTAAATCTAAACTAAAACACTTTTAGTTTGAAGTTAGTTCAAAAAAAAGAACCTGTCGAGTAGAGATTTGATCTCACTCGGCAGGTCTTATTTATTTCATCTACTACATTGTAGATCGATTATCTTTTCACGAACTTCTCTGTATAGACAGCTTTTTTTGTAGAGACGGTTATTACATATGTTCCATTTGGTAGATGTCCCACTGAGAGAGCATAATCATTGGACATACCCGAGAGATGTTCGGTAATTACCTTTTGACCATCTAAACCAAACACCTCAACTGTGCACAACCCGCTTGCAGCACGGATATTTAGAACATCAGTCACAGGTTGTGGGTATAGAATAAGATTGGCGGATTCACCATCTAAAGATTCAATACCTGTAGGCTCTACTATCTTAAGCGGAATACCATTTGAAGCTTGTGTATAGCTGGAGTCACCAGGTTTAAACAACGCCACAAGGTAATCTCCAGCAGGGAGATTAGGATTGATACTAAACTCATAAGAATAAGGCACACCCTTCTCTATAAATACTCTTGATGAGTATTGAGCTAAATTCTGATTGCCCATTGAGTTGAAGAAAGCCACTTGTAGCACTTCATCATAAACGGGGCCAAGACCCAATGTTCGCAAGACGCCTACAAGGTTTACTTGCTCGCCAACAGCATATTCATCTTTATCAAAAGCAAGTGATTGAACCACCAAGTCTGCATTACTTGTACCATCTTTCACTGTC
>CAMTOQ010000078.1 GCA_947074205.1 uncultured Bacteroides sp. | reverse complement strand
ACTGGAATACGATGAAACAGTTTCATACCGATACGTACAACTTCTTGCTTCATGGTGCTGGCCGTATCAACAGCTCTTGGCTGGATGCAGCTACCGACTTGGCGCATACTAGCTATGCCAATGGTGGAACACGTACTAGCTTCAACATCGGTAATTACTATGCTTGGGGTGGAAATGCGGAATTCACAGGAATTTGGGAAAGTCGTTATCGTGGCATCCGTAAATGCAACATGATTCTAGAGCGCATTGATGGTGTGCCACAAGCTACTGACGACTCGGACGAGAAATATGAGAAAGAGAAAAGAAACTATAAAGCAGAGGCTCGCTTCTTCCGTGCTTACTTCTATTGGGAAATGTTCTTGCGCTATGGTCCTGTGCCCTTGGTGACAGAAGTTCTTGACCCAGATGGCGACTTGATGACAGGCTACACGACACGTCCTTCATTGAAAGAGTATGTAGTAGACTTTATCTTGAATGAGCTAACAGAATGCGAACCCGATATGATCGATTACGAAGAAGGTTCGAATGCTTCGAATGCGGGTCGTGTGACACAAGCTGCGGCCAGCGCATTGAAATCGCGTGTGATGCTCTATATGGCAAGTGACCGTTTCAGTGGCGAATCGGGTGTGACATGGACGCAAGCTGTAGAAGCAGCCGAAGATTTCATGGAGAAACACAGCTTTAACTACAGTCTGTTTACAGACAACAACCCGATAGATGCCTATACCAATGCACTATTGAGAACTACTTACGAAGGAAACAACAAGGAAACCATCTTTTTCCGTAATGACGTAAGAGTGGGCTGGGGAGCTATCTTCTCTGATACACCCGTAGGCGAGGGTGGTAATGGAGGTATGTGTCCAACTCAAAATCTGGTTGATATGTACGACATGGCTGATGGTACTTCACCTTTCGCGCAATACGACGAAACAGGTGCACCTGTTTACAATGGCACAGCTACACCAAGCATCAATGCCAACAGCAACTACAACGATGCAAGACCTTGCGAGAATCGTGATCCACGCTTGACTGCAAGTATCTTGTACAATGGGGTGGCTTGGGGCAATGGTACGATCAATGTATTGTTGGGTCAACGTGACAATCCTATCGGTAATGCCAATGCGACACCTACAGGCTACTATACACGCAAGTATATCCCTGAATCTATTTTAAGCTCTGTACATACAGGTTCGAGCTATCGCAACTGGACATTGATCCGTTATGCTGAGGTCCTTCTCAACTATGCAGAAGCCTTGAACGAATCGGGTGCTAGCCGTGAACAAGTATTGAATGCCATTCAGCCAATCCGTGACCGTGCTGGTATGACAGCTTTGCTGACTGACCGTACCGACTTACAGACAAAAGAGCAGATCAGAAACTTCCTACGCAAAGAGCGTACCGTGGAATTGGCGTTCGAAGAACACCGCGCATGGGATGTGCGTCGTTGGAATGTGGCTACTAAAGCATTGGCACGTCCTGTGTATGGTATGGATGTGACCGAGCAAAATGGCTCTATCGTCTATACACGCAAAGTGACGCAACAACGCGTATTCACAGAGAGAATGTACTTGTATCCCATTCCAGAAACTGAAGTGTGGAAAACAAACATTGAAAATAACCCAGGTTGGTAATCTTAATTCTAGTCTATTATGCATACTAATAATATAATAAAGAAGATGACAGGAGCTAAAAGATTGATGCTTCTATCACTTATCACACTGTTGAGCTGTGTAGCCTGGGCACAAGATGGCCGAGTGCTCCGTGGTCGAATAGTGGACCCTAGCGGTGACCCTATACCGGGCGCTGTTGTTAATGTATCGGAAGCCAGCCGTATCGCTTTGTCTGACAAAGATGGCTACTTCAATCTGAAGAACGTGAAGCAGGCCGACGAACTTTGTATCAAGAGTGTAGGTTTCCTTTCGACAACCGCCATAGCTGACTTTGATCCCGATTTCCAAATCGTGATGGAGCCTGATGCGGATATGTACACACATACTACTCCTGTGCCATTTGGCCGCAAGCCCAAAAAGTTAGTGACAGAGTCGACTTCAATAGTGACTGGCGAGGAACTGGAAAAACATCCGGTAACTGTATTGCAAAATGCTTTCACTTCTACTGTGACAGGTATGCAGACCTACGAGTGGGCCAGTGAACCAGGATGGACCGAAACAGCGATGTATATCCGTGGCCTTCGTACCATGAATGCTAACGCTCGTAGTCCATTGGTAATCGTTGACAACGTAGAGCGCGACCTTTCGTTCCTTGATGCTTATCCTATCGAAAGCATCACTATCTTGAAAGATGCAGCTGCTTGTGCCATCTATGGTATGCGTGGTGCCAATGGTGCCATCATCGTGACCACTAAACGCGGTGAAGCGGGTAGAACCAATATCAATCTTACACAAGAAGTGGGTTTCCAAACTTTGACAGGTAAGATGGAAACACAAAACGCATATAACATGGCGCTTACTCGTAATCAGGTGAGATACCTTAGCGGTCAAGATCCAATGTATAGTGATTATGATATCGAAATGTATCGTCGTGTGAGCCAAGGTGAGCAACTGACAGGTATGGATCAATATAAATATTATGATACGAACTGGTATGAAGAGTTGTATCGTGATAAAGCACCAATGTACAAGACTAACTTGACAGTGAGTGGTGGTAATAATCGTGCGCGTTATTTCGTGTCTTTCTCTTACCTACGTCAAGAAGGTATGTGGAACGATAAATGGACTGAGTATAATGATGGTTTTAGTACTCAACATATGTTGAACCGCTACAATCTTCGTTCGAATGTAGATATCGATATCAATAAATATTTGAATGTGTCTATTGACTTGGGAGGTCGTATCGACAATATCTCTCAACCTTTGACTGGTGTATTTAATATTGTAACTTTTGGTGCTGTTGAGGCTAATCCAATGGAACCAGTATATACACCTAATGGTCAGATTTATGCATCGAGTACAGCTTCAAACGCAGGTCGTCTATTGGCATCATCAGGTATCAACAAGAACCGTCGCCGTAATCTATATAGTACAGTGAACCTTACTGGTGATTTGAGTAGTTTGGTTCCTGGCTTGAAAGCCAATGCAACGATCAGTTTTGACTCGTATGAGACATTCATGGCACAACAAACCAATAATGTGAACTCGTATAACTACAATTATACGGCTAATGTGGCTAGCGTAAACGATTATACGTATACTCGTTTCTCTACTTATTCGGCTTTGTCGAATCCTTCGACTACTCCACGTGATTATTATTATAATATCAACTTCAACGCTGGATTTAAGTATGCTAACTCATTTGGCAAGAATACAATTGATGCGACAGCATTCATTCGTACTTATCAGAATGTGACACACGGTTACGAATCGTCAAACCGTTATCTGTCATTCAACGCGCAAGCTACTTATGCTTATGATAACCGTTATATCGTTTCGGGTAATATCTCACGCATGGGTTGTGATAACTTCTCGCCAGATGATCGTTGGGGCACATTCCCTGGTGGATCTATCGGCTGGGTATTGTCAGAGGAATCGTGGATGAGAAGCAAAAATATCGAACTACTGAAAGCTCGTGCTTCGTATGGTCGTGCCGGACAATCTTATACAGGTGCAGGTCGTTATCCTTATCAAGGTACTTATGCATCGGGTGGTGGCTATTCATTCGGTACATCACAATCGTATATCAACGGGGTGTATGAAAGCAAAGCGGGTAACTTGAACAACAAATGGGAAATCTCGGATATGGTGAATGTTGGTTTGGACTTCGACTTCTTCCAACACAAACTATACGGTGCGGTTGACTTGTTCAAAGAATGGCGTTCGAATATCTTGGTGACTCGCTCTACAGTGCCTACTATCTTAGGTGTGACTGCTCCTCAAGATTCATATGGTAAAGCCGAAACAAAGGGTATGGAAATCACCTTGGGACACCGTAATACTATTGGTAAATTCAGCTACTCTATCGAGGGTATGTTGACATGGAACACCAATAAGATCACTGAAATGGATGAGCTAGAACCAAACGTAGAATGGCAACGCAAAACAGGTAACCGTATATTTGACTATACATCAGTTGCCGAACTTTATGAAGGTGCATTCACCAACAGTATCGGTGGTTGGAACATCTATAAGTTTGATCAATGGGCTAGCGATCCTAGCAAAGTGGCTACCAGTCATCAGGATGCTATCGATAACCCTTGGAAATACCCTTACAACTCAGCTTCTAACGGTAACCAACCATTGGGTACGGCTGTATTCAAAGACTTGAACGGCGACCGTATCATCGACTCAAACGATATGACGCCATCGGGCTACACCATGATCCCCGAGTTGACGCCATCGTTGAATATCGGCATCTCGTATGCAGGTTTTGACGCTCGCGTGGTATTGACAGCCTATTTGAACCGTTCGGTATTCTTATCGCCAGCTATCAGCTTCTCGGGTTGGAGTAACATGGGTACACACGAAGTGACTAAAGCTTGGGGTTACTATACTGACGATCCAAACGATCCACGCAACGTGAACGCGATGTATCCTCGTCCTGTATACGGTAGTTTCAACGCTATTGATAGTGATCGTGGTTCGGGTACTTACCAGAATGATATCTGGGTAAGAAATGGTGATTACTTGTCATTGCGTAACATTGAATTAGGTTATTCACTACCAAAGAAGCTTATTGCTAAAGCTGCTATGACTGAATGCCGCTTCTATTTCAGTGGTTACAACCTGTTCAACTGGAGCAACTTGCCCGACGATACAGACCCAGAAAAACCTATGAGCTACTGCTGGTGGTATCCTAAGACCAGATCATTCATGTTTGGTGTAAACATCGGCTTCTAATACCAGAAAAACTTAAGATTATGAGAAAAGTAATTAAATATATGGCTACTGCACTGCTGACAATATCATTGTCAGCATGCAGCGACTTCCTGGACAAAGAGTATGATACTTCGATGTCAGAAGATCAAGTGTTCAAGAACAAAGACAACACTCGTGGCTTCTTGGCCAACATCTATACCAACTTACCCGATGGCTTCAGTGGTTACACCAATGGTCAGTTCCTAGGTGCTTCGCGTGATTGTATGACAGACAATGCGATCTCTTTCTGGAGCGTGCATTATTATCATGGTGTGCTTACAGATAGCTATTCGGCTGTGAACCATCCATTGTTGACGCCTTGGAGCAATGCGATGTATGGAATACGTAAAGCCAATCAGTTCATGAAGAACGCTCGCCCATCAGTAATCGGTAACACTGAAAAAGATGGGGATGATAATCATCTTTATGATCGTAATATAGCTGAAGCTCGTTTGCTTCGTGCTATCTTCCACCTCGATGTAGTGGCTTGGTTTGGCGATGCGCCTATCATTGGTGACGATGAGAATGGTGTACCTATCGTGTTTGACCTGAGTGATCCAGGTGCAATGAATATGGAGCGTACTAATGCTGCAGATGCATTGAAATGGATTGCTGACGAGTGTGATATCGCTGCGCAGAATCTCCCTTTCCGTTATAGTAATGAAACTGAGAACTGGGGTCGTGTAAGTGGCGCTGTAGCTTATGCCTTGAAAACACGTGCATTACTTTATAGAGCGTCGAAACTGCATAATGGAAGCAACAATGCTCAATACTGGAAGGATGCGGCAGATGCAGCAAAACAATTCTTGACACTGAATAGTCGTTTGAGTAATCCTTATCAATTGTATAACACTGGCAATACTGCCAATGATTATTATGAGTGCTTTGTGACCAATCCGGTGTACAATAATGAATTCATTCTTTGCCGTTCGTTGTGGGCTACTTGGGATGTCGATTTGTTTCTTGCACCTTGTGGATTCAGTGGTACTATCAACTCTACTGGCCGTGTGAATCCTACACAAAATCTAGTAGACTGCTATGAAACCATCAACGGTTTGCCAATTGACAAAGATCCTACTTACGATTCTCAGAATCCATATAGAAACCGTGACCCACGTTTAAGTCAAACCATCTTGCATCATGGTGCGATGTGGGGCGATAGAGATCAAGAGGAAAATCGTGCGGTAGATGTATCTTACCCAGATGGAAAAGATTACCAAGAAATCCATGGCGGCACATTGACGGGTTATTACACCAAGAAGTTCTTGAACAACATTTCGTACAAGAATCCAAGTGTGCCCAATCATGCTTGGCCTATCTTCCGCTTCGGCGAAATATTGCTCAATGCGGCTGAGGCTGTAAATGAGGCTGAGGGCCCAGATGCCGCTTACCAATATATCAACCAGCTTCGTGCACGTGCAGGTATGCCTGCTTATAGTGGAATGTCGCAGAGTGAACTGCGTGAGCGCATCCGTAACGAACGCCGTATTGAACTTTGCTTTGAAGACCATCGCTTCTTTGACGAACGTCGCTGGATGTTGTTCGAAGGTCAATCTGCAAGCAGCGAAAGAAACCTGCCACTCTATCAACAATACTATAACCTATATGGTGTGACAGTGACCAACGCTGACAATCCATCGTATGACTACGGAGCTGCTCAGATGCACGCTAGTCGCGCATTTAACGCACCGAAGAACTATTTCTTCCCTTTGCCAGATGATGAAGTGAAACGTGCGCCAAACCTGAAACAGAATCCAGGATGGGAGCTTTCGAGTACAAACAGCAATGAAACAGAATAATCATTAATAAACATGCCGGGATAAAGGAACGAACAGAATAGCAATGGGCTATTAAATGCAGAAGACTTTACCCCGGCATGTTTTTCCATTAAAACTTTAATTGTCGAGAAGATTTATTTTTTGACCGAACATAAACTTGAAAAGAAATCAAATAGAACACAGTGTGCTTTTTTTACACGAATAAAAGCCGCTGCTTATCTTTAAAAAACACTTGAATTATGAAGAATCTGAAATGGCTGAGTATCTCGTTTTTTTTATTTATCTTTGTTTCATGTAGCAGTGACAATACAGATATAAAAGAGATAGTGAGCAATGAGTTTACAATTTCTACACCGTCTGTTACAGATGTTACCTATGAATCGGCCACATTTTCAGCAAGCATTACAGGAAATCCTGTGATACTGAAGAAAGGCTTCTGCTATGGCGTGAATCCTTCTGTTACAATCAACAATACTCTACTAGAAATCAATAATGCTGGAATGACACTAAATGCGTTTGCACGCAACCTCACTCCCGCTACACAATATTACCTGAAGAGCTACCTCATGCTGAGCAGTGGTGAGACCTTCTACTCTGAGGAAACGACCTTCACCACTACGACCAAGAGTGCGAGTGATGAATTGGCTAGTTATACGCCTCCTACATATAGTGATGACTATACGTCAATAGCCGGCTGGGATAGACGCAACCAATGGAATCTGGCCAATGTGCATGATCCATCGGTGATGCTTGCAGCAGATGGCTACTTTTACATGTACCAGACGGATGCTTCGTATGGTAATGCGCATGATGGTCATGGTCATTTCCATGGCCGCCGCTCTAAAGACTTGGTGAACTGGGAATACATGGGCGCCACTATGCCGCAAATACCGACTTGGATAAAAGAGCAGCTCAATGCCTACCGCAGCGCTTGTGGCTTGTCTGCTATCAGCAATCCTTCGTACGGCTGTTGGGCGCCAGTGGTGCGTAAGGTCAACAACTCACTCTACCGTATGTATTATTCTGTAGTGGTGACCGACCAGATCAGTGGACCTAGCTCGTGGAGCGAACGTGCCTTCATCGGTTTAGCGGAAACTACTGACCCTGCTTCTAATGTATGGGAAGATAAAGGTTTCGTGATCTGCTCTGCATCAGACAAGAATCTGGATTGGGCTAACAATGGCTGGGAGACAGCCTACTTTAAATGGAATGCTATCGATCCGACCTATATCATCACACCAAGTCAAGAGCACTGGTTGATCTATGGCTCATGGCACAGTGGCATCGTAGCGGTAGAACTGGATGGTACTACAGGTAAAACTAAAACAGAATTGCCCAATCCTTGGGGAACGATTACGGATATTGCGCCTTATGGTAAGCTGATCGCTTCGCGCGTCATGACCAGCCGCTGGCAAGGTTCGGAAGGTCCCGAAATCATCTACAACGCAGAAACAGGTTACTACTACCTGTTTATGGCTTACGATGGCTTGGATGTTCCTTACAATACACGTGTGTGCCGTTCGCGCAACATTGATGGTCCTTACTTGGGCATCGACGGTCGTGACCTCACCGCTAGCGGCGGCGATATGTATCCCATCGTGACGCATCCCTATAAGTTCAAC
>CAMTOQ010000077.1 GCA_947074205.1 uncultured Bacteroides sp. | reverse complement strand
CGACAACTCCATAATCATAGTAGAATCGAGTGCGGATAGAGGAATACAAATGGTCATCTTCTCAACCAACTCTTCTTTCACATCAGGAAGAAGTTCCATGGATGTGATCTTCAACTCTAGTTCATCTTTTCTCCACTGTTTAGGCTGACAACGTGCCTTGATAAAGAGGAACGTTCCTTCGCCTAGATAACCTTGGAAGGTCACCCAGTCGTTGCCCCAGAAAGGAATCTCGTATGAGCCCGAATAGTCTTCGATCTTAGCGATACCATAAGGGTTACCATTCTTACTGATGCCTCGGCGAAGACCGGTAACAATACCACCCATTGTGATCTCTCTACCTGCAAGCGCCTCTTTATTGTCCAGCTCGGCCATACGAGTGTTGCACACATTCTCTAGCACCACAGAGTATTCGTCCAAGGGGTGAGCCGATAGGTAAATGCCTACTAGTTCGCGCTCCTTGTTAAGTTTCTCGAGCGATGTCCAGCTTTCGGCAGGAAGAATCTCAGGGGTAGCAATATCTACCACATTATCTCCGCCAAACAAAGAGTTGACTGCTGCCGCCTGGTCCGTTTGGAAGCGGTTACCATAGCGCATCAACACCTCTAAGAAGGTTTCGTTCTTATTGTTGGTCACAAAGAACTGTTCGCGCTTGATTTCGGGGAAGCTATCTACAGCACCCGACAGTGCCAAGCCTTCCATATTTTTACGGTTGCATGCATTGAGATTGACACGTTGCACAAAGTCAAAGATGGTTTTATAGGGTCCGTTTTTGCGGCGCTCTTCTATAATACTTTGTACTGCATTCTCGCCTACACCTTTTACTGCTCCCAGACCAAAACGAATATCACCTTTGGCATTAACGGTAAACTTCAAGTTTGATTCGTTGACGTCGGGTCCCAACACTTGGATACCCATCGCCTTACATTCGTCCATCAGCTTAGTGATATCAGTGATATTCGATAAACTTCGGCTCATCACAGCTGCCATATATTCGGAAGGATAGTTGGCCTTCATATAGGCAGTCTGATAAGCTACCCACGAATAACAGGTGGCGTGCGACTTATTGAAGGCATAGGATGCAAACTTTTCCCAGTCGGCCCAAATCTTTTCGAGTATCTTAGGGTTATGACCGTTCTTCTGCCCTCCGGCAATAAACTTCGGCTTCATTTGGTCTAGCTTGTCGCGCAGCTTCTTACCCATCGCTTTACGTAGGGCATCCGATTCACCACGGGTAAAGTCGGCAAGCAGACGCGACAAAAGCATCACCTGTTCCTGATATACTGTAATACCATAGGTATCTTTCAGGTATTTCTCCATCACCGGCAAGTCATACTCGATGGGCTTGCGGCCATGCTTACGGTCGATAAAGTCGGGGATATAGTCCATCGGACCCGGACGATAAAGGGCATTCATCGCAATAAGGTCTTCGAAGGTAGAAGGTTGCAACTCGCGTAGGTACTTCTGCATACCCGCCGATTCGAACTGGAACGTACCAATGGTACGACCATCACTATAAAGTTTATAAGTGACCGGGTCGTCAATAGGAATAGCGTCAATATCGACACTAATACCTCTACTAAGCTTTACATTCTCTACCGCCTCCTTGATGATAGACAGCGTCTTTAGTCCCAAGAAGTCCATCTTGATCAGACCGGTATCCTCGATTACCGAACCTTCGAACTGAGTAACGAGCATCTTCTCGCCCGTCTCTTTGTCCTCGGCTGTACTCACAGGCACCCAATCGGTGATATCGTCACGACAGATGATGATACCGCAGGCATGCACACCCGTACCGCGTACGTTACCCTCGAGCATCAAAGCATACTTCACCGTATCGCGCAACAGCTGATCGGGCGATGCCTCGGCCGCTTGTAGCTCGGGCACATAGTCGATAGCGTTACGCAGATTCATCTTCTTATCGGGAATCTTGTCGGGAATGAGCTTTGTTAAGCGGTCCGACTCCGATAATGGAAGCTTCTGCACACGAGCCACGTCTTTCAATGCCAGCTTGGTGGCCATCGTGCCATAAGTGATGATATTGGCCACCTTCTCATGGCCGTATTTATTTTTAACCCAACGAAGCACTTCACCACGACCATCATCATCGAAGTCGACGTCGATATCGGGCAATGAAATACGGTCGGGATTCAAGAAACGTTCGAACAGCAAGTCGTACTGAATAGGGTCAATTCGGGTGATACCCAAACAGTAGGCCACGGCAGAACCAGCCGCCGAACCACGACCGGGTCCCACAGCTACGCCCAACTCATTACGTGCTACGTTGATAAAATCCTGTACAATAAGGAAGTAACCAGGGAAACCCATGGTCTTCATGATATATAGTTCGAAGTTGATACGTTCCTTTACCTCTTCTGTAAAAGGTTCTGGATAGTAGTTTTTCGCCCCTTCAAAAGCTAGTTTTGCAAGGTAGTCAGCTTCTAATTTGATACGATACAGCTTGTCGTAGCCACCAAGAATTTCGATTTTCTCGTGTGCTTTCTCTTCCGACAAAACCACATTACCATTCTCGTCACGCGTAAACTCATTGAAAAGATCTTCTTCGGTATACTTAGCTCTATAGCCCTCCTCAGTTCCAAAATCTTCAGGAATATTGAAGGTTGGCATGATAGGTGCATGGTCGATGGTATACATCTCTACCTTATCGAGAATCTCTACAGTATTGCTCAAAGCGTCGGGCACGTCAGCAAAGAGTTCGTTCATCTCTTCGCGAGTTTTCATCCACTCCTGCTTGGTGTAGAGCATTCGCTTGGGATCTTCTAAGTCGCGGCCGGTACTAAGACAGATCAAACGGTCGTGTGCCTCTGCATGTACTTCGTCCACAAAGTGCACGTCGTTACTACAGATCAACTTCACGCCATGCTTCTCGGCAAGGCGAATCAAATGATTGTTTACATTAACCTGTAACGGATAGGCCTCTGTATTGGCACGAGCAACCGTAGGCTTATGGCGTTGCATCTCCAGGTAAAAGTCATCTCCGAAAAGATTCTTATACCATTGAATAGCCTCTTCGGCCTCCTCAAACTGTTCATTGGTGATACGTTTAGGAATCTCACCACCAAGACAAGCAGAACTTACAATAAGTCCTTCGTGATATTTTTCCAAATCGGCACGATCGGTACGAGGGCGCATATAATAGCCTTCTGTCCACGACTTAGAAACCAATTTAATAAGATTCTTGTACCCGGTAGCATTCTTGGCCAACACAATAAGGTGATAACCACTTTGATCGGGTTTACCCTCACGTTTATCCTTTGAGCGACGAGCCACATACATTTCGCAACCGATGATAGGTTTGAAAAGCTTGGATTGCGCCTCGGCTAATGCCGCACGAGCTTCGGAGAGTGCAGCATCCTTGTCTTCCACCTCTTCCTTGCCCGACTCAATCAGAGATATGCGCTTCTTTAGCGCCTTAATATCCTTTTGGGTTCCACCATTCTTCTTATTGACATAGTTAGTAAAATCTTTTACACCAAACATATTGCCATGGTCGGTAATGGCAATACCCTTCATGCCATTCTTTATGGCCTTATCAACCAGTGCACTTACACTAGCCTGACCATCTAAGAGAGAATATTGAGTATGAACGTGGAGATGTACGAAGTCGCGCATAACTGAGAATTAAATATTTGAGGGTATAAAATTACTCCGTATCAATATATCGCCAAAGATTATAGCTAAAAAGTTATCAACAGTAGTAAAACAATTAATAATTATTTGCTGCATTTTCAAATTAAGCCTATTTTTGCAATGAATAATATAAATCATAAGCATGAGCCGACTGAAGAAATTGAAGAAAATACGAATCCATCACGAAGGAACTACCATCCTTTGGACAAGTTTCATTATACTTTTAGCAATAAATCTCACCCTTTTTTACTGTATTAATACCCTAATACCTTTCTATTGCTTCTTTGTAATAAGTATTGCCGTTTATGGATTGATGGTTAATTTCTTCCGCTGCCCTATTCGTCTTTTTGATGGGGAAACTGAAAAGGTGGTTGTTGCTCCGGCCGATGGTCGCATTGTGGTAATCGAAGAGGTAGACGAACACGAATATTTCCACGATCGTCGCTTAATGATTTCTATATTTATGAGTGTTGTCAATGTACACGCCAACTGGTATCCTGTTGACGGTGTAGTAAAAAAGGTGGCACACAACAATGGTAAATTCATGAAGGCTTGGCTACCAAAAGCTAGCACTGAAAACGAACGCTCAATGGTGGTTATCGAAACTCCCGAAGGTGTAGAGGTAATGGCTCGTCAAATTGCAGGTGCATTGGCACGTCGCATCGTGACTTATGCAGAACCGGGTGAAGAGTGCTTCATCGACGAACACATGGGCTTCATTAAATTTGGCTCTCGCGTTGACGTATATCTTCCTGTAGGTACAGAAGTATGCATTAAGATGGGCGAATTGACCACCGGTAATCAAACTGTACTTGCACGTTTGAAATAAGACTCTAAACAACATCCTTACATGGCTAATTCTATTACCAAACATATCCCTAATGCCGTTACTTGCTGTAACCTATTCTCGGGCTGTATCGCTTGTGTCATGGCTTTCGAAGCTAATTACACTTGGGCTATGTTCTTTATTGTACTTGGGGCTATATTCGACTTCTTTGATGGGATGTTAGCCAGACTACTTAAAGCTCATTCACCAATTGGTAAAGAATTAGATTCATTGGCTGATGATATCAGCTTTGGTATTGCACCAGCCTTGATGGTTTTCGCTTTTCTTAAAGAACCTGGGTTAGAACTTCCTGCCTTTTTGGCAGACATTCGTGCTTACATTCCTTATGTTGCGTTCTTGCTTGCGGTATTCTCAGGTTTGCGCTTGGCCAAGTTCAATGTAGACGAACGTCAAACATCGTCGTTTATAGGACTTCCAACACCAGGCAATGCACTCTTCTGGGGCTCACTGATTGTTGGAGGCAACACATTCATACAAGCCCATATCAGCGGTATATACGTGATTCTGTTGATATTAATCTTCTGCTACCTCCTTGTATCCGAGATTCCAATGTTCTCATTGAAATTCAAAAACCTCTCTTGGAAAGATAACAAGCTTACCTTTATCTTCTTATTAGGAGCTGTGTTACTACTTATCTTTCTAGGTATTTCCGGTTTTGCTGCCACTATTGTGTGGTATATACTTCTTTCACTCTTTGCAAGAAAAAAGTAACAAACATTCCGTTTGGCATATTTGTTGTCTTTTCATTAACCACTAATGGTTAAATAGAAATACATGCATATACTAGGATTCATATTTATAATATTCATTGTGATATTCGTCATTGGCATTTCGCTAATTGGCAGTATCATTAGAGCGTTGTTTGGTTTTAAACGCCGCGGTCCTCAACAGAGATCTTACTCAAGCGGAAACGGTACAAACCAACAACAAGGTGAGTCGCAAAAAGGAGGATACACACACAGAAGTGGATCATCTACTATTACGATTTTTGACACTAACGTCAAACCTAAGAAAAAGATTTTCACCGAAGATGAAGGTGAGTATACAGATTACGAGGTGGTTGTTTAACCACCTCGTTTCTATTTTAGCGACGTTTGGCCGCGAAGAATTCTTTCATTAAGGCAGCGCATTCATCACCCAGCACACCTTTCACAACTTCCGTCTTAGGATGCAAAGCCTGCGGAGCATAACGCTGATAGCCACGTTTCTCATCTTCTGCACCAAACACTAGACGACCAAGTTGCGCCCATGCTATTCCACCGGCGCACATCACACAAGGCTCCACAGTCACATAAAGGGTACAGTCCACAAGGTATTTCCCACCAAGTACATTGGCTGCAGCAGTGATAGCTTGCATCTCAGCATGTGCAGTAACATCATTGAGCACCTCGGTAAGGTTATGAGATCGCGCGATGATACGACCTTTACAAACCACAACTGCCCCGACAGGCACTTCATCACGCTCTGCGGCCTTTTGAGCCTCAATAAGCGCTTGCTTCATAAAATAAGCATCATCCAATATCATATCAACATTAACTTTAAGTTTACACAAAAATAGGCGGATGTTTTGGTACGACAATCATTTTAATATGTAATTTTGTGATTATATGGCAAAACACAATGAATTAGGAAAAGCGGGAGAGGAGGCGGCCGTAAGCTACCTATTGAAACATGGATATACTATTCGCCACCAAAATTGGCGCAAAGGGCATTTAGAGCTTGATATCATTGCAGCCAAAGATGACACCCTCATCGTTGTTGAAGTAAAAACCAGAAGCAATGACTACTTCGCTAAGCCCGAAGATGCTGTAACTATTAAAAAGATCAAGCATATCGTAAGAGCTGCTGATACTTATATCCGACTCTTCCAATTGGACAATCCTGTGCGTTTTGATATCATTACCGTAATTGGTACGGGGAATGACTTTAAGATAGTGCATCTAGAAGAAGCCTTCCACGCACCCATATTCTAAGACTATTATGAATATAGAAGAAGCACGCGAATATTGCATTAGCCTAAAAGGAGCCACAGAAGGCTTCCCATTCGACGAGTCAACCCTTGTGTTTAAAGTAATGGGGAAGATGTTTGCTTTAGCCGATTTAGACTCTGCCGACTACATCTCACTAAAGTGCGAACCCAACTATGCGTTAGAGCTTCGCGAACATTACTCAGCCATTACAGCTGCCTACCACATGAATAAAAAGCATTGGAATAGCGTACTGCTAAATGGAGATGCAAACGATGAGCTTATAAAGAAGCTTATCACCCACTCTTACGAAGAGGTAATAAAGAAGTTTACAAAGAAAATGCGCAATGAATACGACCAGCTCCTCTAATCAGCCAACATTTAATCTTTTACATATCGAAGAGACACATTCCACAAACAATTATTTGACGGAACTGTGCAACAAAGAAGATTTAGCCGAACTATCGACTGTTGTAGCGAACTACCAAACATCCGGTCGAGGACAAAGAGGCAATAGCTGGGAATCTGAGAGAGGGAAAAACTTACTTTTTAGCTTTGTGCTTTATCCCGACTTCATCAAGATCAAGCAACAGTTCATCATCTCTCAACTTGTATCACTTGCAATAATAGAAACACTCAACACTTTCGCCTCAGGGTTTAGCATCAAGTGGCCAAATGATATCTATTGGAAAGAGAAGAAGATAGCTGGTATCCTCATCGAAAACGATTTAATTGGTGACAAAATTGGCAGATGCATTGTAGGTATAGGGCTAAATATCAACCAAACGAGCTTTGTATCGGATGCCCCCAACCCCATATCATTACAACAGATCATTGGAGAAGAAGCCCATAAATCTGAGATTCTTCACACCATATTAGATAGGATTAGATTTAATCTTCTACTACTAAAAGAAGGGAACGCAGCCGACATCAAATCCCTATATATGCAGCATCTTTTTCGAGGAAAGGGGAAGCACTATTTCAAAGAGAGGAATAGTGTGTTCCGAGCTCACATACAAGGGGTAAATGATGATGGGTTATTAATACTCGTAGACGAATCAGAAAAGGAAAGAGGTTACTATTTTAAGGAAGTATCTTTCATCTTATAATAATTCAAACTAAACAGATTAAAGTCTGAACTCATACGAATGTAAATTGTTGTTATAGGTAATTACTAGTTTGCGATTTAGGCAAAAAAGTGGTATTCAATCACCCTATAAACAATAATTGAAGATGAAAAATAACATTTCGATCAGCCAAATTAGAGAAGTTGCTCAAGAGGTATACGAACAAGTTAAGCAGAACACAGATGGCAAGAATGCTGATTATATACCGTTTCTAGCCAATATCAATAAGAACTTATTTGGCATAAACATCTGTCTAACCAACGGAGAGATGATCAGCATTGGCGACACTGACTATACTTTTGGCATTGAATCTGTATCGAAAGTACACACTGCCATTCTTATTCTCAAACAATACGGCAGAGAAAAAGTACTCCAAATGATTGGTGCAGATGCAACAGGACTTCCCTTTAACTCTATTTTCGCCATATTACTTGAGAATGACCATCCTTCCACACCACTTGTCAACTCAGGTGCAATAAGCGCTTGTTCTATGGTAGAACCAATTGGCAAAGCCGATGAAAAGTGGGAAGCTATAGTAAACAACATAACAGACCTATGCGGATCAGCCCCCAAGCTACTTGACGAGCTATACAAATCGGAATCTGACACAAACTTCAACAATCGTTCGATAGCTTGGCTACTAAAGAACTATAACCGTATCTATGACGACCCAATGATGTCTCTTGATCTTTACACTCGCCAATGCTCACTCGGTGTAACAGCAAAGCAGTTATCCATAACCACCGCAACTATAGCAAACAAAGGACTAAACCCCATAACAAAGAAACAAGTTTTTAACGCAGACATTGCCCCTGCGATAACCTCCTTGATTGCGACTGTAGGATTTTATGAGCACACCGGAGATTGGATGTATTCGGCTGGCTTACCTGCCAAGACGGGAGTCGGAGGTGGTGTCATGGGAGTTCTACCAGGTGTAATGGGTATATCAGCATTTGCACCCCCACTTGACGATGCAGGTAATTCGGTGAAAGCACAACTAGCCATCAAAGGAATCATAAATAAACTTAGACTAAATATATTCAGTGGAGAACAAGTCAATATAGTATAAGTCGAAGCATTAAATCCCCCAAACAAGGCAAATGTTGATAAATATGGCTTAATCTGCCATCTTTATCAACATTTCTATTGAAAAGCTTTGCACATTTAAAAAAAGCTCTTATCTTTGCACCCGCAATCAAGAAGGTACCATAGCTCAGTTGGTAGAGCAAAGGACTGAAAATCCT
>CAMTOQ010000076.1 GCA_947074205.1 uncultured Bacteroides sp. | reverse complement strand
GATTTCTGAATGTGACTGGAGTTCAGACGTGTGCTCTTCCGATCTACCCACCAAACGATATAAAACTACCCCATTAATCCTTCTAAAAGGCAGCAACTATGAAAGCATTTTAAATTCTATTTAAGTCGATTCAAGTTCAATTGTTTCCTCTTCGGAAGCGTACCATATATAGATATAGTATAGAGGTAGTACATTAGTGAAATATACGAAAAACTTAGTAACTCTTATTTATATGCTAAAAGCTATTGTAGAATTCTCGATTAAGAAGAAGCTCTTCGTCGGAATAATGACTTTGCTGCTGTTCGTGGCAGGGGTCTACTCCATGTTGACACTACCCATTGATGCGGTGCCAGACATCACCAACAACCAAGTGCAAATAGTAACCGTATCGCCTACGCTGGCTCCACAGGAGGTAGAGCAGCTCATCACCATGCCAATAGAGATTGCGATGAGCAACATTATGAATGTAGAAGAGATACGTTCGGTAAGCCGATTTGGCCTATCACTAGTGACAGTGGTTTTCAAAGAGAGCGTGCCCACACTTGATGCGCGCCAATTGATCAATGAACAAATTCAGACGGTACGCGGAGAAATACCCGAAGAGTTGGGAGTACCCGAGCTTATGCCTATCACCACGGGGTTGGGCGAAATCTACCAATATATATTAAAGGTTGAGCCCGGATACGAAAAGGAATTTGATGCTATGGAGCTGCGCACCATCCAAGATTGGATTGTAAAGAGGCAGCTCTCAGGCATTCCGGGCATTGTAGACATAAACAGTTTTGGTGGTTACCTCAAACAATACGAAGTGGCGGTGGATCCTAATGCACTTTTCTCGCTCAACATTACCCTGAGTGATGTGTTCGATGCATTGAGCCGCAACAATCAAAACACCGGGGGTAGCTACATCGAAAAAGGCAGAAATGCCTACTACATCCGCTCGGAGGGCATGATTACTAGCCTCGCTGATATTGGGCAAATTGTGATTGCCAACCGCAATGGTATACCCATACATATAGAGGATGTGGCAACTGTGCGATTTGGTGCCCCCAAGCGCTTTGGCGCCATGACTAAGGATGGCGAAGGCGAATGTGTAGGGGGTATCGCTTTGATGCTGAAAGGGGCTAATGCCAATTTAGTAACTGCCACCTTGGAAGAGCGAGTTGAAAGAATCCAAAGTCTTCTACCCGAAGGAGTAAGTATAGAGCCTTACTTAAATCGATCGCAATTAGTGAATCGCAATATTTCTACAGTCGTCTTCAACTTGGTAGAAGGTGCTATCATCGTATTTATCATCTTAATCATCTTCTTAGGCAACGTGCGTGCAGGTCTCATCGTGGCATCTGTTATTCCGCTATCTATGCTTTTCGGATTCATCATGATGCGCATCTTCGGCGTAACTGCCAACTTGATGAGCCTAGGTGCTATCGACTTTGGTATTGTGGTCGATGGCTCCATCGTCATCGTAGAAGGAATATTGGCCCATCTTTATAGCAAATCGATGAAAGGTCGCACCTTGTCACCTATCGAAATGAACGAGGAGGTGGGACGCGGTGCATCGGGAGTGGTACGTTCGGCGACATTTGCTGTATTCATCATTTTAATTGTCTTTTTCCCTATCCTCACACTGACAGGTATCGAAGGTAAATATTTCACCCCGATGGCCAAGACTTTAGTATTTTGTATCATCGGTGCACTGATATTGTCTCTAACCTATGTGCCTATGATGGCCTCGCTATTCCTGAAGCGCACCATCAGCAGCAAACCTACCCTAGCCGACCGTTTCTTCGATTGGCTCAACAAGTGGTATCAGCGTATACTAAAGTTCTGTTTACGTTTCAAGTGGGCTACAGTGTGCACTGCCTTTGCAGCTTTTATCGGCTCGATGTTTTTATTTACAAGACTAGGTGCTGAGTTTATCCCAACCTTAGACGAAGGGGACTTTGCCATGCAGATGACCCTACCGGCTGGTAGCTCGCTAACAGAAAGTATAGATGTGGCGACTGCTGCCGAAAAGACATTGATGAATCAGTTCCCTGAAATTAAACACGTGGTTTCGAAGATTGGTACAGCCGAAGTTCCCACCGACCCAATGGCAGTGGAAGATGCCGATATAATGATTGTGATGAAACCATTCAAGGAATGGACATCAGCAACTAGCCGTGCCGAAATGGTAGAAAAGATGAAAACAGCCCTAGATCCGCTGTCAGATCGCGCTGAGTTTAACTTTTCGCAACCTATACAGCTACGCTTTAATGAGTTGATGACGGGAGCAAAAGCCGATATCGCTATCAAGCTGTATGGAGAAGATACGCAAGAACTTTATGAACGCGCCAAAGAGGCTGCCAAGTATGTGGCAAAGGTACCGGGCGCTTCGGATGTCATTGTGGAGCAGACGATGGGATTGCCTCAGCTAGTGGTGGCTTATAAGCGCGATAAGATTGCTCGCTATGGGATAAACATCGAAGAGCTCAATGATATGATTCGTACGGCTTACGCAGGAGAAGTTAGCGGTGTGGTCTTCGAAAACGAACGTCGTTTCGACCTAGTGGTTCGCTTAGACGAAGAAAAAATGCCCGACCTCAACATAGACCGTCTTTTTGTTCGTACAGACGAAGGGGTGCAAATTCCGGTAAGCGAGTTTGCCACAATCGACCTTGTAGAAGGGCCACTACAAATCAATCGAGATGCTACAAAACGACGAATTGTTATCGGTGTCAATGTGCGCGATGCAGATATACAACAGGTAGTAGAACAAATTAGCGAAGCATTAGAAAAGAATATTACACTAAAACCGGGCTACTACTTCGAGTATGGCGGCCAGTTCGAGAATCTGCAAAACGCAATTCGCACACTCGCTATTGTGATACCAATTGCCTTACTGCTCATCTTATTTATCTTATTCTTTGCATTTAAGAACCTCACCTATACATTGATTGTATTCTCTACTGTGCCTCTATCTCTTATCGGTGGTATCTTGGCGCTATGGCTGCGCGGCCTACCTTTCAGCATCTCGGCCGGTGTAGGATTCATCGCCTTGTTTGGGGTGGCAGTGCTCAACGGTATCTTAATGCTAAACCACTTCAACGACCTCCGCAGAGAAGGTCAATATGGGTTATCTACAAATAAGATTATCAAACGAGGCACCCCTCATCTATTACGTCCGGTATTCCTCACGGGTTTGGTAGCTTCGATGGGATTCGTGCCAATGGCAATTGCTACTTCAGCAGGTGCTGAGGTGCAACGTCCGCTAGCTACAGTGGTTATAGGTGGTTTGATTATATCGACTATACTCACTTTGCTTATCATCCCCATCTTCTATAAAATAGTACATCAGACAGGTGCTACAATGAAACGTTCGAAACGCTTTTGGGGGATATTCACATTGATACCTGCACTATTGCTAGCTTCGAATGGTGTACAAGCACAAGAGGTGGCAGAAACAGTTAGTTTGGAGCAAGCTATAGAGATTGCTCTACAAAACCACCCTCGACTAAAAGTAGCAACGGCTGCCATAGATGAAGCACGTGCCCGTAAAGGAGAAATCGTAGAGGCTGGCCCAACAACTTTCAGTTATTCGTGGGGACAACTCAATAGTGAGGTAAAGAATGACAAAGAACTAAGCATTGAGCAAAACTTTGGTTCACTGCTCACTCCATTCTATAAAAATGCATTGGTAAAACGTCAAGTAGAAACGAATACTTTTTATAGAGAAATGGTAGTAAAAGAGGTAACTGCCGAAGTGAAACGGGCATGGGCTTACTATCAGTATGCCTCAGGCATCAATGCCATGTATCGCAATCAAGAGGAGCTGGCCATTCAGCTAAAAGATATTGCAAACATCCGCTACGAACAAGGCGAAATCACACTATTGGAAAAAAGTATGATGACTACCTTGGCTGCCGAACTGCACAACAAGCAGTTTCAAGCGAAACAGGAAGAGGAGCTAGCCTTGCAACGTTTCCGCTGGACTTGCTATGCCGATGCTGCTATTGCACCTACGCTTATCAGCAATGAGCAGTTTATAGTAGAAAGGGGCGTGTTTATGCCTTCTATAACACATTTGGACTATTTCAACAGTCAAGCAGCCGAAGCCAAAGCCGCCGTAAAAGTGGAACGCAGCCGCTTCTTCCCAGAAGTGTTTGCCGGTTATACCCGTCAAAACATCTTACCCATCAAGAATCTAAATGCTTGGATGGTTGGAGTATCGGTACCTATCTTCTTCTTACCGCAAAGTAGCCGGGTGAAGCAAGCCAAACTTGCGGCATGGAGTGCATCAATCACTGCAGACGACAACATTCGCCAGTTGAACAACAAGTTGGTAGAACTAAACATGGATCTTAGACGATACGAAGAGAGTCTGAGCTACTATACTTCGACTGCACTCAACGAAGCCAATGAACTAGAGAAGGCTGCGGCGCTGCAACTAGAATGTAGCGAAACCTCGGCTAGCGAGTATATTCAGTCGATAGCGGCTGCACGCGATATCCGTATCGGTTACATTGAAACGCTCTACAACTACAATGTAGCAGCACTAGAATATGAACTTTATAAATAATAACAAAGCATTATATATCATCTTATGAAAACTAAACAAATCATTTATATGGCTGTAATGGCAGGATTCATCGCCGCCTGCCAGAGCAAAGAAGAGAAAACCCCTGCTACAGAGGCTACATCTATTGAAACTAAAACACTAGAAAAAGCGGAAGTAAAAACTGATAGTGCTTACACCGACGGAATGACATCGGCAACAGCTCGCCCTAACACTGTATCTTTCAATGGTGTGATAGTTACTCCTCCGCAAAGCGAAGCTACAGTAGCTGTTACTATGGGAGGCATCGTGCGACATGCATCACTAATGCCTGGCCAATATGTGCAGAAAGGTAGCATCATAGCTACACTGGAAAATCCGGAATTCATCTCCCTACAACAAAGTTACCTAGAGTCATTGGCACAAGAGGAGTACTTAAAGGCGGAGTTCGAACGCCAAAAAACACTTTCTGAACAGAAAGCTGCCTCTATGAAGAAATTCCAAGAAGCAAAGTCGGAATATATGACGCTAAAAAGCAAATTGGAAGGAGCACAAGCACAGCTTGCCTTATTGGGTATTAGTGCATCTTCGCTTCAAAACAATGGGATCCAAACACTATTAGAAGTAAAGTCACCTATTAGTGGATACATTGAAGAGGTCAACGTGAACCGGGGGAAATATGTGCAAGCTGGGGAACCCCTATGCGTAGTAATCGACAAAAGTGCTCCGATGCTATGCCTTACTACCTACGAGAAAGATGTAAATCAAATTAAAGATGGAGACAAAGTGAAGTTTAAAGTAAACGGGTTGGGCAATGAGATGTTTACCGGCAATATAGTATCGGTGGGCCAACAAGTAGACCCCGTAAACCGTAGTATCAAAGTGTATGTAAAGATCAACAACGGATCGTCGGCCTTCCGCCCTGGGATGTATGTCACAGCTCAAATAGAAAAATAGAATTAGGTTGAAATAAAAAGCGGTATATTTGTATCGCTATGGAAAAGATGAAACTCAACTCCTCCACAAGAAAATTCAGATTGGCCACAGTTATCATATCTTTTATGGTAGCTACACTGGTCCATTTTCCCGAATTCATATCACTGTTTCACACCAACGAGGCAGTGTGTATATTTCCGGGGATGGATCTTCTAGATGTAGTCTCTGAAATTGTGTTTACCTTTATCTCGCTGCTACTCATTTTCGCACTAAACACTCTTGTTTTCCCGTTTGGGAAGCCAACTGCTCGCATTAGTCTTTTAACGCTCATACTGTCATTTGCCCTAAGTTGGATATGCAGTAGTCTGTTTGGAAAAGGGTTCATCTTCCTCCATCAATATTTTGGTATGCCGGCAGTCAATGCTACCGTTCATCACTATTTGCATCCACTTCGCGACATTATCATGGGCGGCCTAGTAACAGTTAGTAGCTACATCATCCATCTGATACAGCGACAACAGAAGATCATGGCCGAAAACCTACAACTTCAATCGGAAAACATTCGCAACCAGTACGAGGCATTGAAGAATCAGCTCAACCCGCACATGTTGTTCAACTCGCTCAACACGCTTCGTTCACTGATTCGAGAAGATCAAGATAAAGCGCAAGATTATGTACAAGAGCTATCAAAGGTGCTGCGCTACACCCTACAAAGCAACGAAGAACAACTTGTTACTCTCCATGACGAGATGCATTTTGTCTCGGCCTACATCTTCTTATTAAAGATGCGATACGAAGACAATCTAATATTCGATATTCGGATAGATTGTACCCAAGAAGAGTACTATCTACCACCCATGGCCATACAGATGCTCATCGAGAATGCCGTGAAGCACAACGAGATTAGCAACCGTAAACCACTCACCATAAAAGTACATAGTTTGCCCGATGGCACTGTGTACGTGAGTAATGCGATTCAACCTAAAATCAATCCCTACCAAGGTACAGGTGTGGGACTAGCCAATCTAAGCAAACGATACGAGCTGCTCCTACAAAGAGAAATCACCATAACTAGTGAAGAGAGTTTTTCAGTAGTTTTACCCCTAGTAAAAGAACGATTATGAAGATATTGATTATAGAAGATGAAAAGGCAGCTGTAAGAAATCTACTCTCCCTAATCAATGAGGTTGCACCCGAAGCAGACGTTTTAGGCAATTTGGATAGTATTGCCGATAGTATAGATTGGTTGAAGCATCACGATATGCCAAGCCTCATCTTTATGGATATCCATCTAGCCGACGGCTCGGCCTTCGAGATATTTGAGCATATCGACATAACCTGCCCCATCATCTTCACTACGGCCTATGATGAGTATGCACTAAGGGCCTTCAAGGTAAACAGTATCGACTATCTACTGAAACCAATCGCAGCCGAGGACATAGAGCGGGCTATCCATAAATGGAAAGCTTTACACAGCGAAGAGGTCACTCAGAGACAACCGACTTCAACGCCCGACGAGCTAGTTTGGCTAATGCGCCAGCTCAAGAAGCAAGAAACTTACAAGACTCATTTCCTTATACCCACACAAGGAGACAAACTGTTGCCTATCCCAGTATGCGATATACATTACTTTTATATCGACGAAGGGCAAACCAAAGCAATGACTAGAAATGGAGTGGAGTACAGCATAAACTTCAATCTCGACGAATTAGCCGATTCAGTAGATCCAAGCCTGTTTTTTAGAGTCAATAGGCAGTTTCTAATTTCTCGAGAAGGAATAAAGGATATAAGTTTGTGGTTCAACAGCCGTCTCTCTATCAATCTAAAACATACGCCTAGCATTGCCAAACCCATTGTTAGCAAAACTAGAGTAACAGAATTCAAGGAGTGGTTTAGCAGGAAATAGGTACTTAAAAGCAGATAAAAGCAATATTAACTACTGATTCGGCAATACGGGATAGTTCTTTATTTGGTCATATTTGCACAACAGCGTAATAATTAATAAATTGCGCCGTTTTTTACGTAACCATAAATGAACATTCAAAAAAGTAATAAAATGATTAAAAGACTATTTTTCGTACTAACTCTTTGCGCACTCTACTGCACAGCAAACGCGCAAGCAGGCGAAACTACTTTCGGAGTAAAAGCTGGTATGACTATCTCGAATATGACTTCTGAGATGAACGGAGATGCAAAATGCGGTGCCATTTTAGGTGTGACTATGGATTATGGTATCACAAATGATATCTACCTACTCTCTGGTTTGAACTTTGTGATGAAAGGCACAAGAGAAGATGATGTAAAATTCCCATTCTCTTACCTACAGATACCTATACATGCAGGTTATAAATTTGCCCTAGCGCCAGATTTGTCTTTAACCCTCCATGCAGGTCCATACATTGCATGTGCTCTAAGTGGTAAAATGAAGACAGATGGTATAAGTGTCAACCTATACAATAAAAATATTCAGAACGAAAACGGTCTTAAAATGAGACGTTTCGATCTTGGTCTTGGCTTTGGTGCTAACCTTGATTGGCAACAGTTCTGCTTTGGCTTCAACTTTGATGGCGGCCTTATCAACATGATTAAGGACGCAAAAATTAAAGAAGGCAATTGGAGCAATGTAAAAGCTCACAATGTAAGTGCAGAGCTCACAGTAGGTTATAAGTTCTAATCATAGAGCTTTATATATAAAAAGAGGTAGCAACCAGCAAGTTGCTACCTCTTTTTATATATAGATAGATGTATTACTTCGCTAATTCGTTTATCACATCCATAACCTTCTGTCCGATTTCATCAGCAGCTTCCATAGTAGAAGCTTCGCTATACACACGGATGATAGGCTCAGTATTACTCTTACGCAAATGTACCCATTTGTCTGCAAAGTCAATCTTCACACCATCGATATCGTTTATCTCCTCATCTTTATAGATCTCCTTAACTTTGGCCAAGATAGCATCCACATCAATTTCCGGAGTAAGATCCACACGGTTTTTAGCTATAAAGTAAGGAGGATAAGACGCGCGAAGCTCGCTCACTTTCTTTCCTTCGTGAGCCAAATGGCTTAAGAAAAGAGCAATACCTACCAAAGCATCACGTCCGTAGTGACTAGCCGGATAGATTACCCCGCCATTGCCTTCACCACCAATTACCGCACCAACTTCTTTCATCTTAGTGGTTACATTCACCTCACCAACAGCTGCTGCGAAATATTCCTTACCATATTGACGTGTCACATCGCGCAACGCACGAGTAGAGCTTAGGTTAGATACGGTGTTTCCTGGAGTGTGCTTCAATACGTAATCAGCAATAGACACCAATGTGTACTCCTCACCAAACATTGAACCATCTTCGCAAATCATAGCCAAACGGTCTACGTC
>CAMTOQ010000075.1 GCA_947074205.1 uncultured Bacteroides sp. | reverse complement strand
GAAGGTTTGATGATGGGTACTCGTTGTGGTGACATCGATGCTGGTGCTGTGACTTTCATCATGGAAAAAGAAGGCCTTACTCCATCGGGTGTTTCTCAATTGTTGAACACTAAGAGTGGTGTACTAGGTGTGTTTGGTAAGTCAAGCGATATGCGCGAACTTGAAGACGCTGTTGCTGCTGGTACTGACCACATGGCTACTCTAGCTGATGATATGTACGATTACCGTATCAAGAAATATATCGGTGCTTACGCTGCTGCTATGGGTGGTGTTGATATCATCCTTTTCACAGGTGGTGTTGGCGAAAACCAAGCAACATGCCGCTCGGGCGCTTGCGACGGTCTAGAATACATGGGTGTGAAGATCGACGATGCTAAGAACAACGTTCGTGGCAAAGAAGCTATCATCTCTACTGATGATTCTAAGGTTACAGTTTGCGTGATCCCAACTGACGAAGAGTTGTTGATCGCTTCTGATACATTGGAAATCGTAGGCTAATAAGCATACTTATATAGTAACATAAAAAAAGCAGTGTCGCTCTCTTTTGAGCTGACACTGCTTTTTGTGTGTGTATACCGCTGCTACTTCTTTAACTCAGGGTAGCTGATGCGTGTATGGTGAATGATTTTAAGCTTCTCTTTAAAAGCCATCTTTATATCTTCAATATCCTTAAAGGTGATGGGGCAGTTCTTGAAATACCCATCTGCCACCTGTCCATCTATAATCTTATCGACAAGGGTACTGATACTCTCCTCAGTGTACTCTGTGAGGCTACGCGACGCTGCCTCTACTGCATCTGCCATCATCAAGATAGCTGTCTCCTTGGAGTAAGGGTTTAAGCCCGGGTAGGTGAATAGTTCCTCATTCGGCGTCTCGCCGGGATGTTCATTCATCCACGAGATTAGGAAGTACTTCGTTTTGCCGTGTCCATGGTGTGTGTTGATAAAATCCTTAATCACTTGCGGAAGATTGTGCTTATCGGCTAATTTCAGTCCGTCGGTGATGTGGTTGATCACCACTTGCGCGCTCTGCTCATAGCTCAGTTTGTTGTGAGGGTTGATGCCTCCCGATTGATTCTCGGTGAAGAAAGCAGGATTCTCCATCTTACCAATGTCATGGTAGAGTGCACCTGTACGAACCAACTGACTTTTCGCCCCAATCCTATTGGCTGCTTCGGCTGCTAAGTTCGATACCTGCATAGAGTGTTGGAAGGTGCCCGGCACCGTCTCTGCCATCTGTCTCAGTAGGTCGTTGTTGATATTGGAAAGTTCCACCAATGTTACGTTAGAGGTAAACCCGAATACTTTCTCGACTAAGTAGAGTAGTGGATAGGTAAAGAGCAGCAGCACCCCATTGATGATGAAGTAGAAATACATTCGTCCATTCATCTTCGAGAATTCGTTGATTATTATCAACTCATACGCAAAATAGAGTAGGGTGTAGGTTGCCGTTACTATAAGAGCCGTGCGGAATAGTTGCGAACGCTGCGACAACTCTCTTAGACTAAAGATGCCCACCATGCCGGCAGCTACCTGTACCAAGATAAACTCTTGTGGCAGCAATAGGTTGATGGAGCAGATCAGTATGGCGACGATAAACGATAGAAACGCGGTGCGCGAATCCAAGAACACCCTTGCCATGATGGGCAAGATACAGAATGGCAGTATATAGATGTTGATAATACCACTTCGGCTGATTAGTGAAGCACTAACGCAGAATATGACGATCAGCGAGAAGAGCAATAGCAATGACTTCTTATCCTTAAAGAAATCCACTCTGAACAACTTGATGTAGGTGATAAGAAGTGCAATAAAGGCGCTCACCAATAGAATCTGTCCAATCAATGTGAGTCGTTTCTGGGTAGATGTTTCTGCTCTTTGTAGACTCTCCTTGCGAAGTGATTCCAGTATCAGATACTTCTCGGGCGTCACAATCTCGCCGCGGTCTATAATCTTCTGCCCACTTACTATCATGCCACTCGACCAAGAGTAGTTGCGGAGTATATCCTCTCTCGCCGTTTGTGTTCGCTCGGCATCGTAGGTAAGGTTGGGAGTGATGAGTTCGCTAAGGTTGCATTGGCGTAGCACTTCGGGCTTGTAGTAGGTAGAGTCCGAGTTAAGTAAATATTCATACGCCTGTTTGGCTGTGAGCAGTTTGCTGACCAGTTCCGTCTGTGATGCACGGTTTTCTACAATCCATATCGATGAGGTGCCATCCTTTTCGAGCATCAAGTAGTTGTTGTTCGAGATGATACCTCTGTCGTAGATTCCACCGATCGTCTGTTCCAAGTATTGCAAATAGTCACTGGAAGGGAATATCTTCTTGTAGGTCGATTGATAGCGCTTCTTTAATCTGCTAAGCGCCTCTCCTTTTGCGTCGGGCGAAAGATTAAAATAAGGCTTGAAGCTCCTCATCAAACTATCTTGTTCTAGCTTAACAACCCCCTCTTCTTTGTAGACAGGGAAGTCGAAAGTGGCCATTAGTTGGGAGTATTTCCAAGGTTTGTCCGTGTCAAATTGATAGCTAAACGTAACCTCTCTAGGCAAGAAGTAGACAATCACTGTGACGGTAATGATGAATAGAGATAGTTTGTAGATTAGATCTTTATAGGGTATATTCTTTTTCCGTTTATTATAATTCATAAACCTATATTTTTTGCGAAAAGTACGAAAAAAAATAATAGTATAGAAAAAATGCCGTAATTTTGTCCCGCTTTATACCTATTATTCAACTATGTCAGAAAGAAAAGTAAGAGTTCGCTTTGCGCCTAGTCCTACTGGTGCATTGCACATTGGCGGTGTGCGTACTGCCTTGTACAACTATCTATTTGCTCGCCAACATGGTGGCGAAATGATCTTCCGTATCGAAGATACCGACTCCAACCGTTTCGTGCCTGGTGCCGAAGAGTATATCCTAGAATCGTTCAAATGGCTCGGTATCCCCTTCGATGAAGGCGTATCATTTGGTGGCGACCATGGTCCCTACCGTCAGTCCGAACGTAAATCCATCTATAAGAAATATGTAGACCAGCTGCTCGAAGCCGGCAAAGCCTATATCGCTTTCGATACTCCTGAGGAGCTAGATGCGAAGCGTGGCGAAGTGGCCAACTTCCAGTACGATGCCTCTACTCGTGGCTCTATGCGCAACTCGCTTACACTTTCTAAAGAAGAGGTAGATGCGTTGATAGCAGATGGCCAACAGTATGTGGTGCGTTTCAAGATCGAACCCAACGAAAATGTGGTGGTAAACGACCAAATTCGTGGCGAAGTAGTGATCAACTCTTCAATCCTTGACGATAAAGTGCTTTATAAATCGGCCGACCAACTGCCTACTTATCACCTAGCCAACATTGTGGACGACCATTTGATGGAAGTGTCTCATGTGATTCGTGGTGAAGAGTGGTTGCCTTCTGCACCTCTACACGTATTGTTATACCGTGCTTTTGGTTGGGAAGACACTATGCCTGCATTTGCTCACCTACCTTTGTTGCTCAAACCAGAAGGCAATGGTAAACTAAGCAAGCGCGATGGCGACCGTCTTGGCTTCCCTGTATTCCCATTGGAATGGAAAGATCCTAAGACTGGCGATATCTCGTCGGGATACCGCGAGGCAGGTTATCTTCCAGAAGCGCTGATCAACTTCTTGGCTTTGCTAGGATGGAATCCGGGCAACGATCAGGAGGTGATGACCATGGACGAGATGATTAAACTGTTCGACTTGAAGCGTTGCAGCAAGTCGGGTGCTAAGTTCGACTACAAGAAAGGCATCTGGTTCAACCATACATACATTCAACAAAAATCTAACGAAGAGATTGCTGAGCTATTCTTACCTGTCTTGAAAGAGAATGGAGTGGAGGCGCCTATGGATACTGTAGTAGCCGTAGTGGGCATGATGAAAGATCGTGTGAACTTTGTGAGCGAACTTTGGGACTCTTCTAAGTTCTTCTTTGTGCCACCTACTGCTTACGACGAGAAGACAGCCAAGAAGCGTTGGAAAGAAGACTCGGCAGAACGTATGACCGAATTGGCAGGTGTGATTGAAGCCCTTGAAGACTTCAGCCCACAAAACCAAGAGGCTGTGGTGATGCAGTGGATCACCGACAATGGTTATCACATGGGCAACATCATGAACGCTTTCCGTCTAGCTATTGTAGGCGAAGGAAAGGGTCCTCACATGTTCGATATTACATCGATCATTGGTAAAGCCGATACGATTGCCCGCTTGAAACGTGCTGTAGAAGTACTGGGTACTAAATAAACCATTCGATTATGATATACGACTTAGCTATCAACCTCTATGATGTAGCAGTACATCTTGCTGCCCCTTTCAGTCGCAAACCCCGTAAGATGATGAAAGGTCATTGGGTGGTTTTCAACCTGTTGCGTCAGCAGATAGAGAAGGATGCCGAATATATCTGGTTTCATGCCGCCTCCTTGGGTGAGTTTGAACAAGGCCGTCCGTTGATAGAAAAGATACGTGCCAAATATCCTCAATATAAGATCTTGCTCACCTTTTTCTCGCCTTCGGGCTATGAGGTGCGCAAGAATTATAGGGGAGCAGATATTGTCTGCTATCTTCCTTTTGATAAGATTGGCAATGCACGCCGCTTCATCAACATCGTTAAACCAAAGATGGCTTTCTTCATCAAGTATGAGTTTTGGAAGAACTATCTGGACGAGTTGCACAAGCGTCACATTCCGGTCTATAGTGTCTCTTCTATTTTTCGTCGCGATCAGATTTTCTTTAAGTGGTATGGCGGAACCTACCGCAATGTGCTGAAAGATTTCGATTACCTTTTCGTGCAAAACGAAGCATCGAAGCGCTATCTTTCTGCCTTGGATATTCACAATGTGGATGTGGTGGGCGATACCCGTTTCGACCGTGTGTTGCAGATTCGCGATGAAGCCAAACAGCTACCTTTGGTAGAGGCCTTTAAAGGCGATGCAAAGGTGCTGATTGCGGGCAGCTCGTGGCAGCCCGATGAAGATCTATTTATAGAGTACTTCAATACACATCCCGAGATGAAGCTGATTATCGCTCCACATGTGACGGATGAAAGCCATCTGGTAGAGATCATCGACAAGCTGAAACGCCCTTATGTGCGCTACACACGCGCAGATGAACACAGTGTGGCTCAGGCCGACTGTATGATTATCGACTGCATCGGATTGCTATCATCTATCTATCGTTACGGCGATATGGCCTATATTGGCGGTGGCTTCGGAGTGGGTATCCACAACACTTTGGAAGCGGCTGTTTATGGCATACCTGTCATCTTCGGTCCCAACTACCAGAAGTTTATGGAGGCTGTGGGCCTGATTGAGAAAGAAGGAGCTTTTTGTATCAACAACTATCAAGAGTTGGCCCAGTTGCTCGATCGTTTCTACAGCGATGCCGAATTCTTGAAAGAGTCGGGAGAGAAAGCAGGACAATACGTCCTCAGCCACGCAGGGGCTACAGACAAAGTATTGTCGCACATCAATTTCTAAACAAACATCCAGCTTATATTAAAAGACGCATTGCTCTAGAGTTTTCTCAATGAGCAATGCGTCTTCCCTTTTTTATACCGTTTCGTTAAAATTACTCCACCGGTGTGCCGGTCTCGTCTTTGTACCAATCGGCGTACATCTTATAGTTGTGCGCAATCTTTTGGTTCAGCTCTTTGGCCTGCTCGGGGTCCACCTTCTTGATGAACTTTGCCGGAACGCCACCCCACACAGTACCTGCCTCGATCACCGTGTTGGCCAGTACCAATGAGCCTGCCGCTACAATAGCCCCTTCGCCCACCACGGCATGATCCAATAGCGTAGAGCCCATCCCAATCAGTGCATAATCTTTAACGCACGCACCGTGTATCGTCACATTGTGGCCTACAGATACGTTGTCGCCAATCTCTGTCACCGATTTCTCGAAAAGCGTATGAATCACCGTTCCATCTTGGATATTCACATTGTTGCCTACGCGAATCGAGTTGACATCGCCACGCAGCACCGTGTTGTACCAGATGCTGCAACCGTCGCCAATCACAACATCACCAATAATCACTGCATTCTCGGCAAGAAAACAGTCCTTGCCAATTTGAGGCGTAAAGCCCCTTACCGATCTGATTAAAGCCATATCTTCTTTGTCTGTAACAGATTAAATTTCCTTTGTAGCCAATCGTAGCCACTCTTTGTCGGCCTCGTCGAGCGATGACTCCAGTAGAGCAAACACATTACGGTGGTAATTGTTTAGCCACTCGCGTTCCTCTTTGCTGAGCCAATCTACCAAAATCCCTTTGGTGCAGATAGGGCAAAGTGTCAAAGTTTCGAAAGCGTAGTACTGGCCATACATGCCTTCGCCCGTAGGGATGGTGAGTATCAGATTCTCGATGCGGATGCCATGCTTGCCGGCTTTGTACACACCCGGTTCGTTGGAAGTCACCATGCCGAGGTGCAGCGTCACAGGATTCTCATTCATGCGGATGCTTTGCGGTCCCTCGTGCACATTCAAGAAGTGGCCAATGCCATGCCCCGTGCCGTGCAAGTAGTTCATCCCTTTTTGCCACATCGGCATACGAGCCAATGCGTCTAGTTGTGCGCCGCGAGTGCCTTCTGGGAAACGAGCCATAGCCAAAGCGATGTGTCCTTTTAATACTAATGTATAATCTTCCTTCTCCTCGTCAGTCAATTCGCCCAGAGCGATGGTGCGGGTGATGTCGGTAGTGCCATCCAGATATTGCGCCCCCGAATCGAGCAACAAGAAACCATGTGGCTCTAGCTTAGCATTACTCTCGGGTGTAGCCGAATAGTGTACGATAGCTCCATGAGGACCGTAGCCCGCAATGGTGCCAAAGCTTTCGCCTTTGTACAAGTTGCCCATCGCACGAAACGATTGCAATTTGTCCGTGATGCTAAGTTCCGTTTCGTTGCCTTGTGCAACAGCGCCCTCTAGCCAATGCAAGAAGCGAGTCATGGCCACTCCATCGCGAATCATTGCTTGGTGAATGCCTGCAATCTCCGTTTCGTTTCGAATAGATTTAGCCAACGGAATGGGAGAGTCGGCAAACTGAATTTCGCATTCCGGGTTGATGGCTTGATAGATGGCACAGTTCATCTTTTCGGGCTGAATGATGATAGAAGAACTCAATACATCCTGCAAGAAATCGGTGACGTGATTGTAGTCCATGATCATTACATCGATGCTCTTTAGATAATCTTCCACCTCCTTGGTCACCTTCGCGGGGTCGATAAACAAAGCCTTCTCCATGTGACTTATATAAAGGTAGCCGATAAAAACCGGATTGCACTCGATGTCGCTGCCGCGTAGGTTCAGCGTCCATGCTATTTCGTCCAAGCTAGAGACAAGAATGCTGAAAGTGCCCCGATTGGTCAACCCTTGGCAGATCGCTTCAAGTTTGTCGGCAGCACTCTTCCCTGCATATTTTAGGTCGTAAATGTAGGGTGGGGTAGTAGGCGAGGCCGGTCTATCCGTCCAAATAGCATCGATAATGTCGTTTACACACTGCACGTTGATGTCATATCCCACCAAGTCAGAGCGAAGCCCTTCGTATTGCGCCACCGAAAACATCTGGCCATCGATAGCTACCGTAGAACCTGCCGGCAACTCCCTGCAAAGTATCTCTGTCATGGTAGGAGTTTCGGGCAACATATCCTTGTAAAGTTTGATACCCGTATCTTTCAATTGCTCTTCAGCCTGAATAAAATAGCGCGAGTCTGTCCACAATCCAGCCATCTCTTGTGTGACCAACACAGTGCCTGCCGAGCCGTTGAAACCAGATATCCACTCACGTACTTTCCAATGGTCCGCCACATATTCACTCATGTGTGGGTCGGTACTTGGGATAACGAATGCATCTAGCGATCGTCGCTTCATCTCTTGGCGAAGCGCTTCTATTCTGTTTTTTATTTCTTGAACCATAGATTTTTAGTTGAATTTGTTGCTCTCAAAGATACATTATATTTCAGAGTAGTGCAATAAACAGCCCCGAAAGAGTGCGTTTGCTGAGTAGCCTTTGCTATCGTGGTGACCAGCCCTCGCCACCGTGGTGAGTAGCCCTTGCCACCGTGGTGAGAAAGGCTATCCACCAAAGCCTTGATTGCGGGCTGTCTTTGCCCCGAGCAGAGGCTTACCCCTTTATTTAAGGGCTAGAAGCACCCTGTGCAACTGTTGAGCTTAAGGAAATTTGTCTTATAATGAAGAGATTAACTATTATTTCACACAAAATATTTGTGGTTATGTGCTTGTATATTGAGAAACTATATGTAATTTTGCGGCGCAATTTATTGCAGAAATAGAAACCAAAAACATTTAATTAGAAAAAAATGATCGTAGTACCCGTAAAAGAAGGCGAAAACATCGAAAAAGCGCTGAAGAAATTCAAAAGAAAGTTTGAGAAAACTGGTATCGTAAAAGAATTGAGAGCTAGACAACAGTTCGATAAACCATCTGTTGTAAACCGTTTGAAGAAAGAACATGCTGTATATGTTCAACGTCTTCAACAAGTAGAAGAATAATAATTCGTAATTCATTTTGAGTTATTGAATTCTTTTTCCTATATTCGTTGCATTAATTTCTTAGATTTGTAACGACTGTATGTTGACAAAGGCATTTCTTGATTATTTGCATTACGAGCGGAATTTTTCCGAACAGACTATAAAGTCTTATGGGATAGATATTTCGCTGTTAGTTAAGTTTAGTCAAGAGATGGGAGATGAGGGTGATCCACGCGATTTTACTCCCGAACTAATTCGAGAATGGATTGTTTCATTGATGGATGCAGGTTATACTGCTTCGTCGGTAAACAGAAAGTTGAGCGCATTGCGTTCTTTCTATAAGTATCTACTGAAGAAAGAGCATGTACAGCTTAACCCCATGGCGAAGATAGTGGCTCCAAAAAAGGCGAAGCCGCTGCCTTATTTTCTGAAAGAAAGTGAGATGGATAGGCTGCTCGATGAAACCGATTACGGTGAAGGCTTTCAAGCCGTTCGAGATCGCTTGATTATTGAGATGTTGTATTCGACAGGAATGCGTTCGTCCGAATTAGTAGGGCTGGCGGATGTCGATGTTGATTTTTCCGGATCTATTTTAAAAGTAACCGGTAAACGAAACAAACAACGGCTCATACCTTTTGGTGAGGCATTGAAAAATTCGATGCAATACTATGTTGATTTACGGAAAGTTGAAATCGGTGAGGGGAGTGGCGCATTCTTTGTACGCAAAGATGGCACGAGCTTAACCCGAGATCAGGTCTATAAAATTGTGAAACGAAACCTTTCTAAGGTAGTTACGTTGAAGAAGCGCAGTCCGCACGTGCTTCGACACACTTTCGCTACCACTATGCTCAACAATGATGCTGAGCTGTGTGCTGTGAAAGAGCTGTTAGGTCACGAAAGCTTGTCTGCTACAGAAGTTTATACGCACACTACCTTTGAGGAACTTAAAAAAGTTTATAAACAGGCCCATCCGAGGTCTTAAAAAAGGAGGTATTTATGGAAATTAGAATTCAATCGATTCACTTTGACGCTTCAGAACAATTGAGAGCTTTTGCCCAAAAGAAGTTGTCTAAGTTAGAGAAATATTGCGAAGATATAACAGAAGTGGAGGTGTCTTTAAGGGTAGTAAAACCCGAAACAGCG
>CAMTOQ010000074.1 GCA_947074205.1 uncultured Bacteroides sp. | reverse complement strand
AGGTTTAAGTTCCTATCAAGCTAATGCTAGTCCGGTGCAGAGGCTTTTGCAGTATTCGTGAATGGCCTCTGCAGAGATTGTGCAAAGCCCTATGCAACAACCTAGCCATTAATGGTCAGCATGCAGGAGTTTTATAGTTGCTATTCTAATGCTACTTATTAAGATATAAAACAGTAATAAACTCTTTTAAAAACTACACTGATATGAAGAAACCAGCTTATCATTTTTTAGTATGCAACTCCTTCCGTATGGCTGGAGATGCTCAGGGAGCCTGCAATAAGAAAGGCGCTCCTACATTATTGCAATATTTAATGGAAGAGAGTTCAGACCGCGGACTAGATGTTGCCGTATCTACTACGGGTTGTCTGAACATTTGTTCACAAGGACCAATTATTGTTGTGCACCCTAACAACTTTTGGTATGGGGAGGTAGATACAGAGGAGGCTATCGATGAAATACTCGATGCTCTTGAAGAAGATCAAGCATGTGAGAAGTATCTAATATCAGAATGATAGAAAGCAAGTTACATATTATTGACACCACACTCCGGGATGGCGAACAAGCCCCCGGTGTGGTATTCTCGCTCGAGGAGAAACTCCAAATAGCCTCACTACTAGATAAAGTCGGGATTCCTGAACTTGAAATTGGCATGCCCGCAATCTCAAAACAAGATAGTGATGATATTTATACGATTTGCACAAGCGGGTTCAAATTTAAATCACTTGGTTGGTGTAGAGGTAATGAGACCGACATAGATTACGCACTAAGGACTAATTGTGATGGTGTACACTTGTCACTCCCTGTTTCCAATCAACATATTAAACTTTTAGGGAAAGATCGAAGGTGGGTTTTAGAAAGAGTAAAACAGTTGGCTAAATATGCAAAAGATAGATTTTCTTTTGTAAGCATAGGAGCACAAGATGCATCGCGAGCAGACTTTGACTTTCTAAAGGAATTTGTAGCAACTACTAATTACAATGGTTTCGACCGCATTCGTTTGGCAGATACAGTAGGCATTATGAATCCGTTTTCTACTCATGAGATGCTTTCTGAGTTAACTAAATGCTTCCCAAATACTGTTTTTGAATTTCATGGGCATAACGATCTAGGGATGGCAACTGCCAATGCATTAGCAGCCGTAAAAGGTGGCGCCCAGGCAGTGAGTGTAACAGTAAATGGATTAGGCGAAAGAGCCGGAAACAGTTCTTTAGAAGAACTAGTGATGGCCTTGAAAATGAGTATGGGTTACAACCTCCCCATCCACACAGAGTACTTCTCGGACCTTTGTAGATATGTTGAAAATGCATCTGGAAGAAGAAACGGAGCTTCAAAACCAATAATTGGAGAAATGGCTATGCGACACGAATCGGGTATTCATACCAACTGGATTATAAAAGAGTTAGATTCTTATCAAATCTTAGAAGCAGAAAAGATAGGAGTTAGCCAACCGGAATTGGTTTTTGGTAAACATAGTGGAAGTAATGCTTTATTAGCCCTACTTAAAAAGCAAGGCTTAAATATATCAAGAGAACAGAGTAAAGACCTTCTCAATTCAATAAAACAACTATCAATAAATAGTAAAGGATGGGTTTCAGAGAAGGAAGTAATAAGTATGTGCAAAGAACTCATCTAATTTTTGTGGACAACGATATCCTAAATCTCAATAACGCTAACGTAATAATGATTTAACAATGATGACCGACAATGATTTTCTTCAAACAATACTGACAACGGGTAATTTGGCGTTGTGGACCACTATTATTCTATTAATAATTGGTCTACCTATCGCTTATTTATTGTCATACAACGACTTCAAAGGAAAAAGTGCCATTGAGGCAATTATTTGTATGCCGATGGTCCTCCCCCCTACTGTCCTTGGTTTTTATATCTTGGTGGCCTATAGTCCTCAAAACTTCTTTGGTGCTTGGCTCGAGCAATACTTTGATTTAAGGCTGGCTTTTTCCTTCACCGGTGTATTAATTGCTAGTGTCATCTGCTCTCTTCCCTATATGATTCAACCGCTACAAAACGGCCTTACACTATTGCCAGCCAGCTATAGAGAAGCAGCATATACTATGGGAAAAAGCAAAACACAGACTTTCGTCAGGGTATTACTGCCCAATATCAAAGGCAATATTATTACAGCCATTGCCATGACATTTGCCCATTGCATAGGCGAATTTGGCATCGTGTTGATGGTGGGCGGAAATATGCCGGGCGACACTCGTGTAGCTTCTATTGCCCTATACGATGAGGTACAATCGCTTAATTACGATCAAGCCAATAAATATGCATTCATCATGTTTGTGGTATCATTCATCGTATTAACTACAATTTACAGTATCAATAAAAGACAACGAATATGAGAACATTGTTACTAGACATCAAAAAGAAGATGCATACTACAGAAGGAGAAAGATATCTGAACTTCACAGAAGAGATTAAGGATGGTGAATTTATTTCTCTGGTAGGGCATTCGGGATGCGGTAAAAGCACCCTTTTACGGATATTGGCGGGACTAATAAACCCTGACGAAGGCACAGTTAAGTATGGTAATGAGATGTGGTTTGATATGAAAACAAAAAAAGGAACAAAACCACAAAAACGCAACATAGCCTATATGTTTCAAGACTTCGCTCTCTTCCCTAATATGACTGTGGAAGAGAATATTCGTTTCGCTCAAAAAACAAAAGACACCAAGAATATTGAACGCTTAATAGATATTTTTGGGCTTAACAATCTAGAGAAAGTCCGCCCTACTAAGTTGTCGGGTGGACAGAAGCAGAGAGTGGCCTTGGCGCGTGCACTTGCCATGGAACCTTCTATACTATTATTAGATGAGCCTCTATCCGCAATTGATTGGCAAATGAGGGAAGCCTTGCAAGACGAGATATTAAAAGCTCACAAATATATGGGCGGCATCAGCATCATGGTGACACACGACCGAGAAGAGGCAAGAAAAATGGGTGACAGAATTATATGCTTATAAGAATATGAAAGTTATAATACCAATTAAAGAGGGGAAACTAATTGCGTCAGGTTTTAATGCTACACCGGATGTATGCGTCTATGATACAGATAAAAAGTGGAGTGAAGCTTGTTCCTTTATTGGCTGGAAAGAGATCATTCCACCAGGAAGTAAAATTACACGCAAACTAAAAGACCAAGGCATTTATGCTATTCTGACAGGCGAAATGCAGTTGCTAGCACTCAATCTGTTTCGGGATAACGGTATAAGCGTATTCAAAAGCAGAGGTGCTGACTTGTATAGAAATATAGAATTACTCAACAATGGGGAGCTCTTAGAGTATTCAACAGAAGATGCACTAGAAAATCGAGCAATTTGTGGCGGTGATTGCCAAGATTGCAGTAGCGACTCCGAATGCAAGTAATCCCAGAAAAAACAAGGTAAGCCAATATTGAAATTGACTTACCCTGTTGAAAAACTATCGTACTATTGTTATAGTATTTTGATGAAGCACCTTCTCCTTGAGACGTGTCTCCGGACTAGCATAACCTAAAGCTACACAGCCATACACTTTATGATGCTCAGGTACTCCTAACGAAGTGATAAAAGATCGAACTTCTTCGTCATCGCAAGTTGTACCCAACTGATTGATCCAGCAGGAGGATATTTCCAAAGACGTAGCGGCCAAAAACATGTTTTCAATGGCACAAGCACAGTCCATTGGTGCCCACCATTGTGCAGGATCGTTTGACACAATGACCAAAGCTGGAGCATTATAGTAACAACAATAATCAGGATTGTTACCACGCTCTTGCAAACGAGGTTCATCACTCTTAGCAAACGCTTGTTTAATCAGTCTATTAAGCTCGGCCAGCTTCTCACTGTTGAGAATGGCAGTAAAGTGCCACGTTTGATAATTCATACCCGAAGGTGCATGCACTGCTGCTTGCAGAATCTCATTTAGATCAGATTCATTCAGTTGTTTGTCAGAATAGCTCCGAACGCTTCGGCGTTTTTTAATAGTTTCAATCGTAGGATTACTCATTGTTCATTCTATTTAGGGTTATCGTTTTATCAATCCAATCTTAGCATTGAGTTTAAAGTAATAGACTCCATTCTCGCGCTCAAGATATCCATATTTATCTTTTTCAAGTGCACCAATTTCGAAGCGGGTATTGTTGAACAAGAAATCTTCGAACTCCTTAGGAAGATGTTTATGATAACCCATTACTTGTCCCTTACCATCAACGAGCAACATACCCTCCACTGCAGAATCGGTACCATTGTATATCTTAGCAGGGCGCATTCCCAGAGCCAAAGCCATAAGAAACTCTTTCATCTTATACTCATAAAAACCATGCTTCGTAATAAGCTCGTCTTTAATCTTAAGCGGATTATTCTCACGTATCAAGGCAGTGAGCTCAGAGACTTTGGTAATACTATCGAGATGCAATAAGCGCAACATCTCAGACAAAATACGAGGAAAATGCAAATCAATCATATGCAGGTTAGATCGAAATACTCTATCTGCCACATCCGAGAAGCGAAGAGCTCCACCCAAGCGGCCTATCATTAACATTCGCTCAGCCACTACGTGAGGTGTATCATCAAGCGCATTCACCTTATTGACGGTGGGTGTAGCAAATTTCACACCTGTTTGCTCGTACTTAATATTGGCAGAACGGCCTCCATCCAACAACGGCGTCATAGTTCCCAATCTTGAGCGTACCACAAAGCCTGAAATAGGTGCATCGGGATGCCAAAATACAATAGAGAAATCTGTACGATCGTTCGTATTGGCTTCGAGATCAAATATAGCTATATCGTCTAAGAACTCCTCTACTCCATCGGGCGAAGCTACATCATTGCTCTCTGCTTGCTTAATGGCTTGAAGTATCAAAGAAGAGACGGCGTCGAAGTCCTCTCTATCAACTGTTCGTTCTTCACCTTCCTCAGGAACTATACGAATGACATCACCCTCAATATAGTAACGACGAACACCATTATGCTCTTCGCGCTGAATATATGAAATAGGCCAAACCATATCCGAAGGTTTCTTTGGATCGGCAGTTCCCATTGTCAAAAAACCATCGGCTAAAAGGCGAAAAAATGCATAGAGTTCGCCCCACTCTTTTTTAGTTGCTTCAAAAGCCATTATAATAAAATATGAATTAAACGATATAAATACTGATCAGTCACTAATAAACAACCAATTAACTATAGTAATTGTTTGAGGTTCTTATTCTTCTGTATCCTCAAACCGAAGTGTCTCCACTTTTTCTAATCGGGCACAAAGACGTGGCATCAAAGAGCTTCGTATGCGAAGTGTCATTCTACAGTCCATATCGTATGATTGTGAAAGGATCTCTGGTTCTTCTTCTTTTACGATACGCATCACGCTGTTCATAAAAGGATATTCAAACAGAAAGGTAACCTCTTTATCCACTGTTTTCTCTATGATCACAGCAGCAGCAATTGCTTCGGCTGCAGAAGCCTTGTAGGCTACAATCAATCCACTGGTGCCCAATTTTATACCACCAAAGTAACGGACTACGACTATCAAAATATCAGTAAGCTCGTTGGAAAGAATCTGCCCAAGGATAGGCTTTCCTGCAGTGCCCGAAGGTTCGCCATTATCGTTCGCACGAAAGTCTTTACGGTCGGGTCCTAACATATATGCATAACAGACATGACGTGCATCGTAATACTGTTTTTGGAAAGCATCAATATGCGACTTAATCTCTTCGTGTGTGCGTACCGGTAAAGCAATTGCTATAAACTTGCTCCGCTTCTCAGTATACAAGGCATCAGAACGGCCCTCAATGGTTTTGTAAACATCTTCGTTCATAACTGCAAAGATAGAAGATTGACGTTATTGTTTCTTCAACCCAGCCAATAAAAAAGCCCTTAAGACGAATAATACTCATCCTAAGAGCTAATACAGTTTATCTTATCGACAAGAATCTATTAAGCGATTCCTTCTAGTTTAACCTCAAACACCAAAGTTGAGTTTCCGGGAATAGGTCCGCTGTTCTTATTTCCATAGCCCATATCTGCCGGAATATATATCATCCAACGGTCACCAACCACCATGTGCATCAAGGCTATACGCCATCCTTCAATCAGATCTTTCAGTCTAAATGCCTCTGGATATCCATTCTCAAAGTTGCTGTCAAACTCTCTTCCATCCACCAATGAGCCCTTGTAATATACCATCACAAGACTATTCATTGCAGGATGCTGGGTACCTTCACCTTTCTCAAGAATCTTATACCAAATCTTATTGGGCAAAGGGTGTGAATCCTCTTCCTTACATATCTTTAGCATAAACTCCTTATTGAGCAGCCTATAATCCTTCTTATTTCCCATAATATCGCTATTAATTATTTTTGAGTCGTTATAAAGTAATTTGCAAAAATAACAAATGCGACTACTTTCCTGCAATAGGAAGCAGCCGCATTATAGTTGTTTTTCTTATTTTATCAATCTAGTGCATGAATTACTAAACCTGAACGAAGTTTTGGCTCAAACCAAGTCGTTTTCGGTGGCATGATATTACCACTATCAGCAATATCCATCAGCTGTTTCATAGATACCGGATAAAGAGCTAATGCAGCAGCCATTTCACCGCTATCTACTCGCTTGCTCAATTCGCTGAGTCCACGGATACCGCCAACGAAGTCAACACGCTTATCAGAACGCAAATCATGAATACCGAGAATGTCCTTAAGAATTAAGTTTGATGAAATAGTAACATCTAATACGCCAATTGGGTCAGCATCGTCATAGGTACCAGGTTTAGCAGTAAGACTATACCATTTTCCTGATAGATATAAAGCAAAGTTATGAAGAGCCTGTGGTCTATATTCTTCAGCACCTTTCTCCTCCACAACAAAATGATTGTTCAGTGCAGATAGAAATTGCTCAGCAGTTAACCCATTAAGGTCTTTCACCACTCGATTATAATCGATGATTGTCAACTGGCTTGCAGGAAAACATACCGCCATAAAATAGTTATACTCTTCATCCCCTTTATGACTAGGATTCTTTTCCGCTTTCTCCGCACCTACTAAGGCAGCAGCAGCCGAGCGATGGTGACCATCGGCAATATAAAGTGCAGGAATTTTAGCAAATTCGTGAGTTATAATATCAATATCTGCAGCCTCGTCTATCATCCAAAATGAATGACCAAAACCATCACCAGGAGCCACAAAATCATATATTGGATCAGCAGCAGTATATTTTGCTACCATATCATTTAAAACATCATTATCAGGATAAGCAAAAAATACAGGTTCAATGTTAGCATTATTCACACGGACATGTTTCATACGGTCTTCTTCCTTATCGCGCCTTGTAAGCTCATGCTTCTTGATATTACCGTTCATATAGTCCGGCACATATGCACCTACAACTAAACCATACTGAGTTTTGCCATTCATCGTTTGCGCATAGATATAGTAGTTATCTTTCTCATCCTGCACTAACCATCCATTTTGCTGAAATAGATTAAAATTCTCTGCTGCCTTTTGATAAACGGCCTCATCGTGTTCATCAGTTCCAATTGGGAAATCTATTTCAGGTTTGATAATATGGTATAGAGACTTTTCATTATCTCCAGCTTCGTTACGAGCCTCTTCGGAGTTGAGCACATCGTAAGGACGAGAGGCAACTTGTTCTACTAAATGTTTTGGAGGTCTAATTCCCTTAAAGGGTTTAATTACAGCCATAAAATAATATATTAAATACTGTTTTAAGTTTTCTTTCTACTTCTTTTCAATATAAATCCTCTTATTGCAAACAAGAATAGGAGAATTGAAATTGTGCCTAGAATCACAAGTGGCCATAAGCACAAAGCTTCTTGAAAATTGTTACATATTGCAAGAAGAGTGGCCCCAAAGATTAGCGAGAGCCTCTCAGGAGTCATCTTCTGTTTCTTTATCTTCGCCATTAGAAGATAGAATTATTTATTAACACGAAACTTCTCGCTACCAGTTTCAAAGAAACTAACGATTTGCTCGGCAGCTGCGATACCTGCATTAATATTTGCTTCAGCAGTCTGTGCACCCATTTTCTTAGGAGTGCTAAAATAGCGCGTTGGGAATAACTCTACAAACTTCATGTGAGCAGCAGGCATAATATCTGTCACATATTTAAAATCGTTGCGTTCGTCCATCAACTTGATAAGCTCACTCTCATTGATAACTTCCTTACGCGCTGTATTTACAAGAACAGCATTTTTAGGCATTTTGCTAAGCAGTTCAAAATTGATAGAGTTCTTTGTCTCAGCAGTAGCAGGTAGATGCAAGGAGATCAAAGAGCAAGTACTATACAATTCCTCTGCCGAAGCAACTGGTTTAACACCATCTGCCTCCATTGCCTCGTTAGGGCAGAAAGCGTCATAAGCATAAACCTCCATACCAAAGCCTTTGGCTACACGTGCCACGTTACGGCCCACATTACCATAAGCATGAATACCTAGCTTCTTACCTTTCAACTCAGTTCCGGAAGTACCATTAAAGAAATTGCGCACTGCAAATACAAACATACCAAAAACAAGTTCAGCCACAGCATTTGAGTTCTGTCCAGGGGTGTTCATTACACATACACCATGCTCGGTCGCAGCTGTCAAATCGACATTATCATAGCCAGCACCAGCTCTTACTACAATCTTAAGATTTGGCGCAGCTTCGAACACCTCCTTGTCTATAATATCACTACGAATGATAATAGCATTTGCATCTTTAACAGCGTCCAAGAGTTGAGCCTTTTCAGCATACTTCTCAAGGAGAGTCATTTCATAACCAGCAGCTTCAATTACTTTACGGATATCATCTACTGCAACTTTAGCAAAAGGTTTTTCTGTAGCTAAAAGTACTTTCATAAGCTTATCTATTTATGTATTATATAAAAGCCACATCATCATATTCACAGCTTAATAATATAAACTATAAGAAAATATGATAATGTGACTCACTATTTTATTATTAAAGAATATCAATGAAGTTTCTCAAACTCTTGCATACAATCTATTAGAGCTTGAACACTTTCCTTAGGCAAAGCATTGTAGCAAGAAGCACGGAAACCACCTACCGAACGGTGACCTTTAATGCCTATCATACCTCTTTCGGTAGCAAACTTCAAGAAGTCAGCTTCAAGTTCTTTGTACTCGGGAGCCATCACAAAGCAAATATTCATACGCGAACGGTCTTCTACTGCCGCTGTTCCTACGAATAGTTTATTGCGGTCGATCTCACCATATAGCATATCTGCTTTCTCGATAGCACGGCGCTCCATTTCCTTTACACCACCTTGAGCCTTTACCCAACGCAATGTCAACATAGCAGAATAAATAGGAACTACGGGAGGAGTATTGAACATTGAGCCGCCCTCAGCATGGGTTCTATAGTCCAACATGGTTGGAATATAACGTGACACCTTGCCTAGTGCATCATTCTTTACAACTACAAATGTAACACCAGCAGGAGCAAGATTCTTTTGTGCACCTCCATAGATACATATATATTTAGATACATCGATAGGTCGAGAGAAGATATCCGAAGACATATCAGCTACCATTGGTACTGGTGAATCCAAATCTTCTTTTAGCTCTGTACCATAAATCGTATTATTAGTAGTTATATGGAAATAGTCAGCATCAGTAGGAATGGAATATCCTTTAGGAATATATGTATAGTTAGACTCTGCAGAAGAAGCCACTTCCACTACATCACCAAAAGCTTTAGCCTCTTTCATTGCTTTCTTAGCCCAAGCTCCAGTATTAAGATATGCTGCTTTCTTTTCTAAGAAATTAAATGGGACCATGCAAAACTCCAAGCTAGCTCCTCCACCTAGGAAAAGGATAG
>CAMTOQ010000073.1 GCA_947074205.1 uncultured Bacteroides sp. | reverse complement strand
TTGAGAGATATTTATGTCTAGGAAATAAGCCATACACACTTTTCTGAACATTACCTAATTTACTCCCCATGGTTTATCGGGTGAGCCAACATTACCCAGGATTTCGGTATGATCCTAGTTGACCGACTGGTAAAAAAAGGATGTAAAACACACGAAGAGTGTTGTTGATCAGATGTTGACTAGTAAATGTTTTGATTGAATTTATCCGAAAGCTTATGCGTGTAGATTCTGTTTTGCTTTCGGTATCTCTGTAATGTGTAGATACGATTAAGAAAAAGAGCGGAAGCTGGGGGATTCGAACCCCCGGTACGATTACTCGTACGGCAGTTTAGCAAACTGCTGGTTTCAGCCACTCACCCAAACTTCCAAAGAGCTCTTGTTTTTCTCAATTGCGATGCAAAGATATGGGGAACATTTGTAGTTTGCAAATCTTTCTATCACTTTTTTTTGAGGGTTTTAGTGCATATTTGGCTAATGTGTTAATTGTCAAAAGAAAAGACTGTGATTTTTTTTTGCTGTGCGATGATAACTTTTTATTGCTTTCCCTATTTACCACCATTTTTGGGTTGAATTCGTTTTGTTTAAAGGGACGATTTCTCCAATTATAGGTGTTAAAAGATTAAAACGTTCGCGTGTCGAGGCTTCATATACGAAATCTAATGGCTCTTGCCATGCATGTTTTGCAAGAGCATACTTCGAATTATGGCCAGCTATCACAGCTTTAGGTGATAAATCTGCAATGACTTTCAATAAATCTTCGGGTAAATGATGAATATATCTCCAGTTTTCGTTGTACTGTCCATTCTCTAACAAGGCTAAATCTATATTGGGGAAACGTTCGCTGATGTTATTATAGTGATTATCGTAACCACTATCGCCACCAATAAAAACATTCTGTGATGGAAACTGGAGCATATATGATGCCCAAAGTGTTTGATTGCTTTTAAAAGTTCTTCCCGAAAAGTGTCGAGCGGGTAGACAGTGTACTTTGACATCGTTAGTTAAGGAGTTACTTTCATCCCAATCTAGTTCTACTAATTCTTCGGGCCTATATCCCCAACGCTCGAAATGCTCGCCAACTCCCAATGGACATATTACCTTCTCTACTCGTCCTCGCAATTGTTTTACCGTTTTGTAGTCCAAATGATCCCAATGGTCGTGGGTGATTATCAAATAATCAATATCCGGCATATCCTCAGGTTTATAAATGTTTGTTTTCTTGAAAGGTTTATTGATAAAAGATAGTGGTGCGGCATGATAGAATACTGGGTCAATTAAAACTCGCTTTCCATCAATCTGCAGATAATAGGAGGAGTGACCAAACCATACCACAACATTACTATCTATTGGTAGGCTTTTTAAATCGTTCTTTATTGTTGGTATCTTTATCTCTGGACGTGTACCTTCACGCTTCTCGAACAAGAAATCAAACATAGTTCTAAATTTGCTTTTCTTTGTCGTTAGTTGTGGGGTAGGGCTTTGATTCTGAAATCTTCCATCTTTGTAATTTGAAGATGATTTTATACGTTCTAGTCTTTCACCTCGTGGCGAGCGTCCAAGACTAGGATGGGATGCAGCAATTGCTATAGCACCGAATAAAGCTATAAGTATAAATATGGTGATCAATCTTTTTCTCATTTTAGGTGAATAATTTTTTATATGTGAATAAAAAACGCAAGCTAAAGAAAGGCTTGCGTTTTTGGTGTGGAAATTAATAAGGTATCTGTTTTAGTTACGCGATATATATCGGATGACAAGATAACCACCGAGTATTTGTATTAACATCCCCGGGATACCTAGGCGAAAATCTTGTAAGGCTTCTCGGAAGTTATCTACTATTAATAATTCAATGGTACTACCGATAACCTGATATCCTAGCACCACAAGTAGTAGAATAGGGATAGAGATGCGCTTAAAATATTGAGCAGCAAAACCTGCTACCATTGCAAGTGTAACCGATTTCGCTAAAATAGAAGGGAGTACTACTAAAGGAGGCATTCCAAATAATAAATGATTCACGATTGGTGATAGTAGTGCCGTTAATAGTCCCACTTTCCAACCATACTTGTAGGCTGCCACCAATGTGAAAAAATAAATAGGCAAGAATATAAAACCACCCTGTGGGACTATATGTGTTAACTGTGGTAAGATGATATTACCGACAGCAAAAATAGTAGCCATTAGGTAGGTCTTCGTTTCACTGTAGTTGAGTGAATAGAGTTTTAATGTTGGGGTTTGCATAGTTATATGTTCTAATTATCTTTTAATGGGATTATTTAGTTTCAAGAGTATTCTTGGCTTTTATCTCAACAATAAAGTTTTCGATGATATCCATAAGTGCTGGTAGGTCATTTGACTCTTTACAGCGCGTTTCTAGTGGGCATTGCCCATCCCCAGTACGGTTGATAATATAGGGAACTTTTGTCTTGTATTCTACTCTCAGCCCATGATCACTCAATAATTGATGAGCGGGTTCACTAATTACATCTGCATACACTTCCTTGATTCCACCATATATCATTAATGTGGCAGCTCCCTTTCCTACAACCTTATCTGCTATAGACGATCCCAGAAGGAAATTGCTAGGATTCTGACAGAGCTCATAGAGATCGGCCACACCACGCTGAGTATAAGTGCGTGTGATGTTGTCGTTGGCTATGACGCACGAGTATTTGCCATCATGTAGCAGTTTAATAAGCTGTAGCATCATAAAGTTTCTTGTTTTAATTGTTCGGCATAACTGTCTATGCGCATGAGTTCATCGGGTATATGTATAGCTTGTGGGCAATGATGAGAACACTGATCGCAGCCAATACAGTGGTTGGCTTGGCGTAATTTCGGCACACTCCGATCGTAGCCCACTAGAAATGCTTGTCTTGCTTTGCGGTAGTTATCATCTTGGCGGCTTTGTGGGAAGTTATCTTCGGATACGCACTTGTTGTAATGCTGCAATATAGCTGGGATATCTATACCATAAGGGCAAGGCATACAGTATTGACATGCAGTGCAAGGTATCAATGGGAACTCCATCATCATTCGGGCAGTATTCATTAACAAATCGTCCTCTTCTTTACTGATCGGTTCAAGCGGGCTATAGGTGCGAATGTTATCTTCTAGATGCTCCATATAAGTCATGCCACTTAATACGGTGAGTATGCTCTCGGGTGTTCCCGCATACCGGAAAGCCCATGATGCAATACTATTGTTGGGCTGTTCTTGTTTGAGGCGAGCAGCCAAATAGTTGGGTAGTTTTGCTAACCTACCACCCAAGAGTGGTTCCATAATGACAGCTTGGATGCCACGTTTCTCTAGCTCTGCAAGAAGGTAATCTGCATTGGTGTTGCGATGGTTTATTTCTTTTGCATAGTGCCAGTCCAAGTAGTTTAGCTGAATTTGCACAAAGTCCCACTGGTACTCATCCTGTTTGGAGAGTAGATAATCGTAAACTTCTATATCACCGTGATACGAGAAACCAAGGTTGCGGATTCGTCCTGCTTTACGTTCTTCTAAAAGAAAGTCAAGGACTCCATTGTCTAAGTAGCGCGTATGCAATGACTTCATACCACCTTGACCAATGGCATGCAATAGCATATAATCTAGATAATCGGTTTGCAGTTGTTCCAATGAATTGTAGTACATCTTCAGCGACTCTTCTTTGCTCCATGTATTGGGAGAGAAGTTAGATAGTTTGGTAGCGATATAATATTTATCGCGTGGGTGGCGACTTAATGCTTCGCCCGTCGCCTTCTCAGACCAACCTTGTACATAGACTGGCGATGTATCAAAATAGTTTACCCCATGAGCTATAGCATAGTCTATCAGTTCATTCACAGCCTCTTGGTCTACCACGTTACCATCTGGGGCAGGGGTAGGGAGTAAGGGCCAGCGCATACATCCATAACCAAGTATAGAGATGTCGTCACCAGTACTATTGGCTTTGCGGTACGTCATTTGACCACTAGGTACAGTAGACAACGCTACTCCGCCACGCGTTGGCTTAGTCTTATTACAACCTATTAATGATGCTCCTGTAACGGCAGCAGCTGCTCCTCCCACTAGTTTGAGGAAATTGCGGCGATTCAGAGTGTTCTTATTTGTCATTGTTTTCGTCTTTTTAAATGAATTTGTGCACGCGGTGGCCTTCTACATAAATGGCGCTAAAGGGGCGTGATGGACAAAGATTCTCACAAGCTCCGCATCCAATGCAGCGCTCTACATCTACCATAGGGATAAGGCGTTCGTTGAGATCATCGGGCGATTGCTCTATCATGGTGATGGCTCCTACAGGGCAATGACGTGCGCAGTTACCACAGTTTACACCATCGGTTAGTACCACACAGTTGTCGGGTATCCATACGGCATGACCCACTTGTGTCGAAGATTTATCTTCTTTGGCGATGAGGCTGATGGCGCTAGTAGGGCAGACCTCTGAGCATTTGGTACACTCGGGGCGGCAATAGCCACGTTCGTATGATACTTCGGGTTGCATAAAGCTTTCCAAACTGCTGGATGGACGCAGCACCTGATTAGGGCATACTGTGATGCAGAGCTGGCAAGCGGTGCAGTGTTGGTTGAAGTGTCTGATACTAGATGCTCCGGGAGGAGCTATTGGGGTTTGACGCTTTGGAATCTTTTTATCTTCAATAAAGGCCAAGCCTCCATCCATCTTTGTCTCTTGCGCTTTCAGTGCTGAGGCTAACATCATCCCACCGGCTACCGTTAGCATTTGTCGACGGTCGTTGTCGGTCTCTTCTTGCTTTACGGTTGTCTCTTCTTGTTGTTCATTGTTCTTTTTTGCCATTCCGTAATAGATTGCTTTTTTGTTGCAAGAGTCAATGCAGTCGAAGCAGCTGACACAGCGCGAATGGTCGATAGAGTGTTTTTTGGGGTCGATACAAGCAGCCTTACACTTGCGAGCGCACAATCCGCAGCTATTGCATTTATCAAGATCTATTCGGTGTTTGAAGAGCGAGAAACGCGATAAAAAGCCCAGCACTGTACCAACAGGGCAGATGGTGTTGCAGTAAGTTCTGCCACCTCGCCAGCTTAGCACGCCGATGACAATCAGTGTGACTATGGCCACCACAAGTGTACTGATGCTACGTATCCATACCTCTGTTTCAAAGAACATATAGCTTTCAACCCTCTCGGATAAAAAGGCTAGCAAGTTATTCCCCCAGAGATAGATAGGCGCAAAGATGTTGGAAACAATGCGACCATAAGCGCTATATGGTGCTAGGAGTGCAACAAATGAGTTGACACCCGCAAGCAGTGCCACAACAAAAAGCACAAGTATGCTATAGCGCCATATGTTTAGAGCGGGTGAGGAGGAATACTTATTGCGTTTTCTATTTGCTCGCGCAATGGCATCTTGAAATACACCGAGTGGGCAAATGATGGAGCAGTAAAGTCGTCCAAATAGTAAAGTCAATGCAATGAGGCCAATTACAACTCCTGCATTTACAGCCAAGATTGCAGGAAGAAATTGTACCTTGGCCATCCAGCCTATCCATTGGTGTAGGGTGCCTGTGAAGTCTAGAAACAGCAACGTGATGCCGACTAGGAAGATTAAACCAACTGCGATACGTAGTTTTCTTAAAATATTCATAGTATAAATATATGTATTTTGAGTTTTTAATTATTAGCTAGTACCTCGCAAAAGTAGTTGTTTGCTTTGGTGGTGTTGTTAAACGAATTACTGAATGTTGTATACATATTACTTTAGCTTACAACCTTCATGCGAATGTAGCCTGATAAGAAGCCATTACATGTTGTATACATATTACTTTAGCTTACAACCTTCATGGAATGACTATTAATGTGTATCTCTTAAAATGTTTTTCGTGCTAAATATAGTGATAAAATTGCATGTTTTCTCTTGTTATGTATGTATATCATATAAAATAAGCGATGAAAATCTATCATTATGATCTTCATCGCTTATATAATCTTCGCATAGCAGGTGTTGCACATATCTCACTAATTATTTCTATTCTAGTTTAATGGTATGCTGTTTGGATTAAGATCCTTTGAATTGTCTACACCCCCATCTTGCACTTTGGTCATAATGACATTGATTGGCACAGAGAATCCTTTGATCTCCCATTCATGTTCTGGCTCATTTTCATCATCAAATTCTCCCTCGCAAGCATACCAAACTCCCTCCTCTTCATCCAGTGTCCATCTTAGTGTATCGGGGTTAAGTAACAGCAACTTTCCACAAAAAATGCCTTCTCCTTTTAGATGTTTGATTCTTTGATCGAAGAATGTAAAACTAGCATGGGTGAGAGAATATGCCCAGCCATACAAATAAATATTAGATGAAGGGGGATAAGAGTCCTGTGTCATTGTTGTAGGCATAGTCTTTATATAGTTTTCATTCATAACTCCACCTACCTTTAGAGAGTATCCACCAAATAAGCATTCCATATTTGGCCTAGTATTAATTATGAATTCACCTTTCTGCAGCTTTATTGTAAATACAGTATCATTACTCTCATAGACCCATGTACCTACGAATTTATCTCTATAAGATTGCGAGAAAGCTGCTATGCTAATAAGCATAGTGGCTAAAAATAAGATAATCTTTTTCATAATCATTATTGTTATTATTCGTTGCATTTCTCTTTGTATAGTATCATATTGGCACCACTCTGTTTGAAAGTAGAGAGATGTCTCATAAATGCATCAGAGTCACTGTGCAAGGTAATGATAAGACTCACGCATCCAAAAGCGATGAAAATCACAGTGATTGATTTTCATCGCTCTATGCTACCTATGCGCAAAACTAGTGTAGCACATATCACACTGATCTTCTCTATTTTAGTTTAATGGTATACTGTTTGGATTAAGATCCTTTGAATTGTCTACACCTCCATCTTGCACTTTGGTCATAATGACATTGGTTGGCACAGAGAATCCTTTAATCTCCCACTCATGCTCTGGTGCATTTTCATCATCATATTCTCCCTCGCAAGCGTGCCACAATCCATATTCTTCATCCAGTGTCCATTTTAATGTGTTAGAAGTTAGTAGCCGCATATCTCCACCAAGAATACCCTTTCCTTTTAGGTGTTTAATCCGTTGATCGAAAAATATAAAACCGGCATAGAAGTCTGAAAATGCCCACCCTTTTATATAAATATTTGATGAAAGAGGGTAAGAGTCTTGTGTTATCGTTGTAAGCATAATGTTTATATAGTTTTCTTTCATAACTCCACCTACCTTTAGAGAGTATCCGCCAAATAAGCATTTGTCATTTGGCATATTAGCATAGGTGAGTTCACCTTTCTGCAGTTTTATTGTAAATACAGTATCATTACTCTCATAGACCCATGTACCCACGAATTTATCTCTATAAGATTGTGAGAAAGCTGCTATGCTAATAAGCATAGTGGCTAAAAATAAGATAATATTCTTCATAGGCTATATTATTATATATGTTAGTGAAAAAACGATGCGATTATTGTGGGTCACATTCCGTTTTTTCGAATCATGTGAGGCTGTGTGGTGCTTATGTTTGTATTTGTGCTAGTAACTAATGTGCAATTTAAGTAAAAATAATATAAATACAAAGTGTTTTCTAAATAAAATGTTTGCCGAGCTAAATAAAAAAAGGGCGGAAACCTTTTACAGATCTCCGCCCTCTCTTTCTATATAAAGAATGTTGAATTATTCTTTGATTTCAGCACCCCAGTTGCTCAAAGAAAGACGCTTGTAGCTATTGTAACGCCATTTAGCATTGTCTTCAGCAGCTTGGAATAGTTCCGCACATTCTGTTGGATATTGTTTCATTACAGAAGCGTAACGAACTTCACCTTTCAAGAAGTTTTGGAATTCAGACCAGTTAGGCTCTTTGCTATCCAATTGGAATGGGTTCTTGCCTTCCGCTTCCAACGCTGGGTTGTAACGGTATAGGTGCCAGTAACCACATGCCACAGCCTTAGCTTGCTCTTCTTGAGCTTTGCCCATACCGGCTTTCAAACCGTGGCTGATACATGGAGAGTAAGCGATGATCAATGATGGTCCAGGATAAGCTTCAGCTTCACGGATTGCTTTCAATGTTTGAGCTTGGTCAGCACCCATTGCGATTTGAGCAACATATACGTAACCGTAAGTTGTAGCCATCAAACCAAGGTCTTTCTTGCGAATACGCTTACCAGCAGCAGCAAACTTAGCGATTGCACCGATTGGAGTAGCTTTAGAAGATTGACCACCGGTGTTAGAGTAGATCTCAGTATCAAGTACTAGGATGTTTACGTCTTTGCCAGAAGCAATCACGTGGTCAAGACCACCGTAACCGATATCATAAGAAGCACCATCACCACCAATGATCCATTGGCTGCGTTTTACTAGGTAGTGTTTCAAATCGAAGATTTGTTTGCAGTGGTCACACTTGTCTTTGCAAGCTTCAACCATAGGAATGATCTTTTCAGCCAATTCCTTAGTCTTGTCTGCATCAAGCATGCTGTTGATCCACTCAGCAAATATTTCTTTGTATTCTGCAGGGCAGCACTCAGAAGCGATAGCTTCGTTCATTACCTTAACAAGACGCGCACGCATTTTCTCGTTAGCTAGTTCCATACCCAGACCGAATTCACAGAAGTCTTCGAACAAAGAGTTTGCCCAAGCTGGACCGTGACCGTTTTCGTTTGTAGTGTAAGGAGTAGCTGGTACAGAACCAGAGTAGATAGAAGAACAACCAGTAGCATTAGCAACCATTTCGCGGTCACCATACAACTGAGTGATCAATTTTACGTATGGAGTTTCACCACAACCAGAACAAGCTCCAGAGAACTCGAACAATGGAGTAGCAAACTGTGAGTTCTTCACGTTAGACTTGATGTCTACTAAGTTTTGCTTAGTCTTCACGTTGTCAACACACCAATCCCAGTTAGCGCCTTCTTGCAACTGACCTTCCAAGTGTACCATTTCAAGAGCACGGCCACCTTTCTTAGGATTGCCTGGACATACGTCAACACAGTTACCGCAACCAAGACAGTCAAGAACACCAACTTGCATACGGAATGTCATGCCGTCGAATGCTTTACCTACAGCTTTGATTGAAGTGAAGTTTGCACCAGCTTGTTCGTTAGCATCCAATACGAATGGACGGATACAAGCGTGAGGACAAACGTAAGCACATTTGTTACATTGGATACAGTTATCAGCAATCCATTCTGGAACGAATGCAGCTACACCGCGTTTTTCGTACTTAGCAGTACCTTGTTGCCATGTACCATCTTCGATGCCTTTGAATGCAGAAACTGGCAACAAGTCACCATCTTGAGCATTGATAGGACGAACTACTTCGTTGATGAAAGCAGGATCGTTGTTAGTAGCAGGAGCTTCGTCAGCAAGAGTAGCCCAAGCTGGATCGATAGTCAATGTTTTGTATTCACCACCACGGTCTACAGCCGAGTAGTTTTTGTTAACTACGTCTTCACCCTTCTTGCCATAAGACTTTTGGATGAACTTCTTCATTTGCTCTACAGCTTGATCTACTGGAATAACGCCAGTGATACGGAAGAATGCCGATTGAAGGATAGTGTTGGTACGGTTACCCAAACCAATTTCCTGAGCAATTTGAGTTGCGTTGATGTAGTAAACTTGGATATTTTTTTGTGCGAAGTACTTCTTAACACGAACAGGTAGGTTATTAGCCAACTCTTCGCCTTCCCAGATTGTATTCAAAAGGAAAGTACCGTTTTCGCGCAAACCACGAGTTACATCATACATCTTAAGGTATGCTTGTACGTGACATGCTACGAAGTTAGGAGTATTCACCAAGTAAGTTGAGCGGATAGGATCGTCACCGAAACGAAGGTGAGAACAAGTGAAACCACCCGATTTCTTAGAGTCAT
>CAMTOQ010000072.1 GCA_947074205.1 uncultured Bacteroides sp. | reverse complement strand
CTAGATGGGGCGAAGCGGGATAAGAGAAGATCTGAGGCATCGTTAGTCCGGATTTGTCCTCCTCTAAAAGCGGTAGTCCCATAATCTTGCGATGCAATTCGATGTCCTCCGAGCGACCCACATTGCCTGTTTGGATCAACTTCTGTGTAATGACACGCTGTCCTTCGTTGGCCCATTGGCGAGCGATATAACCGGTAGCGTAACTCTTTCCTGCATCTGTATCGATGCCACTTACAAATAGTATATTCTTTTTCATGACTGTTTCTTTTTTGCGATAATATAGATGGGGTGATAGGTGAGTGATACCCCTTGTGTAGTGTTGTAACGGTCTTTATAGTCGTCGCAGAAAGCATTGAGCTTACCTCGTGTCCACTGCTGAGATGAGATGCCCGTTACCCCCGTTTGTTTGAGGTGACGAAGCACGCTTAGTGGGTGGTCGAAGTGATAAACCAATCTCTGCTCTTCGGTATGAATGATGTCATAATAGGGTTGAAGCCCCTTCGCTAACTCCTCGAGGGTACGGTAGGGAAGACCTTGACCAGTAGTCTGACGAATCTCTTCCATATTGTTGAGCCCGAAGGTGCTGAATGCTAAGTAGCCATTAGGTGATAGATAGCGACTGCAACGTTCAAAGAAACCGTTGGGATCTTCGAACCACTGCAGTGTGGAGCAGGAGGTAATCAGGTCGCACTCCTCGGGGAAGTGTAACCGCTCTGCGTCTCCTTGCTCAAACTTTACCCCTTTCTGTAGAAGCTCGTTGCATGCATGGCGCACCTCTCCACAGATATCGTTGAGTAGCATTTCCTGAGGATAGTAGTGTTGGTGCAGCAGGTGCGAGTAGTTGCCTGTTCCACAGCCAAACTCCACCACACGCTTGGGCCAGAACTGGTGTAAGTGTCTCTTCATTAGTCCCATCATGTGATTGGCGATGAGTTTCTGGGCAGTAGCCTCTTGCGTATAGGTACCGATAGCCTTTGTGAATCGTTCAGTAATTAGTGTTTTATTCATGTTTACTCCTCTTTTAAATGCTGTTTAAATGGCTTTTAAATAGTTTTTAAACACAGTTTCATCGTAGTGAGCAGCCTCACCGCAAGTTGTCGCCACACCACATCTCTCCCACGCATTGTTCTGATTAGCGGGAGAGAAGATCAGGTCGTTCTCTCCAACATACGCGCGGTCCCATGCGAAACTTTGTTGTGTAAGCTCACCACAAGCTTTACCGATAGCTGCTAACTCTTCTTTCAATTCCTCTACCGAGCGCTGAGGAGCAATAGATTCAAAGTGACGGAAGTTGTCCGCCTTGCCACACATACGTAGCTGAAACTTTCGAAGAGTAGCGGCGTTGAGGCCAGCCAATGTACCATTGAAGATAGCTTCGGCGATACCGTAGTTGTCGTCTACAGGCCATGGGGTGCCGTTGATAGCTGTGCGACTCTTTACAGGGAGGGTAGAGGGAGTTCCGCAATGTGCGGCTGCCCATACCCCCATCGACCATGCCACCACATGAATAGCTTCGTACTTGGCCAACAATGACCAATCGAATGCCAGTGTGCGATAATCGTAGATGACGAGGAAGTCCGACTCCTTCAATTGGTAGTGAGCAAAGGGATGCTCATCCATGCCCCAACCTGCAAAGAGTAGTGTCAGGGTAGAGTGGTTGTTATTTTGAATAAAATGATGTCTCATAAGTAGAGTTTTAATGGTTCGAGCTCAAGGCTAGTAAATGCGGCGCTGAGCGAGAAGCGTATGCGTGAAGTCCCTTCGGGTACAGTGGGTGGGCGTACGGGTAGGGCATAGAACCCATGACGTTGCAGCTGCACTGCCTTGTTGATTGCTTCGCTGCTATCGCCTACAATCAATGGCACAATATGACTAGTCGATGGACAACTCACCCCCGTGGCTACAATCATTTGGCGCAACTGACAGCCGAGCAACTGCAACTGCTCTCTTTCGGCAGTCATGCTTGGGAGGCGTTGCAATAGAAAGTCGGTCCACGCCATCGTAACAGGAGGCAATGCCGTGCTAAATATTAGGGTGCGCATACGGTTGATCAGATAGTCGCGCACCACTTGGCGGCATACAATGTAAGCGCCCATCGAAGCGAGCGCCTTACCAAAGGTACCCACCAAGAAGTCAATATCCTCGATACATCCGTACTCTTCGGCCACACCCAGACCTTTGGCACCACGCACACCGAAAGCATGCGCCTCGTCCACATAAAGATAGACATTGTCGTAGCGCTTCTTCAGGGCCACCAGTTGCTTCAAGTCAGCTTCATCGCCGTCCATGCTAAAGATACTCTCCGTCACTACAATGATATGCTTGTACTCTCCGTGATGTTTTTCAAGTAGACGCTCCAACTGCATATAGTCGTTGTGGCGATAGCGCACATACTTGCCGTTGCAAAGACGAATCCCATCAATGATGCTGGCATGCACCAACTTATCCGCCAATACCAGTGTATCGGCCGTACAAATGGCAGGCAATATCCCCGAGTTGGCGTGGTAGCCACTGTTGAACACCAATGCCGCTTCGGTGCCAAATAACCTCGAAAGACGCTCTTCCAATCGCTCGTACACAGTAAAGTTACCCGTCAAAAGGCGGCTCGATGAGCTTGTAAAGAGATGCTTCTCCTTGGCCAGCTCCTCCAAGAAATCTTCGCGCAAATCCTCACGACAAGTCAGTCCCAAATAGTCGTTCGAAGATAGATTCAACATCTCCCTTCCGTTCACTTCAATGGTCTTTCCCGTATGGTGAATTTGTGAAAGACGTCGCAAGTTACCTCGCTCCTTTAGTCCTTCCAACTCCAGTTGTAGTTCCTCGAATAGTCTCATAGTTCCTTAATAATTTTCAGCATACCACTTGTCAGTTTCGTCAGCTCCTCGGGTGATACGATATAGGGAGGCATCACATATACCAAGCGGCCAAATGGACGAATCCAGATACCTTCCTCCACGAAGCGGCGTTGCATATAGGCCATATCCACCGACTGTTTCAGTTCGATAACCCCAATGGCACCTAGAACACGCACGTCGGCCACAGTCGATAACTCACGCGCCACTTCCAACTCTGTTTTCAGTTGCGATTCAATGCGAGCAATGGTAGTCTGCCAATCCGATTCGATAAATAGACGAGTCGAAGCACATGCCACAGCACACGCTAGCGGATTTCCCATAAAAGTAGGTCCGTGCATAAATACGCCGGGTGCATGGTTGGATATCATATCGGCCAAAGCGTTGGTGGTCAACACAGCCGATAACGTCATATAACCACCCGTCAATGCCTTGCCGATGCACATGATATCGGGCTCCACACCCACATGCTCCCATGCAAATCGTTTACCCGTACGTCCAAAGCCCGTGGCTATCTCGTCAAAGATCAACAATACGCCATGCTCGCGACAAAGCGCAGCGGCCTCTCTGATGTACTCCGGGTGATAGAACCACATCCCCCCGGCCCCTTGTACAATAGGTTCCAGGATAAACGCGGCGAGCTCGTCCGCCTTTGTAGCGAGGAGTTCCTTTAGTGGCTCAATATCTTTTGGGTTAAACTCTCCGTCGAAGCGCGAGGTAGGGCGAGGCAGAAAGTGTCGTACAGGTAGAGCACTACCAAATAGGCTATGCATACCCGTCACAGGGTCGCATACCGACATCGCATTCCAGGTGTCTCCGTGGTAACCGTTGTGCAGTGCCACGAAGTTACTTTTCTTCGCTTTCCCCGCTGCATACCAATACTGCACGGCCATCTTCATCGCAACCTCCACAGCCACTGAACCCGAGTCGGCATAGAAGATCTTCTGCATGGAAGGAGGGGCGATAGAGAGCAGTAATTTCCCCAGTTCAATAGCAGGGTCGTGGGTCAATCCGCCAAACATCACATGCGCCATCTTCTTGGTTTGCTCCTCAATAGCTTGGTTCAACACGGGATGGTTGTACCCATGGATGGCACACCACCACGATGACATACCTTCCACAAGACGTTGCCCGTTGCTCAGGGTGATGGTACATCCATCCGCACGCTCTACCTTATATACAGGTAGCGGATTGGTGGTCGATGTATAGGGGTGCCACAAATGTTCCCTATCAAATACCGAAGTTGGCAAGTCGTAACCTTCGGATAAAATCATCTCCTTATCTTCATCTACCTTCGAGCCGATAGTGGTTAGTAGGTCGCCCACAATAGCCGAGTTGATTCCCACATAGAGAGAACGTTTCATGGTCTCGGCAGAGAGTTGCGCACGTCCCCCCGCAAAGCGTAGATAAGCTTTGGGGTTGATAAAGCGGAATAGTGCAATGGTGGTCAGCACCTCTTCGTCGGTGAGCTGTGCTTCACCTTCTAGGGGTGTACCCTCAATAGGGCTGAGAAGATTGATAGGGATAGAACCCACCTCCAAGTCACGAAGCGTAAAAGCAAACTCAATGCGTTGCTCTACTGTTTCGCCCATACCTATAATACCACCGCAGCAGATATCCATTCCCACCTCACGGGCAGCCGCAAGGGTAGCTAGCTTCTGTTCTTGAGTGTGTGTAGTGCAAAGTTCGTTGAAATAAGAGGGTGCAGTCTCTAGGTTACAGTGGTAACGAGTGATGCCTGCGTCAAAGAGTTGTTCAAGCTCCTCTTTATGGAGTAAGCCCAAAGAGGCGCAGAGTTGTATGGAACTATTGGTACGGAGGTGGCGAGTGGTAGCACAGAGTTGAGAGAGCTGCTTCGTGTTGGGTTTACGTCCGCTGGTGACGAGTGAGAAGCGTGTGATACCTTGGTTTTCGTTGTAGGTAGCTTGTCGAAGACATTCATCTTCCGATACGAGGTCGTAAACCTCTACTTTAGTTTGGTAGTGGGCCGATTGTGCGCACCATTTGCAGTTCTCGGGACATTTACCCGACTTGGCATTGATGATGGAGCACATATCGAACTCGCGTGAAGAACAATGGTGGGTTATCTCGTGTGCCGCAGCATATAGCTCTTCACGATCGGCATGAAGAGCTAGCCAAAGTGCCTCTTCTGTGGTGATTGTTCCACCCGTAAGCACTCTAGCCTTCAAAGCATCTAGAGTCATAAATAGTAATGGTAAGTGTTTATGATAGCTGTTTTGCTTGGCTAGCGAACAGTCTGATAGCTGATAGTGTAGTTGTCCGATAGTCACCTCACGACCAATGCTCACAAAAGAGGCATAGTTCTTCCGGCTCCATTGTTTGAAGCGCAAAGTAGATGTCGTTGAATGATTCTTATCGTTTTTCATGCAGCCAAGCATTGTTATTTCTTAGGTCAGCAAAAATAAAAAGAATGTTGATAAATTAATCATTCTTGTTCGTTTTTATTTTGCACCATAGTCAGCGGCCATGCATATTGTGTATTTATTGTAGAGATGTTGCGTGCAGCGCCCGATACGTCGCAGGGGTAATACCCAATGCATTATCACAATGCGGGGAATATAATACACCATGCATTATCCCCATCACTTCTTCTTCTCTTTAAATTCCTTCTTTAAACCAAAATTGAAACCTAAATAGATTTGTAGCGTACCGTAGCCATTGTTGAGGTTGAAATGGCGCTGGCTAAAGTCGTAGGTGCGGCCCACAAAGCCGGCACCCGCATACCACTTACTATTATTATATACCACGCTGGCACGAAGGATACACTCCACCTTTAGGCGGTTCTCGAAAAGATCATTCTTGCTGTCTACATTCTTAATCTTCGAAGAATTGTAGGACAACTCCGGACTCACGGAGAGGTTAGCAAGGAAGTTATAGGCAAATACCCAGTTGTAGCCATAGCCAAAGTTTACACCATAACTCTTGTAGTTGATATCCGTCACCTTCATCTCAGGCTTCATGTACTCGCTAATAAGAGCAGGTAGCTTCGAATAATCAAAATTAAGATGATGATTGGTAAACGATGCCCCCACTATGAAAGAACCTGCACTTCGTCGTTGGTTGCTAGATTGACTATACGCAGCTGGATACGAGAAACGGCGATTGTTCAATACATAGAAGAGGTTCAGCCCCTTCATATCTACCCGTAGACCGTTAAAGGTGCTCGAGAATTTACGAGGAACCTCGCTCGGGAAGCCCTTTAGTTTACTAATATTATAGTCGTTACTTGTACGTCGATAGTAAAGATCCACCCCAATCTTGGCACTGTAGAGGCTCAGATTAAAATCGGTTCCCCTGTCTTTCTTGTTTTTACTCTTGCCAAGATCGTTCATGTCGAAGGCCCATCCCACAAAGAATATCTGCCAACCAAAATAGACACCCAGCTTGTTGTGAGGCTTTGGCGTAAAACTAATCTTTTGTCTATCGGGTTTATCGCCACGGATGTTGAAATATTGAAAATCGGTATAGTCGTCCAGCATCATCGAGAATTTGTACTTGTTCGGCTCCACATAAGCGGTATCATAGTCGGTAAACCAGTCCATCGCCTTGCCTAGAAATCCCAGAAATCCGCTACTCTTTTTCTCGATTCCTTTGTCCGAGCGTAGAGGTTCCAAGTCAAGCGTTTCGTGTTGTGCCATGCACGGAAGTGCCAATAATACTGTCGTTATAAAGAGAAGTAAACGATGTTTCATATCTACTTTTTAGAGGTGGTTGAATTAGCTGCGGTAAAATTAAATAAATTATGTAATTATAACGATAAATGCTCCAATTTGTTCTTATCAGCCTAATGAGTCCAACCATTTTTCTAGCTCCATCATCCACACTTCCGAGTAAGCAAAAGGTTTGAAGCCGAAGCTATGTCCCCCCTCCGGGTAGATGTGGAGTGATATCGATTGATGCAGCTCCAGCATTTGCGCACTGTAGAGGCAACTACTAGCTGGAGGCACAATAGGATCGTCGGCCGCCGCTACTAGAAAGGTTTTTGGCATCTTCTCCTCCACCAATAGTTCTAACGATTTTGCCACTTTCTCCTCCTCACTTAGTTCTTTGCCAAACAGCTTCTCTCGTGTAGGCACGTGCGTCAAACCATCGCGCATACTTAGCACAGGATACATCAGTATTTGAAAGTCAACCTTTGCTTGCGTAGCGATTGTGGCCGACAGATAGCCCCCCACCGAAGCCCCCATTATGCCGCGCATACTATACTCCGGATAGAAACGCTCCAACAACTTCATAGCTTTGGCTGTGTCGTGCAGCGGACCATTCTCCAACTCGCTAGGGAAGCGATACTTTAGCACCGCGAAAGTGATGTGACGGGCATTAAACCACATTGCTGCATCATACCCCTCGTGCCCCGTATTGATATGAGACAAACCACCACCCGGGCAGATCATTACGATCTTATCACATGGGTTAGGCGGAGAAAATACGATGAGTTGCCCGTTCTCTAACCCTTGCAGATAGGCAAGTCTCTCCTCATAACTCATCTCTGTAAAATGACTCTCGTTCGCCACGCTATTGGTGGTCAGACTGATGATGCTTACTCTACCTTCCATACTCCATCATTAAGGGGATTATTAACTTGCCATACTTAGCCTGCTGCAACGACCCGTAGCGTTGGCCACCCAGCTCGTTATATGTATAAGGAAAAACTATCCCTGTTGTTCATTATTTTAGCCTTCATTACCACTCCTTTTCGTGGCTAGTTGATGTCAACTCTGAAAACAATCCCCTTAATGTTTGTTTTAGCAAGAACGCTTTTTTACTTTTGCTACCCCAATTTGTACAATTTAGAAAAACACTATAAAAAGACTAGTAGTATGAAGAAACTCCTCTCTTTACCACCCAACTTGGTAGATAGTTTCAACACCATAGAGAAACTCAGCAAAACAGATTATTTCTGCACGTCCGATCCCGTTGATAAGAAACTAGGGTCGGGTGGGGGAACCACTTGGCTCCTCGAAGCGTGCTACCACCAAGAAGCTGCTCAGGGGCAAACTCTCCCACAATGGCTCGGTGAGGAGAAACGAATATTGCTCCATGCCGGTGGCCAGAGTCGCCGCTTACCCTCATATGCTCCATCGGGAAAGATACTCACTCCCATACCCATCTTCTGCTGGGAACGCGGACAGCGTTTGGGGCAAAACCTTCTATCGCTCCAACTTCCTCTTTACGAAAAGATCATGAAGATGGCTCCTCAAGGACTCAACACATTGATAGCAAGTGGCGATGTCTATCTCCGTTCAGAAGATACCCTGCCCGCCATCCCTAATGTCGATGTAGTTTGCTACTCCTCCTGGGTGAGTCCCGCTTTAGCTACGCGTCATGGCGTGTTTGTAGCCAACCGCGAAACGCCCGAGACGCTCGACTATATGTTGCAAAAGCCATCTATAGAACAACTGGAACAGCTCTCCAAGACGCATCTCTTCTCCATGGATATTGGGGTGTGGGTGCTGAGCGATAGAGCAGTGGAACTACTGATGAAACGTTCGCTAGATACCGCTACGGGCCAGATGCGTTACTACGACCTCTACTCCGACTTCGGCAAGGCCTTGGGACTAAATCCCGAGAATAGCGATGATGAAATCAATCAGCTTAGTGTGGCTATACTGCCGTTGCCCGGCTGCGAATTCTACCACTACGGCACCAGTCGCGAACTTATCAGCTCCACCCTCACGGTGCAGCAAAAGGTGCGCGATCAAAGACTCATCATGCACAAAAAGGTAAAACCTAGTCCGGGTATATTTGTGCAAAACGCATTGACCCATATCGACTTCACGCCGAGCAACGAATCTATCTGGATAGAAAATAGCTGTGTGGGCAAAGGGTGGAACCTCCACGCACATCAAATTATAACGGGAGTTCCTCGCAACAACTGGACACTCTCTCTCCCTTCAACCTGCTGCGTAGATGTTGTGCCCATCGAAGACGACCTCTATGTAGCCCGCCCTTATGGCATCGATGATCTGTTCAAAGGAGCATTAACCGATGCAGGCACACACTATATGGGAGTACCCTTTATGGAGTGGCTACAGCAGCGTGGTTTAGATATTGATGCCATTCAAGGCCGTCATGACGATCTGCAAGCTGCAGCTATCTTCCCCGTTACCCAATCGGTAGATGAACTGGGCATCCTCATTCGCTGGATGACCGCCGAACCTACACTCGAAGCCGGTAAAACCATCTGGTTGGAGGCTCGTAAACTATCTGCCGACGATATTTCAGCCAAGGCCAACTTAGTGCGTCTCTATCAGCAGCGTGCAGATTTCCGAAGAGCCAACTGGCAAGCCCTTTCAGAGAACTACGAGAAGAGTGTCTTCTATCAACTCGATCTAGAAGATGCCGCGCAAGAGATGAACGCCCTTGGCTTGGATATACCCAGAACCCTTCCTGCCGACGAACCGCCCCACTTGCAGATGCCCAATGCCATGCTCAAGGCACGCATGTTGCAGTTGCGAGGCGATGCTACCGCTGCCAAAGAAGAAGAGCGTGCTTTTGGATGGTTGCGCAACGGACTGCTCAGCGAGGTGTGTACCCATCACTGCCAACCCCGTCTCAATGTTTATGCCGATCAGATTGTTTGGGCACGTAGCCCTGTGCGTATCGATGTAGCCGGTGGATGGACCGATACCCCGCCTTACTCCCTCTATGCCGGCGGCAATGTGGTCAACTTGGCCATCGAGCTCAACGGGCAACCCCCACTGCAAGTCTATGTCAAGCCTTGTAAGGAGCTGCAAATCGTGATGCGTTCCATCGATATGGGCGCGCGCGAAGTGCTCACCACCTATGACGAGTTGAGAGATTATAAGAAGATCGGTTCCCCTTTCTCCATCCCCAAGGCAGCCCTAGCACTTTGCGGCTTCCTTCCCGATTTCTCTACTCATAGCTTCACCACACTTCAGCAGCAGCTGCAAGCCTTTGGCTCAGGAATAGAGATCACCCTGCTGGCCGCCATACCGGCAGGATCGGGCTTAGGCACCAGCTCTATCTTAGCCTCTACCGTTCTTGGTGCGCTAAACGATTTCTGTGGCTTGTCGTGGGACAAGAACGATATCTGTCGCTACACCCTCGTATTAGAACAGCTTCTCACCACAGGTGGAGGTTGGCAAGATCAATATGGTGGTGTATTCTCGGGGCTCAAGCTCCTACAGACACAACCCGGATTCGACCAAACACCATTGGTACGTTGGTTACCCGAGCAGCTCTTTCAGTTGCCCAACTATCGTGAGTGCCATCTGCTCTATTACACCGGCATCACCCGCACCGCCAAAGGCATCTTGCAAGAGATTGTTCGCTCCATGTTCCTCAACTCCCAAGAGCACCTTCGTCTACTCAGTGAGATGAAGTCGCACGCCTTAGATATGAGCGAAGCCATTCAGCGTGGCCACTTCGAAGAGTACGGCAGATTAGTAGGCAAAACATGGCAGCAAAACAAGCAGTTGGATAGCGGCACCAACCCTCCCGCCGTTGAGGCCATTATCGAGAAGATAAAAGATTACACCTTAGGCTATAAGTTGCCCGGTGCAGGTGGAGGAGGTTATCTCTATATGGTGGCGAAAGATCCACAGGCAGCGGCCACCATTCGTCGCATCCTCAACGAGCACCCCATCAACCCATTAGCCCGTTTCGTGGAAATGTCTCTATCAGCCAATGGTTTGCAGGTTTCGCGCAGTTAAACAGCATTTAATCGCCGTTTAAATTGTGATTAAATACAATTTACCGTAGAGGCGCCCCGTGGCGCGTCTCCGTCCAATCCAACGTCCAATACAGCGTTGTAGATTTGCATGTATTGTTGTAGAGACGCCCCGTGGCGCGTCTCCGTCCAATCCAACGTCCAATACAACGTTGTGGTTTTGCATGTATTGTTGTAGAGACGCCCCGTGGCGCGTCTCCGTCCAATCCAACGTCCAATACAGCGTTGTAGATTTGCATGTATTGTTGTAGAGACGCCCCGTGGCGCGTCTCCGTCCAATCCAACGTCCAATACAACGTTGTGGTTTTGCATGTATTGTTGTAGAGACGCCCCGTGGCGCGTCTCCGTCCAATCCAACGT
>CAMTOQ010000071.1 GCA_947074205.1 uncultured Bacteroides sp. | reverse complement strand
CGACCCTAACCTTGGCAAGGTTATGCTCTACCAACTGAGCTATTTCCGCATTTTTTCGTTTGCGGTTGCAAAGGTAGGCATTTCTAGGAAGCCTGCAAATATTTCGCCAACTTTTTCACTGTAAATTTTCACTACAGAATTAACTAAATAATTAACCCTGCTGATAATCAACCATTTTAATTAAAACTCTTTTCTGAAAAAAATAATAAGATTCATCTTCTTCTACAGTTCTACATTCAAATGAATTCTTTAATATGAAGGTACATATTGTAAATAGTGTTTTTCTTAGCAAAACAATTCCCTCACCTCTTCCCCATCTTCAACAAAAACTCACACCACTCCTTCATGCCTGTTCCCTCTTGTGCAGATATCTCGAATATGCGCAAATGGTGATTTATTTTCAATGCATTGTCACGCAGAGTAGCAATATTACTTTTCAGATAGGGTGCTAAATCAATCTTATTAATGATACAGACAGTAGCACTTTCGAACATATAGGGATACTTAAGAGGTTTGTCATCGCCTTCGGTGACACTTACCACCACCACACGAATAGCTTCACCTAAATCGAAAAGGGCGGGACAGACTAAGTTGCCCACATTTTCGATAAAAAGTAGAGACTCAGAAGGTGGGTTTAATTTCTTAGTTGCTTCAATCACCATCGGCGCATCTAAGTGGCATCCGTTTTCTGTATTAATCTGCAGAGCGGGCACCCCCATCGCTGTTATGCGATCGGCATCATTGGAGGTCTCTTGGTCGCCCTCTATCACGGTGATAGCGATCTTATTTTTCAACATGGCGATGGTCCGTTCTAATAAGGTAGTCTTACCAGATCCGGGTGAACTCACTATGTTTATGGCGCATATTTCTTTTGCATCAAAATAACCACGATTGCGTTCGGCCTGAGCTTGATTGATAGAGACAATATCTTTCTTTACCTCTATCACCTTAGGATGCGAATGTTGCACTTCAGACTCATGTTCGTGGTGATGGTGATGTTTATCATCTGTACACATAATATTACTGTTTAAATGGTTTTTAATCGATATTTAATTACTGCTTAAATAGCACTCAGTCGTCAATCGTCAACGATTTTAGAGAGAGTTCCCTACCATGTAGAAGTTCCACATTCTCGGCCCCACACCGTTCGCACTGCCTAATGTAGGGTGCTTTGGGGCGGAAGTCTGAATGACAGCTACCACAGTGCATCAACGGAGAATGCTTCCGCAATGTCACCTTGGTGTGACGAAGCACAGGGTTTGACTTCAACACTGCATCGAGTGAGAAAAGCAAGCCTTCACTGTCTACTCCTGCCCATTCACCAATCTCCACTTCTAGCTCTTTTATCTGCTTGGCTTCTGCCTTTCGCGCTTCATCAAGTGCTAAATCGGCAATACTCATTGCTACTGATAGTTCGTGCATAGTTCATTTTTATTATTAATTCGTGCAGAAGCTATGGCCAATTGCCCCACTGCTATACCTCCATCATTGCAAGGAATATTAGTGGGATAATATACAGTTAGCCCTTTCTGCTTTAACTCTGTTATCAAAAGTTCGGAAAGCAATCTATTCTGAAAGACTCCTCCTGTTAGCAGTATTCTTGATAATTGATTCTCTTTGGTACACCTCGCTAAGATAGACGCAAGCTGACTTGCCAAGGTCCGGTGAAAGCGCATAGAAATAACAGCCACTTCTTCTTTTAGATTAATATCACTAATTATCCCACGAAAGATAGTAGCGATATTCCACTCCCCTTCTGTCCGACTACGATAGATCTCCTTATCAGCTTTTGCATCTATTGCAATCTGCTCTAGCTTCATGGCAGCCTCAGCCTGATAGCTATTCTCGTAACATATACCTAGTAAGGCAGCTACAGCATCAAACAAGCGTCCTGCCGACGAAGTGAGATGAGTGTTAAGCGGTGAAGCAAGTAAACGCTCCAGTTGAGTAATTTTATTCTGACCAACCGCCTTAATTAACGGTGTTGGCAGAAGATCTAGCGAACCAAAGAGGGAATAAAGATAGCTGGCTGCCATGCGCCAACACTCCTTTGCCGCTTTGTCACCACCTGGCAGTGAAACATAAGGTAAATGAGTCAAACGGCGATAGTCAAATCGATTGCACACCAATACCTCACACCCCCAACTTTCCTCATCGTCTCCATAACCCACTCCATCCATAGAGAGGGCAACACAATCGCCCACTAAATCATATTCCACCATCACAGACACAGCATGAGCATGATGGTGTTGCACCAAGTAGAGAGGAATATTATGCTCTTGTGCGATCTGTCGCGCCAACTTTGACGATAAATACAAGGGGTGCGCATCACATACTAGATAGCTTGGAGTAAAGTTAAACAAGCTAGAGATACGTTGAATCGTCTCTTTATAAGCCTCATATACGGCATAATCTGAAAGATCACCTATGTATTGACTCATTATTATTTGATCGCGAATGCCCAACGCAAAAACAGCCGTCATCTCTGCGCCAAAAGCCAGTCCACCATCCACAGTTTCTCTATTTACTATAGGCTCGGGAGCATATCCCCTAGCCCTACGCATCACTTGGGGTTTATCGTTAATCAAACGAATCACCGAGTCGTCTACTCTATTATAGATTGACCGGTTGTGCTCCACATACAAATCAGAGTGCTTTAAAAGATAGTCTCTAGCCTCATCATTATCCTTTAGCATAGGTTCCCCACTTTTATTAGCACTTGTAAATATGATAGCCTTCAATCCGCTCTTCTCGAACAGTTCATAATGCACCGCCATATAAGGCAACATCACCCCTAAGGTGTGCAAACCATCATTGACTGCAGTCGACATTTTTATCTTTTCATGCAACAGCACAATGGCCCTACGCCACATAGTAAGTTGCTCCAATTCGGCAGGAGTTATATCGACATATTTGCTCAACCAAGATACATCGCCACACATCACGGCAAACGGCTTACTATATCTACGTTTTAACTCTCTCAGCTTAGCCACTGCACACACATTAGTAGCATCCACCAACCAGTTGAAACCACCTATTCCTTTTAGTGCTACCACTCCCCCAGTTTTTAATGTTTCTATCATAAGTGCTACAATCGTAGAGTAATCATTAATAACCTTATCATTTAAAAAAGCCGTATAGGTAGGACCGCAGTGGTTGCAAGCGATGGGTTGCGCATGAAACCTTCTATCTGCCGGTTCTTTGTACTCACCTGCACAGATAGGACACATTTCAAACGTCTTCATCGTAGTATAAGGCCTATCATAGGGGATAGCCTCAACAATAGAAAATCGAGGGCCGCAGTGAGTGCAATTAACAAAGGGATAATTAAAGCGATGATGTTGTTGAGAATAATCCTCTAAACACTGATCACAAATAGCAATATCAGGACTTACACGCGTTATTTCGTTGAGATTAGAGAGACTAGCCGTAATGGTAAATTGATTAAAGTTGGACACTCGTTCGGCCTCACGCACCTCAATGGCCGTAATACGCGACACTTTAGGTTTCTCTCTGCGTACTCTTTCTATGAAAACATCCTTTTCCAGAGGGGTAGATTGTAGTTCAATAAAAACCCCGGCGGTATTGTTTTTCACTGTACCTCGGAGATTTAAATCGTGTGCTAGCTTATAGATAAAGGGCCGAAAGCCGACCCCTTGCACAAGTCCTTTAATCGTTATTTCATAGTGTGTGGTCACGTGCAGATAGATTTATTAAATAGAGTTCATATGTGTTAAACAATTAGACGTTAATATTTGTTCAACGATGAAAGAGTAAAACCATGTGTTTAGCTATACCAGGGAAAATAGTAGAGATAGTCAATCCATTTGATGCTTTAAAACAAGCTTTAGTGGATTTTGGCGGCATTCAGCGTGATATTTGTATTGCCTGGGTAGAGGCAGAAGTGGGCGATTATATCCTTGCACATGCCGGGATGGCCATCTCAGTGATTGACGAAGAGGAGGCCCGCCTCACGATAGAAGCCCTGAACATGGTTGATAAACCTAATCTTAACCTCCATCAATAGCAGCAACTAAATGAGTCTATCCAATCCATATCGTAATGCCGAATACGGCGAGAAGCTAGTCAAGGCCATTCATTCCGTGACTACTCGCCCTTGGCGAATTATGGACGTATGTGGTGGTCAAGCACATGCCATTGCTAAATACAATCTCGAAGATAGGCTCCCCAAAGAGATACAAATCATACATGGCCCGGGCTGTCCTGTCTGCGTCACCCCACAATACACCATTGATAGCGCCATACAGTTTGCACTTAAGCATCAAGCCATTCTCCTCTCTTTTGGCGATATGTTGCGCGTACCAGGTAGTGATTACGATTTACTCAAAGCCAAATCGATGGGTGGTGATATACGCATCATCTACTCCCCACTCGATGCCCTCCGCATAGCTCAAGAGAATCCTCACCGCGAAGTGGTGCTCTTTGCTATTGGCTTCGAAACCACGGCGCCCATTCATGCGCAAGTAGTCCTCGAGGCAGACCGCCTCTCTATCCGAAATCTATCCCTCTTAACAGCACTATTTGCTGTACCTCCCATCATTGAACATCTTTGTAGCTTGCCCGACTTCAAAGTGGATGGTATATTGGCAGCAGGGCATGTATGTGCCATCACCGGTCTGAGCGAATATAATAGATTGGCTGAGCAATACCACATTCCTTTTACCGTAACAGGCTTTGAGCCTGTCGACATATTGCTAGGTATCTACACCAATATATTGCAACTCGAAAGGAAAAGATACAATGTAGAAAACCCTTATGCACGTATGGTCAGCCATGGGGGCAATAGTAAAGCAATGACGGTTTTAAATAAAGTATTTCAGCCTGCCACACAAGAGTGGCGTGGGCTAGGTAGCATCCCTATGACCGGGTTCACCCTTCGCAGATCCTTTTCAGCTTTTGATGCTTGCAGAAGATTTAAAACCCTGCACCCAGTCAACTGCAAAAAGGAATCCTGTATAGCGGGCGAAATCATGAAAGGTTTGGCTACACCCAAAAGCTGTCCACATTTTGCAATAGGTTGCCGCCCCGAGCTTCCATTGGGAGCCCCTATGGTTTCATCAGAAGGAGTCTGCGCAGCCTATTATAGATATAGAAAACATGCTTAACATACAAAATAAAATGATACCATTTGAATGTGCATTACCCCAATATAGTTGCGACACCATACAGTTAGCTCATGGTGGAGGTGGCAAACTGACGCAAAAGTTAATCAGTTCCCTGTTCTACCCTTATTTCAAGAACGAATATCTAGAGCAGGAACATGATAGCGCACAAATCACCCTCACGAACAATAAGATCGCTTTTACCACCGACTCATTTGTAGTCGATCCGCTTTTCTTCCCTGGTGGAAACATAGGAGATTTAGCGGTCAACGGTACGGTAAACGACCTCCTATGCAGCGGTGCTACACCAAAATATCTCTCGGCAGGATTCATTATTGAAGAGGGATTCTCCATTGAAAAGCTAAAAGAGATAGTTCATACCATGGCACAAGCCGCACAGAAAGCAGGTGTTTATATCGTCACAGGAGATACTAAGGTGATTGAGCGGAACAGAGGTGATCAGATCTATATCAACACCTCGGGAATAGGGACAATTGATAAACAAGTTTCCATCTCGCCCACCCGTGCTAAACCTGGAGACCGTATCATCGTAACGGGGCCCATTGGAGAGCATGGCACATGCATCCTTTCTACACGCAACAATCTCGGATTCGAGAGTCAGATCAAGAGTGATACGGCATCACTCAACGAAATGGTTCAACGTTTATTAGAAGAGTTGCCCGATATACACGTGTTGCGAGACCCCACAAGGGGCGGACTTTCTAGTACCCTCAACGAGATTGCACAGACAGCCCATGTAGGGATAGAAATCGACGAAGAGTCACTTCCCATTAGCGAAGGGGTCAATGCAGCTTGTGAATTGTTAGGGCTGGACCCGCTCTACATTGCCAACGAAGGTTTATTATTGGTATTTGTCGAAGAGAGAGAAGCAGAAAGAGCCCTCAATATAATAAAGGACAGCGAGCATGGCGAGCAGGCCCGAATTATTGGTCAAGTAGTCGAGTCAACCAACAATGAGGTAGTACTAAAATGTGCATTTGGCAATAAGAGAATCATCGAGATGATGTCCGGTGAACAGTTGCCAAGGATTTGCTGATATACTAATTTGCTAACATAAATATTACTAGTATGAAAAAAGAGAGCAAAACGTTCTATGAAGAGCTAACGGACAAAGGATATTCCAGAAGGCAATTCCTTAAGTTCTGTAGTTTGATGGGCGGTATGTTAGGATTGAGCTCAACGGGTGTTGCCCAGATGGTTGAGCAGTTTGAGACCAACCCTAAACCTGTAGTTATTTGGTACCATTTCCAAGAGTGTACTTGTTGCAGCGAGTCTTTTATCAGAGCCTCTCACCCTGTAATTCAAGAGATACTCTTCGAGTTAATCTCACTTGATTATAGTGATACCTTGATGGCCGCAGCCGGTGAACAAGCCGAAGCTGTTTGTGCCCAAGCAATGAAAGAGAACTATGGCAAATATATCATGGTAGTAGAGGGTGCTGTGCCCCTTGGTAGCCCTGGTTACTGCACTATAGCGGGCAAAAGCGCAAAAGATGTATTTGACGAAGGTGCTAAAGGAGCTGCTGCTATTATAGCATGGGGAAATTGCGCTAGTTCCGGTTGTATACAAGCTGCCTATCCCAATCCAACAAAAGCAAAACCTGTGCACAAACTTAATCCTCACAAGCCGGTTGTCAACGTTCAGGGGTGCCCTCCTATTGCCGACGTAATGGCGGGAGTTATCTCTTACTATGTGACATTCAATAAACTCCCAGAACTCGACAACCAAGGAAGGCCGAAAGTATTCTATGCCCGACGCATTCACGACACCTGCTATCGTCGTCCTTGCTATGATGCCGGGCTATTTGTGGAGTCGTTCGATGACGAAAATGCAAAGAAAGGCTATTGCCTATATAAAATGGGGTGTAAAGGTCCAAATACCTACAACTCATGTGCCATCATCAAGTGGAATTGCAATGTAAGCTACCCCATTCAGTCGGGCCATGGATGTATTGGTTGTGCCGAACCCAATTTCTGGGATAAAGAGCCACTTTACACCACACTACCTTCTATAACAGGTATCGGCGCAAGCGTCACAGCTACAGATATTGGTGTTGGATTGGCAGCAGCTGCAGTAGCAGGTGTAACAGCACACGCCGTAGTGACGAATGTCGTGAAACGTAAGTTGATCAAAAACGATATGGATGATGTAAGTTTGAATAAGGAAGATAGCGACAAAGCCAACAAATCGCTAGATGCTAAGATAGACAAACTTGAGGAACAAATCGAACAGATCAGAGCCGACCAAATACGTCATATGGATGGTGAGCAAAACACACCACCAACCAACGAACCTCAATAATGTTAACCTGACAAATAGAATAATATGATAAAGAAAGTTGTCGTTGACCCTTTAACCAGAATTGAAGGGCACTTACGAATAGAAGCAGATATAGAGAACGGAAAGATAGTGGATGCTTATAGCACAGGCACCATGGTCAGAGGTATCGAAATTATCGCTCAAAACAGAGACCCTAGAGATGTGTGGGCCTATGTGGGTCGTGTATGTGGCGTATGTACTTCTATGCACTCCCTCGTATCGGTACGTGCTGTCGAAAACGCACTGGGTATTGTGGTGCCACCCAATGCTGAGATGGTGAGAAACCTTATGCTAGGTGCACTTACAATGCAAGATCATATCACCCACTTCTACCAATTACAGGCATTAGACTGGGTAGATGTGATGAGCGCACTTAAGGCAGATCCTAAAGAGGCGGCAGCTATTGCACAGTCGCTATCGGCATGGCCTAAAAACTCTATCGGCTACTTTACCGATGTGCAAAACACGGTAAAGAAATATGTCGATTCCAATAAGCTCACTCTATTCTCCAATGGCTATTGGGGACATCCTGCCTATAAACTGCCACCAGCTGTTAACCTAGTGGCACTGGGTCATTACCTCGAAGCATTAGAGATTCAGAAAGAGATCGTAAAGATCCAAACCATTTTTGGAGGTAAAAATCCGCACCCCAACTTCCTTGTAGGCGGTATGGCATGTGCCATCAACGTAGATGGCCCTAACGCTATCAATATAGACCGATTAAGTTGGGTGAACCAGATTATCCAACAGGCAGAGATCTTTATTAAGCAAGTCTATTTGCCAGATGTAATGGCTATTGCCTCGTACTATCCCGAATGGACTAAAATAGGCGGTGGCTTACGAAACTACATTGCCGGCGGCGACTTCCCAATGGCCCACTTCAATGACCTCTATTCTTATAAGATGGTAAGAGGTATTGTCACCGACCGCAACTTGAATTCTGTGGAAGAGTTCGACCCAATGGCAATGGATGGATTAGTAGAGTATGTAAACAATGCTTGGTACGACTATCCACAAGGCAAAGATGTAGGTCTTCACCCATCCATTGGCGAAACTATCCTGAACTATACAGGTAAGACACCACCTTACGACTACCTTAACCATGACGAACCTTATAGCTGGATCAAAACACCTCGTTACAAAGGCATGGCAATGGAGGTAGGCCCATTAGCAAGGTGCATCGTGAACTATGCGGCCAAAAACGAACCCGTAGTAGATCTCACCAACCGTTGTCTAAAGAAACTAGATGCCGGCACTGATATCCTATATTCAGCAGTCGGCCGTACTCTTGCCCGATCGATGGAAGCTACCCTCATTTCGGAATGGATGAACGATTTCTACGCACAGCTGGTGAAGAATATTAAGGAAGGCGACCACCGCATGTTCAATGGCGAATATTGGGAACCAAAAACCTGGCCGAAATCGGCGCAAGGATACGCCGTATGCGAAGCTCCTCGCGGCATGGTGGCACATTACGTAGATATTGAAGACAAAAAGGTAAAACGCTATCAGATGGTTGTTCCCACTACCTGGAACGGTTCGCCACGCGACCCTAAAGGGCAGCGTTCTGCTTTTGAGTCCGCATTGTTAGATGTACCAGTACACGATGCAGCAGCTCCATTGGAGATTATCCGTACTATTCACACTTTCGACCCATGCATGGCTTGTGCTGTGCATCTCTATACGGAAGACGGTAAACATATACATCAGATTGATACTTTATAAACTTCAATTCATTGTGTCATGATCGAAAAAAAAGTTCCATTAAGAGAGATATATGTATGGGAGCTTCCCGTCCGGATATTCCATTGGGTAAACGCAACCTGCATATTTTTCCTTATCATTTCAGGTTTGCTAATAGCATACCCGCCCGCCATTTTGCAAGCCGATGGTGCACAGCAGCTTGGCTACTGGTTTGGCTATTTAAGATTCACGCATTATACACTAGGTGTTATATTGATAGTGAACTTCCTAGTAAGAATCTACTGGATGTTTGCCGGTAATAAGTTTGCCCGATGGAACAATTACGTTCCACTCACCCAGCGGCAATGGAGAGGAATCTTTGATACAGTCAAAGTTGATATATTTCTACTCAGTCCCAAGCCTATCTATGACATTGGTCACAACAGCTTAGCAGCAACCACCTATGGAGGATTGTTTATAATGCTTGTTGTTCAAGCTATTACAGGTCTATGTTTGTGGTCACCTACTGCAGAAGTCATAGGGGCCGAAACATTCCAATCTTTGGCATTTAGTTTAGGCGGACTGATGGTAGTGAAACAAATCCATTACTATCTGATGTGGTGTTTTATCCTTTTCATGATAGTACATATTTACCTTGTATTCTATCACGACTATATCGAAAGAAGCGGTATTGCCTCTTCTATCATTGGTGGATGGAAGTTTATAGAAGAGCCTGTTGCCAAAGAGTATGAAGAAGAATTGGCAAAACAGGAGATCATCAAAAAACAGAAAGAGATTATCAAGGAGCTGAAAAAAGAGCCTCAGAAAGAGGAGAAAGCTACGCAAAGCAATTAAACTATGGAAGAGAGAGTATTAGTGTTGGGCATAGGCAATCTTGTGCTACAAGATGAAGGCGTAGGTATTCAAGCCATACAGGCTATGGAAAAGGAAGAAAACCTTTTTCCACCACACGTAGAGCTGCTCGATGGCGGAACTGGGGGTGTAGGAATGATTGGTGTATTGCAAGAATTCGATAGGGTCATTATGATTGATGCAACGCTCGACGATTCTCCAGCAGGAACCATCAAAAAGGTGAAACCTAAATTCTCCAAAGACTACCCTCGCCTACTTAGTTCGCACGAGTTTGGCCTACGCGACATGATCGAGAGTATGATTGTACAAGAAAACATACCCGAAATTGACCTGATCACTGTATCAGTAAAAAACTATCAAACTATTGGCATGGATCTTTCGCCCGAGGTAGAGCAAGCCATCCCTACTGTGATAAAGATGGTGAAGGAGATGGTGTAAAGACAAATAATCAAGGCGAAATCTATACGTAGCAGTCCCTTTCTAAACATCAAGTCTCTGTCAACTCTATAAGTAGGCAGGGACTTGATGTTTTTCTACACTACCGATAAAAGAAAAGAGCATTGCGAGATTACTCATCTTTATTATCAAAAACGAATTTATGAAAGTCAAATACGATCAAATAGAAAGATATTGCAAACTGAAAAGGTAGCTACTTCCTCTCATTTCTTAGGAGATATTTGTTCTTTAGCCATTATTTAAACAGTATTTAATTGGTCATTAAATGGCGATTAAACATCATGTTGACCCACACAACTGTAGCGGCACATTTCACCCACAACAAAACAGTAGTGGCACAGCCTGCTGTGCCCGTCCAACAAAGCAACACATTTCACCCACAACAAAACAGTAGTGGCACAGCCCGCTGTGCCCGTCCAACAAAGCAATACATTTCACCCTCAACAAAACAGTAGTGGCACAGCCTGCTGTGCCCGTCCAACAAAGCAACACATTTCACCCACAACAAAACAGTAGTGGCACAGCCCGCTGTGCCCGTCCAACAAAGCAATACATTTCACCCTCAACAAAACAGTAGTGGCACAGCCTGCTGTGCCCGTCCAACAAAGCAAAGCTATAGTAGCAGAAATTTAAAAGCAATACTAGCCCGATGTTTATGTGACGCTAGATGAAGCATATCTACAATAGTAGAAATTAAAAAGCTTTACTAGCCTTATTTTTGCGCCTAAAATGATTGCTATAATCTACAATAGTAGAAATTAAAAAGCTTTACTAGCCTTCTGCATCGAATAACTACCGTTCTCACATATCTACAATAGTAGAAATTAAAAAGCTTTACTAGCCGTGACTGTGTGCTAACTTT
>CAMTOQ010000070.1 GCA_947074205.1 uncultured Bacteroides sp. | reverse complement strand
ACAAGCTTTTTCCATTGGTTGCCTGTCATCTTACCTTTCTTCACAGGTCTCCAGCTGTCACCAGCACCGTCGAAGATACCTTCACCTGTAATAGCGATGTTAGATTGGCCAATAGCAGAGATAGGAGCTTGACAACGCTTAGTTTCCAAACCTTCAAAAGAAGTTTCAATGATAGGATATGCATTGAAGTTATCAGTGAAAAGAATCAATGAGTTAGCTTCTGTATGTAGGTTTACGTTGCTCAACAACACGATAGGACCTGTCAACCAAAGTCCTTCAGGGATGATAACTTTACCGCCACCTTTAGCATTTACATGCTGAATTGCTTTATTGATAGCTTCTGTATTCAAGAAGATACCGTCATTAATAGCACCAAACTCTTTAATGCTTACCGAATAATCAGGAAACGAAGTTTGTTTCACCTTTGGCATTGAGAATGGAAGGTTCTTGTAAATACTATCATCGATAGTTACTTTGCCTTGTGCCGAAAGGTTACCTACTGGAAGCAACGCAACCAAAACAGCAGCAGCAAACATTAGTTTTTTAGCAAATGTGTTCATTAAATACAAATGTTCTTATGGATTAATATTAATTCAGGACAATTATCACTCCTCACAAGAGTCAAAAGTCATTTCTATTAAACAATCGTCAGATGAATCTCACGAGCCATCTGACGAATATTAGGATAATCTAACATTATCCAACCTAATTCTAACTTTAAATAAAATGTTTATGAAATAACTTCTTCATTATGTGATTGCAAAGATAAAAGTACACCCTATTCACCATGTGTACAATCTGACCGTTTAGGGGTATTTTTTGGCGTTTCACTCATTTTATTGCACACTTCGCTCAGTAGTATGCAAAATATGCCTATCTTTGCAACCTAATTTAACGATTTTATAAGTTATGAGTTACAATTTATTGAAAGGAAAAAGAGGTATCATCTTTGGTGCCCTTAACGACCAATCAATCGCATGGAAAGTAGCCGAGAAGGCTGTGGCGGAAGGCGCAACTATCACATTATCAAATACCCCTATGGCTATTCGCATGGGTGAAGTTAATGCGTTGGGCGAAAAATTGAACTGCCAGGTTATACCTGCAGATGCAACTAGCGTAGAAGATCTAAAAGTAGTTTTCGAGAAATCAATGGAAATACTAGGAGGACAAATTGACTTCGTCCTTCACTCAATCGGAATGTCGCCAAACGTACGTAAAAAACGTACTTATGACGATTTGGACTATGGAATGTTGGATAAAACTCTAGACATTTCTGCCCTATCGTTCCACAAGACTATTCAAGTAGCAAAAAAATGCAATGCAATCGCTGAATATGGTTCAATTGTAGCTCTTAGTTATGTAGCTGCTCAACGTACGTTCTACGGTTACAATGATATGGCTGATGCAAAAGCTTTGCTTGAGTCAATCGCTCGTAGCTTTGGCTACATCTACGGTCGCGAACACAATGTGCGCGTAAACACTATCTCACAATCTCCAACATTCACTACAGCTGGCTCTGGTGTTAAGGGTATGGATAAGCTTTATGACTTCTCTGACCGCATGTCACCACTAGGTAACGCAAGCGCAGACGAATGTGCAGATTACTGTATTGTAATGTTCTCTGACCTTACTCGCAAAGTAACAATGCAAAACCTATTCCACGATGGAGGATTCTCTAGCGTTGGTATGAGTTTGCGTGCAATGGCTACTTACGAAAAAGGCCTTGACGAATACAAAGACGAAGAAGGTAACATCATTTACGGTTAATCCATCTTTGTATACATGAAACTGAGAGATCTTTTCTTTATCATTCTTCTGATCGTTATGGCTTGTTCATGCCAGTCTAACCCCAAAAGGGATAAAGAAAAGATTTCTATTTTACGCTACGACATAGCGCAAAGCGAGTACATCAAGTTCAACAGTTTTTCTTCTCTACAGAAATTGAACATGGAGTACCCTCTCCTTACAAAAATACTTGTCGAAGATGTTTTAGAGTTAGGACTTATCAGTGATGATGTCTACAGCCTAAAACTTCGAAGCTACTTCTCCGACTCCACCCTCCTACAACTCACTACTGACGTTGAAGAATACTTCACCACTTTGGACGAAACAGAGGAGAAACTTTCATCTGCATTTATTATCCTCAGGGATTTGTTACCTTGGATTAAGGTACCAACCATTTACACCCAAATATCTGCATTTAACGAATCGGTCATTGTCTCAGATACAATTATGGGTATCAGCCTAGATAAGTATATGGGTCAAGATTACCCTTTATACGAACGCTTCTACTCGAGACAGCAACTCCACACCATGGAGAAAAATCGTATACCGGTAGACTGTATCATCTCTTTTTTAGTATCACTATCACCTCCCAAGTTTGACCACAACTCTACTTTGCTCGACATAATGGTGCAAATGGGGAAAATATATTATCTTGCTCAAACTGCATTACAGATGAAGTCAGCTGGCGACTGTATTGCCTACTCTAGCGCCAACAACGAGTGGTGCAACGAGCACGAAAAAGATATTTGGGCCTACATAAACGAGGAAAATCACCTTGAGTCGAAAGATTTCAATGTGGTATATAACTATATAGAACCTACACAAAGAACCAAGATTCTTAACCAAGAAGTAGAACCTCTATTGGGTGTTTGGGTAGGCATTCAGATTGCCAATGCATATATTAGCAATAACCCGGATGCAGATATAAGTTCGTTTCTGCTCGAAAGAGACTCACAAAAGATATTAAAGGAGTCTGGATATATGCAAGAGGAAATCTAATCACTATTATATTTGTAGAAAACTCAACAGTAACAATATCGTGGAAACTGCACTTTATCTTATTCCTGTGACACTCGGAGATACATCTATCGAGTCTGTACTTCCATCTTATAATAAAGATGTAATATTAAGTATCAAGCACTTTATTGTTGAAGATCTTCGCTCGGCACGTAGGTTTCTCAAGAAAGTAGACCGAAATATTGATATTGATACCCTTCAATTCTACCCCTTGAACAAGCATACCTCTCCCAATGATATATCAGGCTATTTAAGTCCTTTGGAAGCAGGTAACTCTATAGGTGTAATCTCGGAGGCCGGTTGCCCTGCAGTAGCCGATCCAGGAGCTGATGTAGTTAGTATTGCACAAAGAAAAGGCTTAAAAGTGGTACCGCTTGTTGGTCCCTCGTCAATTATACTAGCCGTAATGGGCTCTGGATTCAATGGACAGAGTTTCGCTTTTCATGGCTACCTACCTGTTGACTCTGCCGAACGTGTTAAGAAGCTCAAGCAACTAGAACAACGTGTGTACAACGAAAAGCAGACGCAGCTATTCATTGAAACTCCCTATCGCAACAATAAGATGATAGAAGATATATTGGCAAACTGCAAGCCTCAAACATTGCTTTGCATAGCCGCCAATATTACATGCGAAGACGAATACATTGTAACTAAGAGTGTAAAAGACTGGAAAGGGAAGACACCCGATCTAGCTAAGAAGCCTTGTATTTTTCTTTTATATCAATAATATCTTTAAGATAGTCGAACTCATTCTCGAAACATTCGCTAAAATAGCCACAGCCCAAATTTTGTTCAATCTGTTGAACCTGCCACAGCTTGCCTTCAATAAAGTTTGTCCCGATTAGTTGCTCTTCATCCTTCAAGTCTAAGATGAAAAGATAGACTAAGCGATTAGTTTTATCGTTGTCAAAACGATACTTTATACTAAATGTGGGACTCACACCTTTCAAGCTTGGCAATCTTTTACGCAGTATTCTTCGGCACCCTGCTGCCAAATCCTCACCAAAACGCAAATAAGATTCGAGAGGTAAGTCTACCTTATCCGGATCGAGAGAGAAAAACGATGGTCGTTTGGACAAATACAACATTCCATTGTACATCACAGCTATTCGAATAACGGGATAAATGTGTTCTGTTGTAGAATGAAATGCCTCTGCTGCTAACGTTTTCCCTATAACCTCTCCACTTGGATTGACTGTAGCGAAATACTCTGTCTGCAAAGCTAGTTTATTGAAATAGTTTAAGCCTAACTGGTTAAATAGCATAGTAAAGACAAATATACTCGGTGGAATATATTGGAATAAGAAGTTGGATAGACCTATACTAAATGGACTAAAAAAGAGTATACATATCAACACGAGTAGCAAATGAATAGACACGAACAGTAAGTAGATATTGACTGCTACGAATGTAGATTCCGTGCCTTGAATAAAGAGGTTCTTTCCGCTTTTGGCTTTATGTTTTAAATAATGGTTGATAAGTCTCGGCTTTTGAAGCAATAAGAGCAAAGCCAAAATAGAAACCACTAACTCTAGTGTTATAGCAAACATCCGCTGTGACACTATTCCTCCAGGTATAAAAGAGGCGATATACAGCACGGAAAGCATTAAAGTGCACATGTACAACATGAAATTGGGTGGTCGCTTCGTTCTATTGAGAAAGGTAAAAATAGAGAAAGACCAACTCAATACCATACCCACACCTATAGCAATATACTGTGTTATGAACATACTGAGAAGTATAGTCACCAGAACTGGAATAAAACCCAAAGACATATTAAAGTCTGCGGATAGTATTATTTTATCATTATAGCTACTTGTAGATTGCACTTAATTCAAAACAATTTAAGAAGACTAACGAAAAACATTCATGCCATTACATATATATATAACAAGTATTAAGCATAAATGTACTATACGGAACATCCCTTTTTAAGTAATAATAGTAAAATAACGATTGTTACTAGCTAGGTTATTTCTGCTTTATATGTTTTTCTGCATGGTAGGAAGAGCGAACCAACGGTGCACTTTCTACAACATCAAAACCCTGCTTTAACGCAAACTCTTTATAATATTTAAACTGATCCGGATGGATATACTCCGCTACCGGATAGTGACGATGAGTGGGCTGTAGATACTGACCTATAGTCAATATGCTACATCCTAAAGAACGAACATCTGCTATCAATTCTTCGACTTCTGATGGTGTTTCGCCTAATCCCAACATGATACCCGTCTTGCACTGAGACGGACTCGTTGCTACTTGTTGAAGCACCGAAAGACTTTTATCATAGCTGGCTGCGCTCCGCACAATTGGCGTCAGACGACGCACAGTTTCCATATTGTGGGAAACAATCTCTGGATTAGCAGCAACAACTTGTTGGATGAGTTCCTCGCGTCCTTGAAAATCGGGAATAAGAACCTCGATAGTAGTATTGGGGTTGCGTTGTTTAATCGCTATAATGGTAGAAGCCCAATGTGCGGCACCTAAATCCGGAAGATCATCACGGTCTACAGAGGTGACAACCGCGTGTGTCAGATTCATAAGAGCTATAGATTCGGCTACTGCAAAGGGCTCTTCTGGATTAAGAGGAAGAGGTTTACCGGTTTGCGTGTTGCAAAACTTACAGCTACGTGTGCAGATGTCTCCCGCAATCATAAATGTAGCTGTGCCTTTGCTCCAACACTCTCCAATATTGGGACAGCGTCCACTAGTGCAGATAGTGTGTAGGCAATGCTGGTCTACTATCCGCTTGGTTTCAGTATAGCGCCCGCTGGCACTGAAGTTCACCTTCAGCCAGTCGGGCTTCTTTACTCTTTGGGTCATTTCTTTAGTTTATCGTCAAAGAACTTAGTTATCTTTTTATAGAGATGCATGCGAGTGTTTCCACCATAGATGCCGTGGTTACGATTAGTGTACACAAACATATCATGTGGAATATCTAGCTGAACAAGACGTTCGCTATACTCGGCCATATTTTGGAAGTGTACATTATCATCGGCCATACCATGGATTAGCAATAGGTCGCCGTTGAGTTTATTGGCGCGGCTAAATGCCGATGTAGATGTGTATCCTTGGTTGTTCTCTTTTGGAGTACGCATGAAACGTTCAGTATAGATAGTATCGTAGAAACGCCAATCGGTTGGAGCAGCTACTGCTACACCGGCAGCAAATACAGGCGTACCTTCACTCATACTCATGATAGTGGTGTAACCACCGTAGCTCCAGCCCCAGATGCCAATCTTATTCTTATCAACATAAGGAAGCGAACCTAGATACTTGGCAGCAGCTACTTGATCTTCGGCCTCTTTCACACCAAGGTTAAGATAAGTGGTCTTTTGGAATTCTGCACCGCGTCCACCGGTACCACGTCCATCAACACACGCCACAATATAGCCTTGTGATGCCATGTAGGTTTCCCAACTCACCCCGAAACGATCGAGCACTTGTTGCGAACCTGGACCACTATATTGGTACAACAACACTGGATATTTCTTACTTGAAGAAAAATCTGTTGGCAACATCATCCAGCCATTGAGTTCTTGACCTTGAGGATTCTTGAATGTAAAGAATTCCTTTTTAGGCATATCTTGCTGAGCAACCTTATCTTTAAGTTCTTTGTTGTCGATGAGGGTCTTAAGTGTCTTGCCGGTATTGTCATTCAATGTAGTGACAGTGGGCGTATCAAGATTAGTAAATGTATTGATGTAATACTTCATGGAGTTGCTGAAGATTGCATCATTCATACCTTCCTGTTGAGACAATAGTGTCTTCTTCCCTTTCTTGTCTACCTTGTATACAGCTTGGCGCAATGGGCTGCCTTCGTTGCTAAGGTAGTAGAAACTTCCATCGGCCTGATCGTAGCCTAGGAACTCTTTCACTTCATAGTCTCCTTTAGTTACTTGCTTCACTAGGTTACCATTCATGTTGTACCAATACAAGTGTGGATAACCATCTTTTTCGCTCAAGAAAGAGAAGCCTTCGGGATAGAACTTAATGTTATCTAGAATATTCTCGTTGATATAATAGGGCGATTCATCACGAAGCACTAGTTTGCTCACTGTAGAACGTGGATCTACAAAATAGAGGTCAAACTTGTTTTGATGTCTGTTAAGCGTCATCACAGCCAACTTGTTTGTGTCGTCGGTAAACTGAATGCGTGGAATGTAACCATCTTTATCAATAGGCACCTGCATTGTGCGAGTGACACGCGACTGAATATCAAAGGTACGAACTTCTACCTTCGAGTTGTCGTAGCCCGCCTTTGGGTATTTATAAGTATAAGCACCCGGATAGTCTTTGTACTCTTCAAAAGTAGGAGCAGCACCACCAAACATGGGTAGTGAAAACTCGGGAACTTCCGACTCGTCGAAACGTAAGTAGGCCACCATCGAATTGTCAGGGCTAAACTGAAGAGCGTTCTTCATAGCAAACTCTTCCTCGTATACCCAGTCTGGAATACCATTGATAATTTTATTTATCTCACCATCTTCTGTGATTTGTGTTTCGCTGTAGTTATAGAGCGATTTCACTAAGAAGATGTTATTATCGCGAACAAAAGCTATTGTAAATCCATCGGGCGAGATAACCGGACTCATTTGTGGTCCGTTGCTCGATAGGCGCGTCAACTTGTTGTGAGTAGTAACTCCTTTGTCATTGCGACGAAGCGGATACAAGTAATATTCGGCCACAGTAGAGTGACGATAGATGGGCTTGGTATCAGTAGCAATCAGCAACGTTTTGCCATCGGGCGAAAACTCAAAGCTATCAAACATGTCGAAGCCACCCTCGCGAGCAGTAGCCACATCGAATAGCACCTCTACAGGTTCACCGGTCTTAAAAGAGTATTTTGTGATTTGCGTTCCTTCCTGATTCATTTGAGCATAATGATCACCATCAATCATTGGTACGATATTACGAATTGTTTCAGGTCGATATTTACCTGCAACGACATCTTTTAAATCCAAACCTTTGGAGCTTTGCGCCACCCCGGAAAGGCTGGCCAGTACCAGCATAACAGAGAAAAAGAGTTTTTTCATCAACGTGTATCTAATTGGTTTATATATAGATGCAAAAATAACATATTCAAGGGGCCGACTCTTTTCCATTACCATAATTTAACGCACAACTGAATATAAGTGCATATTTGCCATCCCAACTAAAATATATAGAACCTATTTCTTTGTTTTCTCGATTAATAGTATATTTTTGCAAATATCATTAACGACTAACCATCATGTGGAAGTTTGACCCTTTTTCGCAACAAGCTTTACAGACATTGCACCGCTACCGCGCAGTGATGTTTAGCCCTACCACGCTACCCTGCCAATAGAAGCAGTGGCGTATCTTCTACCTCTTTTTCATTAGGCTGTTGCTCAAAGCATAAGCCCCTTTCTTATTGCATTTTCACACCAGATTATCGCACTGCCACCTATAGGCATTGACCACTCTTTATACCGGATAGCATAAGCTCTCTGTAGATGCACTATTTGCTAACTGGCGATAAGGATGCAATGCCTTTCTATCTCAAAATCTAAATTAAATTGTCAATTCAATATTATCTGAACAGTTATGGAAAAAAGACCGACTATTGCCGAAGTACACGATTGGGTACTTGAGCTCTACAACAAATGCGAACAAACCATTACAGCCGACGAGCGAAAAGAACAAGAGAAGTACGCCATTATGGTGCAACGCCCACAAGACAAGAAATTCTTGGTAAAGATGCTCGACGAATCTTCACAAATACGGGATAGTAAGAAGTTGGCTCAACGCATCAAGACACTTATCGACCGCTACGGCGTGCCCGAGTTTCTAAACAGCCGTGACGCTTTCCTCTTTAAGATGTATCAGGTATTTGGCCATCATTTCGACTTCATCGCTATTCCTATTATAAAGAAGCGACTCCGAATGGATACCTCTAAGGTTATATTGGATGAAGCGCGCCCCAAGCTCACCAAACATCTCGCTGAGCGCAACAGACAGAATATCGGCCAGAATGTTAATCTCCTTGGTGAGGTGGTTTTGGGTAATGGCGAAGCTGAACACCGCTACCAACACTACCTAGAGGCATTGGAGTCACCCGACATCAATTATATCTCTGTGAAGATCTCCGGAATCTACGCACAGACGCATGCACTGAACTATGAAGAAAGCTTCCCTGAGTTAGTAAAACGTATGAGTGCACTCTACCAGAAGGCCATCGACTTTCCTTATGTTGACGAAAAAGGCAATAAACATCCTAAGTTTGTCAACCTAGATATGGAGGAGTACAAGGACACCCACTTCACATTGCGTCTTTTCAAAGAGGTGCTGAGTCTACCACAGTTTAAAAACTATACAGCAGGATTGGTTGTACAAGCTTATCTACCCGATGCACAAGAGTTTCACGATGAACTAACTCAATTTGCCAAAGAACGTGTAGCAGCGGGTGGTGCGCCCATCAAGATGCGCCTAGTAAAAGGGTGTAACCTAGAGATGGAGACTGTTATTTCATCGCTTCGTGGGTGGCCCAACCCGGTGCGTACTTCCAAAACTGAGGTGGATGCCAACTATCTACATTTACTCGAAAAAGCGCTGCAACCCGAGAATGCCAAATGCCTCCACATCGGTGTGGCCTCGCACAATCTTTTTACTATCGCTTACGCTTACCTGCTTAGCAAAAAGTTGGGGAGTACGGACTATATGACTTTCGAGATGCTCGAAGGGATGGCCGACCACGTGTGGCGAGCACAATCGCAACTGGGCAACCGTGTCATTTTGTATGCTCCGGTAGTTAAAGATGAGAATTTTCTTAATGCAATATCCTATCTTGTGCGCCGCATGGACGAGAATACCGCTCCGGACAACTTCTTGACTCACTCGTTCAACCTACAGCCCGGCACTAAAGCTTGGGATTTCCTAGAAGCTCAATTCAAAGAGGCTTACAACATGAAAGATACGTTGAACCATACCCCTACACGCACTCAAAATAGACTAGAAGAGTATGTAGATAAATCACCGGTAGATGTAATGTTTAATGAGCCCGATACAGACTTCGATCTTCCCAACAACCAAGAATGGACACGTAAGATTATTGCAAAATGGAAGAAGGCTAAAACTGATAAACCGGAGATTATCCCCTTGCAAATTGGCGCTGAAACTGTGATTTGCGAGAAGCGAGCCAAATACATGGACCGTTGCCAAAATGACGAGGTGTGTGTATGCGAAATGTCGCAAGCCAATACGGAGCAGGTAAAGCAGATTATCGATATAGCAGAGAAAGATCCTGCCAACTGGCGCAAAACGACATTAGAAGAGCGCCACAACCTTTTGTTTAAAGCTGCTAACAATCTAGCTCGTATGCGTGGCGACTTAATCGGCTGCATGTGTGCAGTGACCGGCAAAACCATTGTAGAGGGCGATGTAGAAGTATCGGAAGCGGTGGACTATGCACGTTTCTACACCACTACCATGAAGAAGTTCGCGCGCATCAAAGATGTTGATATTACTCCGAAAGGTACAGTGCTCGTTATTTCACCATGGAACTTCCCTTGCGCCATCCCCGTAGGTGGCATAGTGGCAGCCTTGGCTGGAGGTAACACAGTTATCCTGAAACCTGCTACAGTAGCTGCTCCTGTGGCTTGGCTGTTTGCCAAAGCGTTCTGGGACGCCGGCATTCCTCGCGAAACATTGCAAGTGATTATAACTGATCGCGAAGCGCTAAAAGTGCTAACCACTGCCCCCGCTATCCAACACATCATCTTGACAGGTGGCACGGAGACAGCGCAAAACATTGCAAATAGTAACCCTGCCACGCCTCTATCTGCCGAAACTGGTGGCAAGAATGCGATGATTCTAACAGCTTCGGGCGACCGCGACCATGCTATACTCAATGTAGTGGCCTCAGCCTTTGGCAATGCAGGACAGAAGTGTTCGGCTTGCTCATTGTTACTTGTCGAAAAAACTGTCTATGAAGATGTCGATTTCCAAAATAAGCTGAAAGATGCAGCTACTAGCCTCAAAGTGGGTAGCGTATGGGAGTCGGGTAATATTGTTGGACCAATGATTACCAACCAAAATGATAAGTTGCTGCAAGCCATGACACTCGATGCAGGCGAAAGTTGGCTCGTCGCTCCCCGATTCCTCGATGAGAAGAAATATATCCTTGCCCCAACTATTAAATGGGGAGTGAAGCCGGGAAGTTTCTCGTTCGATACCGAACTGTTTGGGCCGCTACTCTCTGTGGCGTGCATAGACAACCTGAAGCAAGGCGTTGACCTTATCAATGCTTTAGACTATGGATTGACATCGGGCTTGCAGAGTTTAGATGAAGCCGAACAACACTATTGGCGCAACCATATCATGGCGGGCAACCTTTACATCAATCGTAGCATCACAGGGGCTATTGTGAACCGTCAACCTTTCGGGGGCATGAAGCTGTCGGCCTTTGGCGGAGGTGTTAAAGCCGGTGGGCCAAATTACTGTGCTTGTTTTGTAAACATAGCCGATAAACCGGCAAGCACTACCGACTACAAGTCTAGTTACCCTGCTGCATGGAGCGAAGAGTTTGGCAAAGCACATGACATCAATCTACTTTATGGGGAGCAAAACGTATTCCGTTACTTGCCACTGCAAAGCATGGTGTTGCGTCTGTTCCCGGGCGATAGTGACGAACAAGCCAGAATGATTGCATTGGCAGCCAAAACCTGCGGCACCCCACTAACAATAAGCTTCGATGAGAAGGATGATAGAAGTCTAGCACTGTCTGCCAGCGGATGTCAACTTCGCAAAGAGTCACTGAGTAGCTTCTTGTCTACCCTACAAAGCTTTGAACGTATCCGAACCTGCGGAGCCGATCTACCCATGGAGCTATACCAAGCAGCCGCAAAGATTGATAAGTACATTGCTACAGCTCCACCGGTAAAAGAAGGACGTGTGGAATTGATTCACTACATCAAGGAGCAAAGCATCACTTTTGAGTATCACCGCTATGGTAGCATCACAGAAATACCGCCTATAGAATAGGGGTACTCGCACCCAAAAATGTAGATAGGGCTTGCCACCGACCAGGCAAGCTGTTGCCACCAACCCCTATTGAGTAGCGCTTGCC
>CAMTOQ010000069.1 GCA_947074205.1 uncultured Bacteroides sp. | reverse complement strand
CTAACTCAAATTTTATGATTCTTAAATGAGTCAACCTTTTCCAGTATAAGACAAACTACATCTAAACTACTGACAAATTAAAGCAAGCTTTATGTAGTGCTGTTAATAACAGAGTGTAAGAGCAATGCTGCTTGCACAATGACAATTACACCAACAACTCCATAAGCCACGCGTGCCCACTTTCGCCCAAAGCGATTAGTGATGAATCGTAAGTTGCGTGCAGTGTAAAACCAATCCCAATTAAATATAGCTCCCAATAGGATGATGCATCCCACAAGGATATAAACGGTTAGGATAAAGTAGTTGGGATTCATAGGCTTACATGCTGATGCGGCGTGTTCCGTCTTCTAGCTCCTCGATAGTCACCTTCACAGCATCACCCGGTAGAAGTTCTTCTATCAGTTCGGGCCATTCGATGAAGCAGAGCGCACCGCTGTAGAAGTAGTCTTCATAGCCCATATCGTAGACTTCGCTTAGTTTTTTGATGCGGTAGAAGTCGAAGTGATAGATCAACTCGCCGTTCTCGTCAGAGCGGTATTCGTTGACGATGGCAAAGGTGGGCGATGTGATCATATCCGAAACACCTAGTTCTTCGCAAAGTGCTTTGACAAATGTTGTCTTACCGGCACCCATCTTACCGTAGAGTGCAAATACGGTATTTTCACCCATCTCTTGAATAAATTGGCGAGCAGCTTCTTGTAGCTGGTCAGCCGATTGAATAATGATTTCCATATCGTAAACCTGTTGTTGTTATCTGTTTATAGTACTTATTTACTAGTCAGCGTAATCAATGGGATAAGCATCTCTTCCATTGAGATACCCCCATGCTGAAACGTGTTGGTGTAATAAGATACATAGTAATTAAAGTTGTTGGGGTAGGCCAAGAAGTCTCGGTTGGTAGCAAAGATGTACTTTGTGCTAAAGTTGGGTGATGGCAACCACGCTTCCGATGGGCGGTTTAGCTCATACACTTGTTTAGCGTTATAGTTCATATTGCGCGACAACTTATAGCGAAGGTTCGAATTGATCTCTCCGTTGCTGGCCTGCACCTTGATTGGGTTGTCCACCCTGATGCTGCCATGGTCGGTGGTGATTACCACTTTTACCTTACGATCTGCTAGCTCGCGAAGCAAGTCGCGGACCGGGGAGTGACGAAACCACGAGAGTGTAAGACTACGGTAGGCTGCCTCTGTCGAGGCAAGCTCGCGTATCATCTTACTCTCGGTGCGCGTGTGGCTCAGCATATCGATAAAGTTGTACACAACCACGTTCAAGTCATTCGCAAGAAGTTTGGTGAGCTGAGCATTCAGCCTCTCGCCTTCGCCCACACTGTTAATCTTGTGGTACGAGAAACTATCTTGTCGCCTAAAGCGTTCGATGCAAGTCTGTATCAATGGCGCCTCGTTGAGGTTTTTGTTTTGCTCATCGTCTTCGTCCACCCATAGTTCGGGGAACATTTTAGCTATTTGGTCGGGCATTAGTCCCGAGAAGATAGCGTTGCGTGCATATTGGGTAGCGGTAGGCAAGATGCTTACATAAAGCTCCTCATCAATGTTGAATAGCGAGGCTAGCTCTTCGGCCACTACACGCCATTGGTCATATCGGAAGTTATCGAGTACGATGAAAAATACCTTCTCGCCTTGGTCTAATAGAGGGAAAACCTTGCGCTTCATCACGTCGGGGCTCATTAGAGGGCGTTGATCTTCTTGTAGCTTTTTGGGGTTCATAGCCCCCATCCAGTCTAGATAAGTGCGCTTCACGAATTTGCAGAAAGCGATGTTGGCCTCGTTTTTTTGCATGGTTAGCATCTCCGACATTGGGCTGCCACTAGCTTGTAGCTCTAGCTCCCAATAGACTAAGCGGCGATAGACCTCCATCCAATCGTTAATGGTAAGCGAATCGTTGATCTGCATGCCTATCTTCCCAAAGTTCTGCTGATAGGCAGTCTGCGTCACTTCTGTCACGATATTGCTACGGTGAAGATTCTTCTTTAGCGAAAGAAGAATTTGATTGGGGTTAACCGGCTTAATCAGATAGTCTGCAATTTTACTACCGATTGCCATATCCATGATGTTCTCCTCCTCACTCTTGGTAATCATCACTACGGGCACATTGGGCATGAACTCCTTGATACGCGCGAGTGTCTCAAGGCCGCTGATACCTGGCATGTTCTCATCGAGGAATATCAAGTCGTAGGCCGTATCGCGACACATGTCAATGGCATCCATACCGTTGGTCACTGTGTCTAGCTCGTATCCTTTCGACTGGAGGAAAAGGACGTGAGGGCGAAGCAAGTCAATCTCATCATCCACCCAAAGTAATCGGTCTTTTCTCATCGTTGCAGATTATTGTTTTTAAAATATGTAATAGTTCCCGGCATCTTCTTCATCGATAGTACCCTCTTCATTGTCGGGGCTATCCCAGTTGTCTGAATCTCCTTCCGGCAGATTTTGAATAGGATCATCCAATGTGCTTCCATCTATTTCGATGCCCTCAATTAATGGGTGGGCACCCGTCTCACCGAATGTCTCGTTGAAGAACTTGTCGTAATCATCGAAACTGTGGAAGAGATTCAGCAGTTCATAGTTCTCTTTCGAGATAACTACAGCACGAAGCCCGCTGAGTCTTTCGTTCATATACGGATCGCTATAGAGCTGGCGGCGATAGTATAACGCTTCATCTAGATTATTGAAGTCGCCAACTATAAAACGTCCAATACCCCGATCTCGTTCAATGTCCAAATCGAAGTTCTTAACCAAGAAAGAAGCAAAGTTATAGCGTGCCATCTCGTAAAGCAACTGATTTTCGTTAATCTTTCCATCTTCATACGCCAAAATGAAGATATAAGGTGTGTTGCGTTCAGCGTTGAAGTTTCCTACTGAATCGCTTTGCGCTGTGGCTCCATCTTCGCCTAGCTCACCACCACGGCGACCCCAAAGGTTACCAAATGACATGGCTCCTGAGGCCAATAGTCGTCCCTCTTGTACACCCTTAAGGATATGCGCAGCTAAATCTGTAATTTCGTTTTCAGGATAGTTTTGCACCAAAGTCTTTAGTTCGCTCAGGAATAGAGGCTGATCTCCCTGCTGCAGAGCCGCCACAGCATCTAGGAAGATAAACTTAGGTCGATGTTTACCCATAGGGAAGCGATTTGCAGACTGTTCGCCATTGGCTATTACCTCACTCAATCTACCATCCTGGTAGGCGCGATAGGTAGCGGCATACAGCGAATCTTCCAATCGCTTGCCATGCACAGAAATATATGCATATTCTGGATCGTTTACCATCATCGAATACTTACTATCAGGGTAGAGTTGTGCTAACGTCTTCTTTATATTCTCGGCTTCGGCCATACGTCCTAAACGGCCCATCATTAGGTAATAGTTATAGTAAGCCTCATCGAGAGTGGCATATTCGGGGAACTTATCGAACAGACGCATGAAGGTTCTTTCAGCACGCGGGTAATCCTCCACCTTATCTTTGTAGATCATACCGGCGTTGAAGAGTGCTTCAGATAGAATACCGTTGGAACTCTCCATCGCTTCGGGGGTTAGCGGTATCTGACTCAGGTAGAACTGCGGATGCTTCTCGTCTATCACCTCTGCCTCGGCAGCTACTTCTCCCTCGGTGGGTGCAGCGGTAGATCCTTCGGCTAATGCTTCGGCCTCAGCCTCTTCGGTATCGGGCTCATCGTAATTCACTGTATCAAATTCATCGAGTGACACCACCGTTTTATTTCTGCGTCGCCAGTTATCTTCTAACTTTCTATTTCCCCATTGGCGTTGAAAGTCGCTCTTGCCTTGCTGCATCACTTGACGATTGTAGAAGTACCATGAGTTATCACCTGTAGGTGCAGTAGGAGTAGCAGTAGTAGAGCTTTGTGGGCGATTGTTCATGTTTTGAGCAATAAGCTCTTCGCGCTCTTGTTGACGTTCGGATTCTTTTCTAGCCTTGGCCTCTGCTTCCTCTTTTTGAACGAAGCGAGCTATCAAGGTATCTATCACAATCATGCGCGAAGCCTCATCGAGAGCTGCCAGATGTTGAAGACTGTCTTGAAGTTCGATGGATTCCACATGGGGCACTAGCTCATCCAATATTTCAGAACGTCTGGTGATACCCTTGTACTCCTCGTGCTGTTTATCGAGCAGCCCGATGGCATCAGTATAAGCCACTTGAGCCTCTCCATAGCGTCCCATCTCCCAGAATAGATTACCTAAAGTGAGCTGTAGCACACCTTTCTCTACGCCTCCGCGGGTGCTCTTATCTACGCCTAATTGATAGGCTTTAATAGCTTGAAGAGTATCGCCAGCCGTCATGTAAATATTACCAAGCGCATAATACACTTGATCTAGATACTCTTTATTCTTATCCAGCTTAGCCATGCGGTTCAGCTTGTCTGTTATCTTTTTCATAGCAGCCGTCTGCTTACCTGTGCCGTCAATGGCCACCTCTGTTTGGCGGATACGGGCATTCAGCTCCAGTTCATAAGGAGGATTCTGACGTATCACTTTACCATAGGCAGCAAATGCATTACCCGATTCACCAAGAAGTTGATAAACTTGGCCTAAAAGATAATACTCGCGTGCACGTTGTTGCTTGTTGCGCTCGTTTTTGATGGTAGTAAGTAGATAGGGAACAGCCTCGCGGTAACGCTCGCTACCTAGCAGGTAGTTGCCAAAGGCTGTAGAGTAGTCGGGCGTGAGTTTAACGGGTAGACTGTCGTTGTTGACCTTCTGTAGAACATCCTCGGCATCATAGTACCATTCCGATTCGGTGTAGCATTGAGCCAACCAGATACGAGCCTCCGCAGCAATATTGGGTTGAGTGGAGTAGAGGCGGGCTACATACGAAAAGGTAGCTGCCGCTTCGGGGAAATCTCCTTTCTGAAACTGTGCCTTGCCCAATAGCAGCCAAGCATTATACAAAAAAGGATTGAACTCGCGGCGCTTTAACCACTGCTTATACGACTCCGTGTAGCGTTTGCCCGGTTTGCGTTGTGGCTTACGCTTGATAGAGTGTAGCGTGATGGCCTTTTGAGACTTCTCGATGGCACGATCGAAGTCGCCACTGCCAATACCCACCGACGAACTGTTGCCAATGGGGTAGAGTGGGATAAGGTCCATATAGTTGTCTCTGTTGCCTTGCTGAAGCGCTAAGCATCCAGATTTATAGGCCTCATTGCCATTAAAGTAAACATTGTAGCGCGTAGTCAACGCTTGATAGAAACGTGTGCCTTTGGTGTTCTTTTTTGTGGAGCAGCCGCTAGCTACTAGTATACAGAAGAGCAACACAACACTATAAAGCGCTGTACGCATCTGTTTTGCCCCTCCACGGCTTATCTTTTTATCTTTTTGCCAATCTCCTTTGTTATTTTGCATAATGTGTAAATCAGTATAGAAAAAAAGATAATCGAAGCACCCGATGGTACATTTACGAGATAAGATATGATAAGCCCACCAATACAGCCGGCAAAGCCTATCAGGATAGATAGCCAGATAATGTGTTTGAAGCTATGTGTGTATAGATTGGCTGTCATTTGAGGTATGGTGAGCAAAGAAATGGCGAGTACAATACCTATCATTCGAAGAGAGGCCACTATGGTGAGTGCTATAAACATCATCAGCAGATATTCGAATAGTCGCACGGGTATGCCTTGCGAACGGGCAAACTCGCGATCGAAAGCAATATAGATGATGGGGTGAATAAAGATGCTGAAGAATGCAATGAGAGCAACTGCTACAGCTGCCAGAAACCAAATATCTCCTGTAGAGATCGTGAGGATATTACCAAACAGAAAGGCAGATAGATCGGGTGTGAACCCCGGTGCTAGGAAGCTGAAAAAGATACCGAGCGCCATGCCCAATGTCCAAAATACCGCGATGGCCGAATCTTCTCGCATCTCTTGTCGTTTGCTGAGCCACTCAATGCCGAAGGCTGATAGAACCGAGAATACTGCAGCCGTTAAGATAGGAGATATGCCGGTGTAGAGTCCTAGACCCACCCCGCCGAACGAAGCATGAGTGATACCTCCACTGATAAACACCAAACGACGTGTCACGATGTAGGTGCCAATCAATCCGCAAGCAATGCTAGCTAGCAGACTGCCCAGCAAGGCACGTTGGAAAAAGGTATATTGCAGCAGGTCTATCAGATCCATTGACTATATTATTGTATTACTAGGAAATATTAAGGGTGAATACGTCGTTCGCCTATAATAAGGAAAACTTCGTCTTTCAGTGCGTCGGGTAGCTCAATGCTGCGTAGTTGCAAACTACGTATCCATCCCGCCACTTCATCGTCTTTAGTAGTGTAGAGCACATCTCTGAACTCGTCACACTCTTCGGCAGAATAGTCGTTAGCCGCTTTGCCTCTGAAGCGGTCTAAGTCTTCATCGTCGTAGTATTCCACCTGTTTGCTCACTGCAGCTAGTAAGCTATCTTTCTCGCAAGTAGAGTGTTGTCCGCAGCAGTCTGCATCTACCTCTGTTACCTCCGGAAGCTTGTCTAGCTCACCTTTGGCTATCTTTTTCTCAGCTTGTTTGCGACTGATCAAGCTTGCTGTAATAGCTACTATTGCTGTTGCGATCAGTATTACAAAAAGTATCCACATATCAATTACATTCCGTTTTTTGCAAAGTTACTGTTTTCTTATTGAATAAGCTTAGACAGTGGCTTTGTACTCTATAGTTAACGTGAAACTTTTTTGATTAGTATTTACTTTCTATGCTAAATCCCACTTGTTCTAGATGATTCCAGAAGGCAGGGTATGATTTGCTCACTACGCCAGGTTCTGCGATATTGATATTTGGGAAGCTGTACACAGCAGGTGCAAAAGCCATCGCCATACGATGATCCTCGTAGGTGGCTATTATTGGCTCTGCTTCAGGGGTGCAACGTTCGCCCTCCCAGCTCAGGATGCTGTCGTTTTCATCGCGAAGTACATACCCCAACTTGTGCATCTCGCATTTCAATGCCTCAATGCGGTCGGTTTCCTTAATCTTTAACGTCTGTAGCCCGGTAAAACGGAAAGGAATATTGAGTAGCGCACAAGTCACTACAAACGTCTGTGCCAAGTCCGGTATATCGCTAAAGTCCTCGTCTAGTCGCTCTACGGTTGCTTCACCTTTGGCTAGCATCACGTCGTTATGCTGATAGTGGCTCACTATGCCTAGTTTCTCGAATAGTTTAGCACCGCGGCAGTCGCCTTGATAGCTATGATGAAAAAGCCCGCAAAGTTTAATGTTAGCTTTAGGCGCAAGCGCAGCTAGCTGATACCAATACGATGCAGCGCTCCAATCGCTTTCCACACTGAAAGCTACCTCTTTGTTGTAAGGCTTAGGTGATACTGCAATTGTGTCGTGCGACACCCAAGCAGCCTCTGCACCATAGTCATGCATCAATTGCAGAGTAAGGTTGATATAAGGGCGTGAGATGATATTACCCGTTAAGTGCAGACGAAGTCCGTACCTCATCACTGGGCCTATCATCAACAATGCCGAGATGTATTGTGAACTCACGCTGCCATCAAGTGTGATGTTTCCTCCCGGTAAAGGTCTGCCGCTGATGCGCAACGGAGGGAAGCCTTCGTTTTCTGTATAAGTGATATCTGCTCCAAGCGAACGTAAAGCATCGACCAATAAGCGAATAGGGCGCTGCTTCATACGCTCAGTGCCCGTGATGGTATGCGATTGCGACAATGTACTGAGATAAGCCGTTAAGAAACGCATAGCCGTACCGGCTGCTTTAATGTCGATTATCTCGTTGTTGTGGCTCAATGCTTGCAACACCACAGCCGTGTCATCGCAGTCCGATAGGTTGGTGGGCTCTAGCTTGCCATGCGATAGCGCATAGAGAGTTAGAGCACGATTGCTAATGCTTTTCGACGCAGGTAGTTGGATGCTACCTTCTACCTGTACTGGAGGAATAAGTGTATAGCGCATAGTTGAGATTACATCTTGATATTAACTTCTGCAAATGTAATCAATATTGTGGCTTATTCTTGCTGAACATCGCTCTTTTTGTCTGATACATCGGTTGCATCTTCTTCGCTAGAATCAGCTGTAGAAGTTTCTTCTTCATATTGCTTCGCTGCCAAGTTTTTCTTCTTCTGCATCTCGTCCATAAAGGCCGAAGTAACAATACCGGTGGGTAGAGCAATGATAGAGATACCTATCAAGCTGATGATGCTACTAAAGATACGTCCCAGAGGAGTGATTGGGGTCAGATCACCATAGCCCACTGTGGTAAAGGTCACGATGGAGTACCATAGCCCATCGCCAATATTTGAGAAGGCATCGGGTTGAGCTCTTCGCTCCAGATAATAGATGAGGATAGACATAAAGCAGATCACAATCATACAAGCTGTGTAGGTGGTAAACAACTCTACTTTCACGCTGTTGAGCACACGCCCTATGAGCTGGAAAGATTGTGAATAACGAATCAGTTTAAAGACTATAAAAATATAGGGTAAGATGATGAGATGAGCAACTTCGGTATCCCATAACGAATAGGCTAGTACAAATGGCAGCATCGCGATGAAGTCCACAAATCCGTAAAACGAAAAGATGTAGCGTAGCCTTGCTTTATAAGCTTTTGAATCCGGGTGGAAAGCCGGAGCGGCTATAATACGTAGGATATATTCAATAGTAAACACAACAGCCGAGAAATAGATAATACCAAATAGGAACGATTTGTAGTGCTCGGCCTCTTTGAAAGAAGAGGCGATGACAGCGCCGATAGAGATTAATATAAAAAACAATACGGTGTAGCTGAAGAACTTAGAGCGGAGTTGACGCAAAATGTGATTGTAGAGGCTAAAATGCTTGATTGCTCGCTTTATATTCTCGTGAGTTGTTTTTACGGATGGCTGTATCATATCTTTATTCTTTTTTAGTTCGTTTACTATTGGCAAAGATATCAATCTTTTCTGGTTATATCGATTTTAACAATCGCAGACAACGATTTGTTTTTATTTGAGTGGCGATGCCCCGTTAAAATGTTTCTATGCTGTGCAATATATTCTCTTAGATGTGGCAAAAATAGTATCCAAATTGTGGTGTATATATCCCGATAACGTCTATTTTTGCGATATACTAACTGCTATCTAACAATTACTTATGAAACAACATCTTCTTATGGGGGTATTTGTAGCGTGCGCGTTGTCTACTAATGCTCAATCTTCTGAATGGCAAAACCCGCAAATCAACGCTGTGAACCGTGCAAAGATGCACGCCAACTACTTTGCTTACGAAAATGATAGTTTGGCCAACATCGGTCAAAAAAATTACTCATCCAACTTTATGAGTCTTAATGGACCTTGGAAATTCAATTGGGTGAAAGATGCCGATATGCGGCCAACTGACTTCTGGAAAGTAGACTACAATGATAAAAGCTGGGTAGAAATGCCTGTGCCCGGTATGTGGGAGCTCAATGGTTATGGTGATCCCATCTATGTTAATACTAGTTATGCTTGGAAGAATCAATACAAGTCGGCACCTCCTATTGTACCTACCGAAAACAATCACGTTGGGTCTTATCGTCGAACGTTTACTGTGCCTGCCTCATGGAGCGGAAAGGATATCATAGCTCATTTTGGTTCGGTGACCTCTAACATCTATCTTTGGGTAAATGGCAAATATGTAGGCTATAGCGAGGATAGTAAGCTCGAGGCCGAGTTCGACTTAACTCCCTACCTCAATCCGGGTAAAGAGAATCTTATCGCCTTCCAAGTGTTTCGCTGGTGCGATGGTACTTATCTTGAAGATCAAGACTTCTTTCGTTTTGGAGGTGTAGGGCGCGATAGTTATCTGTATGCACGCAACAAGAAGCGTATAGAAGATATTCGAGTGACTCCCGATTTGGATGAAGCCTATAAGAATGGCAAGCTGGACGTGGAACTTCAAATCAAGGGTAGCGGTACAGCCGATTTAAAGTTAGTAGATGCCGGCGGGAATACGGTAGGACAAGCCAAGGCTAAAGGTTCGGGCAAGGTCACTGCCACTATTCCTATCGATAATCCTAATAAATGGACAGCAGAAACTCCCTACCTCTACACGCTTTATGCAGAGATGAACGGCACTAATGAGGTGATACCGGTTAAGGTGGGCTTTAGAAAGATAGAGCAACGTGGAGACCAAATATTGGTCAATGGTGAGCCTATCTTAATAAAAGGGGTGAACCGCCACGAGTTGGATCCCGATGGAGGTTATGTGATGTCGCGCGAGCGTATGATAAAGGATATTCAGGTGATGAAGCAACACAATATCAATGCGGTGCGCACTTGTCACTATCCCGATGACAATCTATGGTATGACCTTTGTGATGAATACGGGCTGTATGTAGTGGCTGAGGCCAATGTGGAGTCTCACGGAATGGGTTATAGGGAAAAGACATTGGCTAAGAATGACGATTTCAAGAAAGCTCACCTAGAACGCAATCAGCGCAACGTGCAGCGTGGTTACAACCATCCTAGTATTATATTCTGGTCGCTGGGCAATGAGGCAGGTTTTGGTCCAAACTTCGAAGCTTGCTACGAGTGGATTAAAAACGAAGACAAGAGTCGAGTGGTGCAGTATGAGCAAGCTGCGGGCAATGAGTTTACCGATGTGATGTGCCCAATGTATGCCGATTATAAGACGATGGTGAAGTATGGTCAGCGTACCGATGCTACAAAGCCTTATATACAATGCGAGTATGCTCATGCTATGGGCAATTCGGTGGGTGGTATGAAAGAGTACTGGGATATTATCCGCCAATACCCCAACCTGCAAGGAGGTTTTATTTGGGACTTTGCCGATCAATCTGTTCGCTGGACGGGTAAGGATGGTGTAGAAATCTTTGCTTATGGAGGCGACTTTAACCGCTTTGATGCTTCGGACAATAACTTCTGTAACAACGGTGTGTTTAGTCCCGATCGCAACCCCAATCCTCATGCCAGAGAAGTAGCTTATCAATACCAAAACATCTGGACTACTCCCGTCAATCTAGCTAAAGGGGAGATAGAGATATACAATGAGAACTTCTTCACTAATCTAGATGCTTACTATTTGAATTGGGAACTTCTGAATGATGGTAAAGTGATTCGTACAGGTCGTGTGGATCAACTCAATGTAGCCCCTGGTCAGAAGGAACAAATTACACTCCCCATTGGTCAGCTGCCTACAAGTGGTGAGAATATTTTAAATGTGTACTACCAATTAAAGCAACCCACAGCGCTACTTGCCGCCAACTATGTAGTGGCTAAACAACAGATGCCTATCAACGACTATCAAGCTCCTGCGTTGATACTGGCTAACAAGGTACAAAGCAACGTAAAGGCAAGTGCTCCGCAAATTGTGAATAACCAATCAAAATATCTTGTGGTACAGGGTGATAACTTTAATATTGAGTTCGATAGAAAGAACGGTCTTCTATCTAAATATGATGTGTCAGGAATGAGTCTGATTCAAGACGGAGCAGCTTTGACTCCCAACTTCTGGCGTGCACCTACCGATAACGATTATGGTGCCGGCTTGCAAAAGAAGTTAGCTGTTTGGAAGAATCCCGAACTTAAATTGACTTCGCTGACTCCTAAAACAGAAGATGATGTGGTAGTGGTTGAGGCCACTTATGACATGCCAACCGTTTCGGGACAATTGAACTTGACTTATGCTATTAATAATGTAGGCGATGTGCTTGTGACACAGCAGTTCATTGCGGACAAAGGAAAAGACTTACCTATTATGTTCCGCTTCGGTATGCAGATGGATATGCCAAAGAACTACGATCGCATTTTGTACTACGGCCGTGGACCTGCAGAAAACTACAGCGATCGAAAAGAATCTGAGTTTATCGGTATTTACAATCAGTTGGTTGATGAACAATTCTATCCATATATTCGCCCGCAAGAGACCGGTACAAAAAGTGATATTCGTTGGTGGGAGCAACTCAACACCGCCGGCAATGGCCTTCGTATAGTAGCCGATGCGCCTTTCTCAGCGTCAGCCCTTCATTACACAATGAACTCATTGGATGACGGCGAAGAGAAAGGTCAACGCCATTCACCCGAAGTTCCTAAAGCCGACCTAACCAATCTCTCTATTGATCAAGCTCAAATGGGGCTAGGTTGTGTCAATAGTTGGGGTGCTTTGCCGATAGCAGAATATCAATTGCCTTATGGCGATTACACCTTTAGCTTTATGATGCAGCCGGTGAAACATCGGGTAGTGGTAGAGTAGAAATAGGGGTATATTGATTCCATTTCATAGATAGCCCTTCTCACCGTGGTGGCAAGCCCTTGCTACCACGGTGAGAAGGGCTACTCAGCA
>CAMTOQ010000068.1 GCA_947074205.1 uncultured Bacteroides sp. | reverse complement strand
GTACCACACTTTTCGCATTGGTCGCCATAAGCACCTTCTGCGTGGCAGTGAGGACACTCGCCGGTGATGTAGCGGTCGGCCAAGAACTGGTGCGCCTCTTCATCGTAATATTGTTCCGAAGTCTTTTCGATAAACTCACCCTTGTCGTACAGTGTGCGGAAGAATTCCGAAGCCGTATCGTGGTGCGTTTTCGAAGTAGTGCGGCTATAAATGTCGAACGAGACACCAAAGTCTTCGAACGATTTTTTGATAAGATAGTGATAGCGGTCCACCACATCTTGTGGTGTCACACCCTCTTTCTTGGCACGAATAGTGATGGGCACACCGTGTTCGTCCGATCCACCTACGAAGAGCACCTCTTGTTTTTTCAGTCTGAGGTAGCGCACATAGATATCCGAGGGCACATAAACCCCTGCCAAGTGGCCAATATGTACAGGACCATTGGCATAAGGAAGTGCCGCAGTCACCGTAGTTCTTTTAAAATTCTTTTCCATTTTGAATTGTATATCAGCGTATTGTTAATTGTAAGCTATTAAATTGGTTTGCAAAGATATACAATAATCAAGAAGGAAAGGTTTCCATCCGTCACAAATTTTGTGGGTATGGGTGGTGTTGATGGGGGTGTGGGGTGACAGTTTAGCATATTTTATTGGTTGGGGAGAGAGTTCAGCATATTTAGTCGCAGCTCTAGAATCAATGTTTAGTTGGATGTCATAACTCTAATGCTGGTGGTTTATGTGTTGTGTACCACACTTAAATGGAGATAATTGTGTAAATCAAGATGGCTGAAAACTTCTTATTGTGCAAATTCTTGTTCGACTATTTGTTTAATGATAAGTATTCTCAATTGCTTACATAATTTGCGTTGTCACAATAAACCTGAAAAAAAAGCTTATTGTGTATTTTGCTCTTAATCTCCCTTTTCATAGGATTTTAAGAATGTATAATAAGATGAGTTAATTCTAAATGATGGCTATTTGGGCCGTTTTTTCGCTATTTTATGGTAGCAATGATTTACAAAGAAATGGGAGGGCTTAAACTTTCCTCCCCAATTCCTTCCACACCTTTCACATATTTTGTTTCTTTGCAATAAGTTAAACCCACACTACATCATTTATAGGTATGAAAAAAGCTGCTTCACTGTTCTGCTCTCTTGGATTGATGCTGACTACTAGCATTGTATCGCTCTCTGCACAAACCTCGTTTGGCAACTCGATGGCCAACTATGGGCTGACGGGGCATGTGAGGGGCATCACGCAGATGGCCTACGAACCTGTGGAAGCCAATGGGGTGGTGCTGGCTGGCAAGGAACGTGCCTTGTCCAACGATAACTATTGGTTGCTGTTTGCGGCTCAAGGATGGGTGTTGCAGGCTTCGGATGTGAATATGGTGGGCGGAACCACGGTGCGCACGTCCAACTCCATGGGGCGCGATGGAAAGCGATGCAAATCGACGACTACGGCCTACAATATGAAGGGTGTGCCGCTAGATAAGTGGGAGACAAGCTACAACCACAACGGTCAACCTACTAAGGAGCAACGCTACAACGATATATTGCCTACTACAAAACGTCTTTATACTTACGATGAGCAGGGGCGAGTGGTGAAGATTACGGATGATAACCTAATAGGGCTGGGTAAAGTTTACTATATCATCAACTACAATGAGAATGGACTTCCCGAAACCATTGTGCAGCATAAGCAAAGGGGGGCGGTGCAATATCGCTTCGGGTACAGCTACAACGATAAGGGACAACTCACTGATGTGACGGCAAATGATGCTACGGGCTTGAGAATTGGCACAGCTAGCTATGTGTACAATCATCGCAACGATGTGGCTATGGCAAAAGTAGAGGGCGAGACAAAGAAAGCTATCACTTGGTTCAACTGTGCTAGTGGTAAGAAATCGCTACCAACGTCGCTGAAAGAGGGTACTCACACCTTCGACTATACTTACGATCCTCGTGGCAACTGGGAACAGTGTACCACCGCTTTCAACGGTACGCCGCAGCAGGTGCTGATTCGCCAGATAGAGTACTTCTTCTAAAGATATACCCGCAAAGTTATTAACAAGTTAATTCTTTTGTTTGCAATCGATTAACTTTTTAAAACCGATTATCCGCTTAGTTATCAACAAGGCAGATAATCGGTTTATTTGTCTAACCGCAGCGATGAGGTAATACTACTTCTTTTCTCTGTTGATTAGTGTATACATCATGCCCACAAATACTGCACCGCCAAGTATATTGCCAATTGTAGCGGGTATTAGATTTTGACATACGAACTCGGATATAGTTACGTTGGCTCCTTCCATTATACCTAGTGGGATAAAGAACATATTGGCGATGCTGTGCTCAAAGCCCAATGCCACGAAGCAGAAGATGGGAAACCATAGGGCCAATATTTTGCCTCCTGCACTAGGGGCCGACAGACCGAGCCACACGGCAAGACATACCAACCAGTTGGCGCCTATTCCGCGAAGAAACACAACGAGCCAAGAGAGTTGCACCTTGCCCTCGGCTATGCGGATGATGGCACTGTGCCAAGGGTCGGCAGCCGAAATCTCGGTGAGGTAGATCATGGCATAGGCAAAAAATAGCGAGCCGATGAAATTGCCTAGATACACCAACGTCCAGTTGCGCAACATGGGGCGTAGGCCAAATCGCTTCAGCATAAAGCCGGGAATCAGTACGGCATTGTTGCCGGTAAACAGCTCGGCACCCACCATCACTACAAGTATTAGTCCTAGTGGAAAAGCGATGCCCGAGAGTAGGCGTTGCAAGCCGGGGTTACCTTGTGTCAGCTCCGGAAAGCCAAAACCTAGAATCAAGGAGAAGGCTGCACCCATCGAGATATAGACACCCGCTAGACAAGCCATCAGTAGTGTGCGACGCGTGGAGTAGGCTGCTTTGCTGCAACCACTCTGTTTGGCTAGTCGCAATACTTCTTGTGGAGAATTCATCATGATTTAAATGCGTTTAGTAGAATTGTTCGGGCGCAAAGATAAGCTGTTTTCCTCTACATCTATCTATCTTTCTGTGTTGCGCCACAAATTCTCGTGTAGTGTGCTGGGTAGGTGGGGCTGCTGAGTAGCCCTGCCTACCGTGGTGAGTAGCGTTACTCACCACGCTGGCAAGCGCTAGCCACCGAGCAGAGTAGCCCTATCCACCAAATCTCTTTTTTTTTGAACAATGCAGATACATTGCATAGCAGTGGTTTTTCTTTGCAGTGTACTTATTTCGCTGGTGAATAAGTAGGTGCAAAACAAACACTCTAGTATCTTCGTCAACTTCGTGACGAGATCTATCACAAGGGCCAACATATAGGGTTTGATTGGTCCTTGTGTTTTTTTTACCACTTCAACGAAACGGATAATTAGGACAGTTTACACTGATAAACGAACACTAAATGCATCGAATTAAGGCGTAGATTTGCAATCTAGAACAATGTTGTGATTAACATTGAGTAAGATCTGAACTAACCTTTATCTAAGCTTAATATTCATTTACCGATAACAGATTCTCTTTTATGATGCGAATTAAACTACAAGCGTGCAAGTGCTTACTTGCACTTTCTTTCTGTTTGCTTTTTGGAGCCGGTCACGTTTATGCTCAAACTGTTGATGAAGTAGCGGATAGGCTTAAAGCTTATACCGACTCTACGCGCGCTCACAGTCGTATAAAACTGACCTATTTGGAGATCGACCAAGAGAGTGCCATCAAGCTGTTTGATAAGGAAGCGAGTTTTGGTATGTTTAGAGACAACTACTTCATCACCGGAGCGCCTACTAACAAACGCATCACAAAACAGAATGCTGACGTGAAGTTTCAGATCAGTATCCGCCAACGACTCACCAAGTCGGTATTGCCCTTCAACACCTTTTTGATGTTGACTTATACGCAGAAATCGTTTTGGGATATGTACGACAGTTCGGCACCCTTTAGAGATAACAACTTCAACCCGGGCCTGATGCTGGCCAAGCCTATCATATCGGACAACAAACTCAAGGGGATGGCCTATATGGCATTGGAGCACGAGTCCAACGGTAAAGGGGGCGAGGAGTCTCGAAGCTGGAACTATCTTGTGTTTTCGGGTGCTCATTTCCTCAACGCACGTATCTCGGTGCAGGCCAAGTTCTGGGCAGGATGGCTCTCGTCCGACAATAAGGATCTTTATAATTACAGGGGTATCGGCATCCTTGCTTTCAACTACCGCACACTCGACGAAAGGTTTGTGCTCTCGGCTGTGCTCAACCCTCGCAAGCAAGTCTGGAAGGTGAACACGCAGCTGGAGATGAGCTACAAGGTTACTCCAAAGTCCAACCAATACATCTTTCTACAATGGTTTCAAGGCTATGCCGAGAACCTGCTGGAGTACAACCAGTATAGCTCTATGGTGCGCATCGGAATCTGTATCAAACCTAAATTGCACAACTTGTATTGATGAGGGTGCGATGCAGATACAGATATATGATACCCACTAACTGTAGTGGCACAGCCTGCTGTGCCTATATGCCGCAAGGCCAACTTGCCATGTGTTATTGGACGGCATAGCAGGCTATGCCACTACATGTAGATGGTTTTAATTCTTAGCAATAACTACCCCTTATTATATTCCTCCACCGCTTTCTTTACCGACCCATGGAGCAGCAATAAATCTTTAGCGCGATCATACTCTAGGAGGGTCTCTTCCATAATCATGCGTGTGCCACGGTCCACGAGCTTGGCGTTGCTGAGCTGCATATTCACCATCTTGTTGCCTTTGACACGCCCCATCTTGATCATTACCGAGGTCGATATCATGTTGAGAATCATCTTCTGACCCGTGCCCGACTTCATGCGCGAGCTGCCGGTGACAAATTCCGGACCCACTATCATCTCGATGGGGATATCCGAAGCAGCAGCCATTGGCGAATCGGGATTGCTGGTGATGCAACCCGTAAGGATGCCGTGTGCGCGAGCCTGTTCTAGGGCAGCAATCACATAGGGGGTAGTGCCCGATGCGGCAATGCCTATCACCGTATCTTTGTCACAGATGTGGTGCGCTTCCAGTTCTTCCCACCCACGTTGTTTATGATCTTCTGCGTTCTCCACGGGGTTGCGCAGGGCAGTGTCGCCCCCCGCTATCAGTCCGATGACCCATGTGGGAGGCATGCCAAAGGTAGGCGGAATCTCCGAGGCATCGAGCACACCGAGGCGGCCACTGGTGCCGGCCCCCATGTAGAAGATGCGCCCGCCTTGCTTCATGCGGGGCACAATGGCATCGACTAACTTCTCTATCTGTGGGATGGCACGTTGCACGGCCAGCGCCACTTTCTGATCTTCTGTATTGATCTCCTCTAGGAGTTCGCGGGTAGACTTCTGCTCTAGGTCGTTGTAGAGCGAAGGTTGTTCGGTAATCTTAGTAAACATATCTAGTAGTTACAGTGTAGTGTGAAAAATGACAAGGCCCGGCATTGGACTTTGCTCTATGTTGCCCACATTGAGGCCCATCTCCTTGGCCGTTTGGCGGAGGATGTTGCTATAATACCACGCCACCGACCCCACAAAGTGTACGGGGTGTTGCATATAGTCGTAGTTCATCACATTGCGGCGGATGAAGCTGCGGAAGCTGTCGGCCACCAACTCACGCACCTGAGGTTGGTCGATATGGGCATGAATAAAGGGTGACAACGAAGCCAAAAACCGATTGGGTAGGGGCTGGCGATAGACACGCTCTATGATGTCGGCAGGGGTGAGATGATAGCTTTCAAGAAACTCCTCTTTCAACCCGGCAGGGAGTTGGCTTTTGAGTAGATCGCCCACCAAGCGCTTGCCCAGATAGGCACCGCTTCCCTCATCGCCTAAGATGAACCCTAATGGCGACACGTTGTCGACAATCAATCCTTCTTTATAGAAGCACGAGTTGGACCCTGTGCCCAGTATGCAGGCAATGCCCGAGTCCATGCCACAAAGGGCACGAGCCGCACCCACTAGGTCGCTCTCTACTTCAATCTTTGCGTTGGGCAATACCTTTGCCAGTAGTTGCTCCATCAACGGGAGTTTGGCAGGGGTGCATCCCGCGCCATAGAAGTGCAAGGCCACTATATCCTTGCCAAGAAATACCTCTTCGAAGAGCTCTTTCATCTCCTCTTCTGTCTGATAATAGGGATTGGTTCCCCCTGTTTCTAGACGACTTTCATTGCCGTCTTGGTCGATAAAACTCCATGTGGTCTTGGTCGACCCACTGTCTGCTATTGCAATCATATCTTGATGTATATTTTCTTTTTGTAAAGCCGATAGCCGATGGCCCAGTTGAGGCACACAAACAGCACGGCATAAACCAGCGAAGCGAAATAGTTGCCCATCCAGCTATCTAGACAGACATTGTATAGAAAGCCCTGCGTATTCATCGTTGTTCCGTCTATCGTAAACGTGATTCCACCAAACAAGATGGCAAGAACTGCTGCGAATACATAGATAAACAACGGATTGACCCCAAAAGATTCGAAAAAGCGGCTCCATTTTTTGTATCCTTTCACGTCGATGATCCAGATGAGCAGCGCCAAGAAGGTAGATCCCAGTCCGCACGTCACCAATACATAGGTGGGCGACCATATCTTCTTATTCAAGGGGCAGCCATAGGCTAGCAGAAATCCGCTGAATGTCAGTATGGCGCCGATGATAAAGAGGCGTTCCAACTTCTCGCTTACGGTGGCTGCCAGCATCATCCAGCGACCGATGCAGAAGCCTAGCAATACGTGGGCTATCGATGGTATGGTGCTGAGGATACCTTCGGGATCGATGCCATGGTCGTTGTACATATGGTGCAAGCCTAGTATGTGTCGATCTACCACCGAGAGGATGTTTGTGTCGTTGTAGGCAAACCCATGTCCCAGCATCAGCAGGACAAAATACCCCACCAGCAGGGCGGCTATGAGATAGGGGATGTAGCGATGCTTCACGGTGATGGCGATGATAGAGGCCGCGCCATAGCAGAGGGCCAATCGCTGCATCACACCCAGTATGCGTATGTTTTCCCAGCACCAGATGCTGTCGAATAGGCGTTCGCCAGTCGATAGGTCGCTAGCTGCTAGGGCATGCCAAGTGCCAAAGGAGCATTGCAACCAGTTGATGCCTAGGCCGATGGCGAAGATCACCACTGTTCGTTTCAGTATCTTGCGACCAGCATCGGCCGAGAAGCGGAAGTCGTACTTGCGTAGCGAGATGTAGGTCGATATCCCCATCATAAACATAAAGAAGGGGAAGACTAGATCGGTAGGTGTCAGGCCGTTCCACTCTGCATGTTGCAAGGGAGCGTACACGTACGACCACGAGCCGGGGTCGTTTACTAAAATCATCCCTGCTATGGTGATACCGCGCAGGATGTCCAATGCCAGTAGGCGTTGTTTGGACGAGGGGATGTTGTTCGTTTGATTCATGGTGTGTTAAGTTATAAATAGATGAATGGAATCATTTCTTTCCAAATTGGGGGTCGATTTTCACTGCTGCACACACCGCTAGGGTGGCGATGCTGCATATAAAGGTCCATATAAAGAAGTGGCTATAGCCGATGGCCTCTTGCAACCAGCCTGCTGCCATGCCGGGGAGCATCATGCCCAGTGCCATGAAGCCCGTGCAGATGGCATAGTGGGCCGTCTTGTGCTCGCCTTCCGAGAAGTAGATGAGGAACAGCATGTAGGCGGTGAAGCCAAAGCCGTAGCCAAACTGCTCGATAAACACGCAGAGGTAGATGACGGGCATTGACGAGGAGGGGAAGTAGCTCATATAGACATAGGTTAGTCCTGTGAGTGAGAGGGTCCACGCCATAGGGAAGAGCCATTTCTTGAGCCCGCCACGTGCAGCTACTATACCGCCAATGATGCCTCCAATGGTGAGTCCCAGTATGCCTATGGTGCCATAGACCACGCCCACTTGCCCCGTGGTGAGTCCTAGTCCGCCTTTGTCGATGGGGTCGAGCAAGAAGGGGTTGACCATCTTCAAGAATTGTGCCTCGGGCAGTCGGTAGAGCAACATAAAGAGGATGGCAGGAAGTGCCTGTTTCTTGGTGAAGAAGGTCTTAAAGGTGTGCAGAAAGGCTTGAAGTAGCGAACCTGCGGTGAGCTGGCTGGCAGGGCGATCTGTCTCGGGGCGGGGTAGCGCCCAGCTGTGGTACATGCTAACCAATAGGAAGAAGACCGACAGCACCACAAACACAGTGGTCCAGGCATAGGGTATGTTGCCCGATGTGCCGACAAACTGTGCCGAGGTGGCTTGTTTCAGTTTGGGGTCTATGCGGAACAGTAGGTAGGCAGGGCGGTCCCAATTGTGGGCAGTAAACTCTAGTCGACTGCCTTCTACAAGGGCGATGCTAGGGTCGCCTCCCTTGAAGTTGACGTTGAGGATGCGCCTCTCATCGGCTTGTGGAGCGTGCGACAAGGTGACGGCTACGGCCACCACATTGCTGGTGGTGCTACTCACCGCCTCGCGCTTCTCGCCAAAGGTGTGACGCACCCAAGCGGTAAAAGGATGTTCGCTCTTCTCTGTTGCACCGCTGCTTTGCCCATTCGCGGTGAGTTGCTCTTGTGGAGTAAAGCCATTCTGACTATTGGCGCTGCGAATGGCGGCTGTAAGTGCAGAGATATGAGTCGTAGCAGGTTGAGAATCAACTTCTATAGGAGTGATGCCTGCTTGCAAAGTTTCGGTGCTAAACACAAAGGTGGGCTGCTCGGTGCTACTGTTTTTTGGTTCGATGGTGGGCAGTGTCAGCGAGTTGAAGTAGCCCGGCGAAGCCTCCACGCGGAGTAGAGCAGGTTCAAGTCCGGTGCCCGTCTCCACTAGTCCGGCAATAATCACCAACACCCCTTGCCCCAGCACGATAGCGATGCGATAGAAGGTGCTTCGGATGCCCACATAAAACGACTGCTGATGCTTGGTGAGGGCATACATGTAAAACCCGTCGGCAGCGATGTCGTGGGTGGCCGAGGTGAATCCCACTAGCCAAAACACAGCCAGCGTGAGCCGAAAGAAGAGGGCAGTAGGAATGGTGAAGGCGATGGCAGCAAGGGCAAAGGCTAGTGTCCATTGCATCGCTAGCGTCCACATACGTTTGGTCTTTATCAGGTCGACAAACGGGCTCCAAAAAGGCTTGATGACCCATGGCAGATAGAGCCACCCCGTGTAGAGGGCAATATCGGTATTGGAGATGCCTAGACGTTTGTACATAATGACGGAGAGCGTCATCACGGCCACGTAGGGCAATCCTTCGGCCAAGTAGAGGGTGGGAATCCATGCCCACGGGTTGCGTGTTGTTCTTGTATCGTTCATAGCTAGATGTGTTTTCTTTTTTGTGTTACAAATAGGCTTGTTTTAGTAAAGCGCCGGGGTAGTAGTGTCCTAATATTTGATTGTAGGTGTAGCCTTTCTCGGCCATCAGTGCGGCACCTATCTGACAAAGGCCAACCCCGTGCCCCCAGCCTGCTCCATGAAATACGAATCGGGAGGGTATGCCTTGACTATCAATATCTTCGCTATCTACCACAAAGGCGGAACTGTAAAGATGGCTGTCCGACAGTGAGCGACGTATCTCTAGCTCCTTGCCGAGTGTCAGTTCCCCTTTAGTACCCACAATATGTAGTAGTTTGATACGTCCCGAGGGCCCACGCTCGATGGCCTCCAACATCTTGACTTGTCCCACATCGATGCGGCTACGCTCCCAAAGCAGCTCGGTGAGTTCGGCTTGCGAGTAGCTCACCGTCCAGCGGTAGAAGTTAGGCGTCTCCTGATCGTAGTGGTTCAGCACTTGTGCCAGCACCCCCTTGTCGGTGGTGTTACAGAAAGCCGATGGCGAGGTACGGATCCATTGCTGTGCCTCCGTCTCTTGGGTGAGGTTGGGCAGCTGTTGCACCGCATCATCGCGGCGAGGTTGCAGATAAGAGTAATCTTTCTCCTCCCAGCAGGTAGAGAATACCTCCATAGCGCCGCCACAACATTTGGAGTAACGAGCATCGCAGATCTCCCCACAATCGTCGTAGAGCAGTTCGCCACGCGTAGCAGCAATGGCCTCGGCCACGTGCGGGGTAGATATGCGCCCAATGCCTTGATAGCGTTGGCAATGATCGTCGGCACAAACATCAAACAGTGTGTGGTCTTCGCGGTCGTACCAGCGCACTATAGTGTCGCGGCTCAATGTGAAGCCGGGCGCTTGATGAGGCTTTGCCTCTCCTCGCTTGGCAATCTGTGCCAACAGCCAGCTGCGCGATATCACCGCGTGCGCCTTGAGCAGTGTGCTCGACGCTGTGGCGCTCATCTCCGAAGAGATCACGCAAGTCAGGTAATCTTCCACGCCAATCTCGTTGATGGCTACGAGGCGGTCGTCGTCCACGATGATGCGGAGCGCCCCACGAAAGCGTTGCGTCTCTTGTCGCTCCCAGTGGAAGTCGATGCCAATAGTAACATCGAGTAGTTCGAACACCGATGAGGTGCCCTGTGCGGGGAGGAATAACAAAGAGTCGTAAAGCTTCCCGTCCCAAGCGATGCATCCTTGTTGTACAGACACCGTATGTTGGGCGGTAACCACCTGCTTTTCCCAGCGGAAATCCCCTATCAAATTAAAGGTCAGTTGAGTGGCATTGACGATGCCCACCCGTATATGTGGTTCAGTCATGATTCTTTTTCAGTTGGATGATGAGTTGGAAGAAATGCGCAGCATCTAGCGATACTTCGCGGAGTATTTGTGCCAGCTCCTCTTCAGTGAGTTGCTCGTAGTCGGCCTGCCTTGCCGCCACTATCAGCCCTGCCATGTCAATGCAGCCCGGGCTAATCATGCGGCGATAGAGCTCATCTTCTTCAAAGTAACACTCAGGTCGATGGCTGTTGCGTGGGAATACCCATACCACCCATGCACCATTGTTCCACCACAGCAGTAGGTTGAGACGAGGTTCTATCTCTTCATCTTTGATTTCGAGGGTGTGAAGTAAAGTAGCGAACAGCTGTTCGGCAGCCTCTTTGTTGGTGGCATCTATACGAAGCACCGGGCAAAGTGCACGGTTCATGTAGCTCAGCGATGCACCTTGTATCTGTTGCAAAGGTCGGCGTTCGATGCTGTCCCATTGCTGCTCTAGCGGCAGACTACCTTTCGCTACCGCTTGAAAGTGGGCATGGTCGGGCGCCGAAGCTCCCGAGTAAGGCCCGTTGTAGAATAATACATAGCTAGGCAAAGCCTTGGTAGCATCGAGCAAGTCGCCAAACCGTTGACCAATGCTTTGCGGCGTATGCGTCACCGTAGGCAGTGTGAGGTGCTTAGGGCAGATAGGGAAGGGGTTGATCAACACCTTATAGTCCGCTCCGAAAGCCACACCCTCTTGTTGCGAAGGCCTATTGGCATCACACAGAAAGCAAGGACGCTTAGCCAAGGTCGCCTTATCCACTTTCGCCCCCGATGACACAGCCCTAGCCGGGTTGTACTGAATGCGGTACACCGATCCGTCTACCATCAACTCTCTGCACTGGGTCTGTTGCAGTGCCTCGTACTGTTGCGCCGCAAAGGGCCATTCGTGCATTTGTCGTTCAATAAGCTGATTTATATCGTTTTCTGTCATATTGTTTTAGTCGTTAGTGGGCTGATGACAAAAATAGTAAAGAGTTGGGGGATTGCAGTAGAATGTAGCTGCTTTTTTGGGAAAGAGCCTCGGATAACCTTAGGTGTGTTGTTGCCGTTGGGTCTGTTTTTGTGTCATAATGTATAAAACAAGAAAGTAGGGTCACAGCATGCTGTGACCGGTCCAATAATACGTCCAATGCAACGTTGTTATAGTACATGGTAATACATTATAAATGCCCCGTAGGGCATTTATAATGCTGCGATAGTTATCCTATCCCCATCCGCTACCTTTTTTTATATCGCTCCCCGACAATACCGGTGCTTCTAGCTCTATATGTATCACCTCGATGGTGGGGCGTTGATATTTTTCTTTTGGTTTCATATTTGGATACATTTTAGTGTTAATGATTTAGTGTTATTGTTTAGAATCCTAGCCAAGGGTAGTCGTTGGAGCGGGCTAGCCAAGGATTGGAACCTGGAATGGCTTCGTTTAGTAGGTCTAGCATTGTTCTGTCACTATTACCTACCGTTACGTATCCTTTCATCTCCACACCTGTCAGGCATACGACGTCTATATTAGTATTACTAGCATATCCTACTGCCTCATTTGCACTACCTTTAAGGTAGTAACAGGATGTGATAGAAGAAGAAGAAGAGCTTCCCGCAATTCCGCCAATTTCGCTTTCTCCCGAGACTGTTCCCGTGTTGTAGCAGGATGTGATAGAAGAAAAAGAAGAGTTTCCCGCAATTCCGCCAATGCAGTTACTTCCCGAGACTGTTCCCGTGTTGTAGCAGGATGTGATAGAAGAGAGAGAGACTCCCGCAATTCCGCCAATGTTGCCACCTCCCGAGAAGACTGTTCCCGTGTTGTAGCAGGATGTGATAGAAGAGTTAGAGTTTCCCGCAAT
>CAMTOQ010000067.1 GCA_947074205.1 uncultured Bacteroides sp. | reverse complement strand
ATGGCTTCGGAGAATCCGGTAAGATTATCAATGCAAGCTATTAGGATGTCTTTAAAGCATCTCCATCCTGCACATCTTTACCCATCTGGTTAGTCACGATGCCACTTAATGTATAAAAGCTCTTGCGCATATCTGTAGGATATGGATATAGGTAAAACCTATCTGAAGAAGTAAGGCTAAACATGTGACTAGGAGTTTAAGTTGATAAGTTGTCGAAGGATCTCTAAATCACCATCAGACTCTAGCTGCGGTACTACGCCGTTTGGGTAAGCAATCTTTATTTCCGAAGGTTTTGCCCTAATAACCTTTTCTTTCTTTGGCTGAACTGCAGTAGTAAGACAGCTGACTGCTCTGGAGCTTATTGGAATAAAACTTTTTGGTTGCTCAACATTAGCAACAGCCTTACATTTAAGTTTCTTAGTCCAATAGTAAAATCGATCTTCTCTTATGCCTTGCTCTTTGCAGAAATCGCGTACACTAATACCCGATTTTAGATACTCACTATAGAGAATCCTAAAATAATCTGATGTCCAATATACCATAATCTTTTTAGGCATAAAGGTACGGAGCTACTGGCAGTATTAATAGACGGAGTTTACCGAAGGCTTACTAAGAAATTGCGTCTTTTACTGTTTAACGAAATTGAGAAAATAGAGGTGGCAATAAGAAGCGTGTTAGCCAACTTCGGTTGTAAAGAGCTTCACGATGATTTTTGGATAACAAACCCAGCACACTTTGCGGATACGAAGAAATTCAATCAAACTTTAGTTGTAATAGACAAAGAACTCAATGGGAGCAAAGAGGAGTATATAACTGATTTTAGAAGTTCGTACTCAGAAACGTATCCACCTTCTTGGATGATTACAGAGGTTTTGTCATTTGGCAACCTTAATTATATATACTCCAATATCGCAAACAATAAATTAAGAAAGCAGATTGCTGATTATTTTGGGGTGAAACCAATGGTTTTTATATCATGGTTAAACGTATTGTCAAATCTGCGAAATATGTGTTGCCATCATTCAAGGGTATGGAATAGAGAATTTGTACTACGCCCTGTAGAAGCGCGTAAACTAAAGTATATTTGGGCTGATACAACTACGTTAGATAACAAGCGAGTATATTATCGATTGTGTATCATCAAGTACATGCTAAACATCATTTCTCCTCATAATGATTTGTGTCAGAAACTAACGCACTTGCTTGCAAATTACCCTCAAATTGACAACTCTGCTATGGGCTTTCCTCATGATTGGGACGCACAAAACTTCTGGCAACAATAAACAGTTCTCTCTTAAACCACTCCCGCTACTGCATAGACCGATACATATTGGGAGTCACTCCCACGTTGTTCTTGAAAATCCTTGAGAAGTGTTGTGGGTATTGGTAGCCAAGTTCATAGGCCACTTCGCTGATAGTTAAGTTGGTAGTCTTCAGCTTATCTTTTGCCATCTCTATGACTTTAAACTGTATATACTCTTGGGCAGATTTGCCGGTCTTCTTCTTTACCAGATCGCCAAAATAGTTGGGTGTTAGATACACCTTATCCGCAAAATACTTCACAGTGGGTAGCCCGTTCTCTTTGGGGTTGTTGCTCTCAAAGTACTCTTCCATATATTTTTCGAAACGTTGCAATACATCCAGATTAGACTTCTCTCTAGTAATAAATTGGCGTTCGTAGAATCTCAGGCAGTAGTTTAGTAATAGTTCTATATTGGTTGCAATCAGAGATTTACTGTGCTTGTCAATGGCATGGTTTAGCTCGGCCTCAATATTTCTCAGACAATCCATCACAATACCGCGTTCGCGTTCGGATAGATGCAACGATTCATTCGACGAATAGGAAAAGAAGCTGTAGTCTTTAATGTTCTGCCCCAACGATGTACCTCTGATAAGGTCGGGATGAAACAATAGGCCATGGACGTTGGGTTTCGTCTCGGTCTCTTTCATGGCCACCTCTACAGTCTGCCCGGGAGCAAAACTTACAATCGTCCCTTCTTGGTAGTCGTAGTTTGTACGGCCATATTTAATCTCACACTCTTTGGAGTTTTTCAAGTAGATGGCATATAGTCCGTAGTTCATTTGGAAGTGGTTCAACGAGCGAGTAGCCTTGCTCAGATCGATCACTGCAACCAATGGGTGAAGGGTCTCTAAGCCATAGAGCTTATTATATTTATCGATAGCATCTAGATTAATCTTTTCCATATCTTACGGATTGTTTTTAGCAAATATAAATGGTTTATTTCTAAACTCTTCTATTCTATAGTATTATCCGTAATTTGTGTACTACTCTCCGTAATCCATCTACTATTCCCATGCTGTTCAGCCTCTATTTTTGCACTGTCATTAAATGCATATATACGATGAGAAGAAAGATGATTGTACTAGCAATGGCTGTGCTGGCTGTTGTGTGCACTAGTTGTAAACAGAGAAATGAAGAGAATATGGAGAACAAGGAAGATTACACTTTTTCTATGAGTGACAAGGTGACTCGCAGCAAGGTGGAGTTTACAAATCGCTATGGTGTAAAGCTTACGGCAGACCTATACATGCCTAAGGAGCAAAGTGGAGAAAAACTATCTGCTATTGCGGTAAGCGGACCTTTCGGTGCTGTGAAAGAGCAAACGTCAGGCCTATATGCCATGGAGATGGCCGAGCGTGGGTTTCTAGCTCTTGCCTTCGACCCATCTTATACTGGGGAGAGTGGGGGCGAACCTCGCTACGTAGCATCTCCCGATATCAATACTGAGGATTTCTCAGCAGCAGTCGATTACCTTGCTACGCGTAATGATGTGGATGCAGAGCGCATCGGCATTATCGGTATCTGTGGCTGGGGTGGTATGGCGCTCAATGCGGCTGCCATCGATACTCGTATCAAAGGTACAGTAACTGTTACTATGTACGATATGAGTAGAGTGAATGCCAATGGCTATTACGACTCAATGGATGCAGATGCACGCTACGAACTGCGTAAGCAGCTTAATGCACAGCGTACCCTTGATGCTAAGAATGGCTACTACACACGTGGTGGCGGAGTGGTAGACCCTCTTCCCGAAGATGCGCCTCAGTTTGTGAAAGACTACTATGACTACTACAAGACCCATCGTGGCTATCACCCTCGCTCTCTTAACTCGAATGATGGTTGGAACATTACTTCGTCATTGTCGTTTATTAATATGCCACTTCTATCGTATAGCGATGAAATTCGTTCGGCTGTATTGATGATTCATGGCGAGAATGCCCACTCGCGCTACTTCTCGGAAGATGCTTTCAAGAAGCTGCAAGGTGACAATAAAGAACTTCTCATTGTCGATGGTGCATCGCATGTGGATCTATATGATAATGAGGCAGGAGTAATACCCTACTCACAAATGGTAGAGTTTTTCAGTCAGAATTTAAGATAGATATGGAGTTAAAACAATTTCTGGAACACCTAGATAGTGGGAAGCGTGTAGAACCGGGTTCTGAAGAACTTATTTGTATGCACGCGTTGAGTCAAGAGGCGATGCGCACAACATGCGAGTTGAATAACAAATACCACACACCCGAGGAGGTGAGGGAACTGTTCTCAGTACTTATCGGAAAACCTGTTGATGATGCTTTTGGACTTTTTCCGCCCTTCTACACCGATTGTGGAAAGAATATCACTCTGGGCAAAGGTGTCTTTATCAATTCGGGCTGTCAGTTTCAAGACCAAGGAGGGATAACCATAGGCGACAATGCCCTAATTGGCCCAAAGACGGTTATTGCCACACTTAACCACGGTTTTGTGCCCGAAGAACGAGGCGCACTCGACCCCAAGCCTGTCAAAATAGGCAAGCGTGTATGGCTTGGAGCCAATGTGACAGTGCTGCCGGGAGTGACTATTGGCGATAATGCCATCGTTGCCGCTGGTGCTGTTGTGGCCAAAGATGTGCCGGCCAATACGATTGTGGGTGGAGTGCCTGCTAAGCAGATTGGTATAGTACCATTAAAGTGATGATGCTATAACAATGTAGTTGGCTAGATACCATATTTAAATACTTTACTAATGGGTAGTTAAGTATTGTTGTGGGGTGAACTTTTTACTGTTGCTAGTGTTCTAGTTATAGACAAATGAATTGCGTTAAAAAGATTGTTTTACAAGTTAACACGTACGAGATTATGAAAAAAGTAGTAATAAATTTGCTGAATCTACTCTGTCAAACTCTTCATTTGGGTAGCCTACAGAATGAAGCTTTCGGTGAACCCGAAATGTTGAGACGACAAGGAGTATTGATTCCTGTCTTTATTAAGAAAGACCGCCCGTTGCAACGTTGACGGTGGCAGATTTATCTAAATGATAAGAAAGGGTGAACACTCTGTTAATTAGAAAGTGCTCACCCTTTTTTTATTGCTCTACAGTAGATTGTTTAGTATGTCATCGGCAATCTGCTCTGCGTTGACACCTTGCTCCTTCATTAAGTCTTGAGCATTATATCGATCAACAAATACTTTCTGGAAACCGTAGTTCTTTACCTTCATGCCACTTGGCCCATAGTAGCCAGCAATCTTTTGTCCATAGCCTCCCTCCACAATGCCATCTTCCAATGTCACCACTAACTGATGTTCTTGGCATAGTTCATCGAGCATGTCCGTGTCAACCCCCGAAAGATAGCGGGGCGATACCAGTGTAGGGCTCATACCTTGCTTTTCTAGCAGCGCTGCAACTTGTTGGCCGAGGCTAAAGAATGAGCCTACGGCAACGATGGCCACTTGCTTCCCTGGCTTCATCACTTTGAATTTGTTGAGTTGGCTATAATCCTTCTCAAACTCTACCTCCATGGAGTGCACACCATCTGTTGGCACGCGAATAGCTACGGGGTGTTGATGTTGCTCCACAGCCCAGTCTAGCATTGCCAGGTATTCTTGCTTACAGATAGGGGCGAGATAGACCATATTGGGTATATTGCTGATTTCGATGATGTCGAAGAAACATTGGTGCGATTGATCGGGGATGCCATAAACACCGGTGAGGAAAACAAGGACCACGGCCGGATTGTTTTGCATACTCAAGTCCTCTGATAGTTGGTCGAACGAGCGTTGCAAGAACGTACCAAATACGGGATAAACCGCTTTTGCGCCACTCTTGGCCACGCCCGATGAAAAGGCCACGGCATGTTCTTCGGCAATACCTACATCCATAAACTGTTGGCCCACTTTTTGGCGAATATCGGGTGTGAAGTCAATCACCGATGGGGTAGCCGATGTTAAAGCCATCAAAGCGGGGTTCTCCTTCATCTTGGCTTGCAGATAGGCTCCTGTAATCTCCTCGTAGTTTTCCATATTGCTCATATCTTGGAGGGGATTGCCTGTTTTCAAGTCGAATGGCGGCTTGTAGTGATACTCTTCTTCGTGCTTGATAGCCAGTTCGAAGCCTTTCCCTTTGAGCGTGTTGATATGCACCACAATAGGGTGATCACAATCTTTCACCTTTTGGAAGATGTCGATAAGGGCAGCAATGTCGTTGCCTTTATCTAGATAGACATAGTCAAGATCTAGCGCTTTGAAGAAGTTGCAGGGGCTAGCTCCATTGCTCTCGCGCAGCTCTTTCAGGTTTTTATAAAGTCCGCCGTGGTTTTCGGCTATCGACCACTGATTGTCGTTCACTACAATTATGAGGTTGCTTCCTATTTGCGAGGCATTGTTAAACCCCTCGTAAGCTTCGCCACCACTCATTGCACCATCGCCTATGATAGCTATCACATTGTGCTTCTGATTTTGCAGATCACGCCCTTTGGCAAGTCCGCAACACATGCTCACTGCAGGAGCTGTATGTCCCATAATAAAGAAGTCGTGCGGGCTCTCATTGGGGTTGGTATATTCCGATACAGTGTTGTTGATGAATCCCTCTCGGCGCCCTGTCAAAATCTTATGGGCAAAGCTTTGATGCGACACGTCGAACACAATCTTATCGATGGGCGAATCGAATACATAATGCATTGCAATGGTGGCCTCTATCATGCCCAAATCAGGACCTACGTGTCCGCCATATTTGCTTACCTTTTCGAGTATAATATCTCGAATCTCATCACGCAGCACGTTAAGCTGCTCAATAGTCAATTTCTTGATATCGGCAGGCTGATTAATCTTCTCTACATACATATTTCAACGGTTTAGGGTTATATGAATAGAGTATTAACCCCCTCGCTTGACTATTTGTTTATATCGCCTCCTACATTAATATATAGAAAGATAGATTAATGCAAAAGAGCGCCTCTGTATTGTGACAGAGACGCTCTACTATTTGTTTAATAGCTGTTTTAGTCGGCTTAGAAGCGGAACGATAATCCACCTAAGAAGTTGAGGCGTTCGGCAGCATAACCATCATACCACATATATTTGCTACCAAGTAGATTGTTGGCTTGTGCATAGACTGACACACCTCCGTAAACATTGTAGCTCACGTTGAGGTTGAGTGAGTTGATAGCAGCTGTGCGCTCTATCTCATCAGAGGACTTACAACGCTTGGTATAGTTGTAGCTGGCACCAATATTTAGCTTTTCGATGGGGTTGATGTCCAGCATCCAGTTGATCTCCAACTCGGGCTTGAAAGCTAATGCAGCTGTGTTGTCGGCACTCCAATCGTAGTAAGTGGCACTGATGCCTGTCTTTACCACATTCTTGTAGTTGTACTTCACTTCGCCTGTGAACGATGTATTATCGGTCTTGGTGTTGAGGAAAGTGCTGTAGCGATAGGTGTTGTCCAAATAGGTATAAGGCACCATCACCGTGTAAAGATCGTCCTTCAACTGCTGATAGGCCACACCAACATGAAACCATAAGCCTTCTACCGGGCTACCTTTGAAACCGATGCCGGCATTGATCTGCTCGTAGGTGTTGTAGGGTTGGTTGGTAATCATCATCGCATAGGGGTTAACCTGTTCCAAGCGGGCAAAGTCGTTGAGAGTGCGACCTCCTGTGGCTTTGATGTAGCCCACATAGTTGTTGGCGATGGTATATTGTGCCAATACGTCTGGCGATATGTTGAATGACTTACCGAAGCCGAATGCTAGGTCTACATTGGCTCCTGCACGCAAACGCCAGTTGCCACCGCTCAAAGTATAGTAAGGATTTAAATCTACAGTAGTGTAGTTTTGGAAGTTTACCCACGAGTCAAAGGGCTCAATGCCTGTCGATGGTTCCCCCACGTTCGAGTAATCATAGATTAACCCATTACCTGGACTTTCGGCATGGTTGTTCACACTGTTCAGCTCCAAACCGATACCGATTAGCTGATAGCCTAACTCTCTTTCGCCTTCTATTGGAGACGATACATCTCCTTTCAAGCGGAAGACGCCTTCGCGGCTCTCGTTGTAGCCCACTTCGTGCTTGCGTCTATTGATCAATACTTCAGCCGATGAGGTGAAGTTGACGGGCAGTGTGTTGTCGGTAGATTTCAAGCCCACCAAGCCCGATCCCGAAGTGAACTTTTGGTTGTCGCCATAGTCTCCCCAGTTGGGTGATGTAGGCAATGTGTTGAAGTTGGTCAGGCCAAACTTACCAGCCGCTTGTAGTTCCATCTTGTTGAATTGATGGCGGTAGTCCAACGCCGCACGGGTGCGGTAGTAGTGCGCTTTCCATTTGGTGTCGGGCACAAAAACATCATTCAATTTTCCATTCATGCCATCCAAACTAACGAATGCATCCAATTTATCTTTTGGAGAAATATTGAAAAGATAGTTGCCTAGCAAGTCCAAGTTGCCATAGCTACCATATCCGGCGCGAACATAACCATTGGTGGTTTTGGGACCTTCTACATTTATAGCTATAGGTTGGATTGTCTCGTTAGTCAACCCCTGATAGGGAGTTGCTGATACCGCATACTCCGCAGCTTGTTGTTTCACCACGGGTGCCTCGATAGCAGGAAGGGTGTTGACCTTCGATGCATCCATAATCTCGGGGGTGTACTCATTCTCGATCACTACGACGCGGTTCACCACCGAGTCGTTACGTTGCGTTTGTGCTTGGGCCGAGGTGCAACTTAGCGCCCCCATACCCAAAGCCATATAAAGTGAATATATCTTTCTCATTTTCTGTTTCGCATTATTGGTTAAGCTTCTCTAGTCGCACACGAATCATTACCGGAATATCATCGTTGGCCGGATAGTTTTGTTGCAGACTTAGCAGATATTGACGAGCATCTTCGTTCTGTCCTTTTGCCACATATACATCCGATAGTAGCACAAATCCGCGGGCCAGCCAGTAGATGTGTGGTGTACTTTGATCGATATAGTCGAGCAACTCCTTTTCGGCTGCATCAAGATGTCCCCATTGATAGAGCTGGTTGGCCACCTGATATTTGGCCTCTGCACCGTAAAGGTTACGGGTATCCTTGGCCAATGTGCGCCAGTCGCCCATCGCTTCGGCACTCTGTTTTTGATTTCCGTAAGCCTTGGCACGATAGTAGAGTGCTTCGTTGGTCAACTCAGGTGTCAATCGGCTTTCGTTCAGTACTAGAGTAGCTGCATCGATAATCGCTGCATCGTCTTTCAACTGTTGTGCCGAGCGAAGCATTCCTGTCTTTGCCGTAACACGTCTGTCGGTTTGTGTCGCCTTGTCTTTTAGCAACGAGTACGACTGATGAGCACCTTTGAAGTCGCGGTTGTTGTACTGCACCTCGGCACGCATCCATAGCGCCTCTTCCGAGTAAGGGTTGTCGGGGTACTTCATCAGCTCTTCGGAGTGTAATAATACCTCTTCGGGTTTCTTCTGCTCCTTACCGATGACACATAGGTAGTAGTGCGTATTGAGTGCAAATGCTCCTTCAGGGTAACTCTGCAGGTAGCGGTTGAAATTGGTTTTCGCCTCTTCCATACGTCCGCGCATATAGATCTTTTCCGCAGCAATGTAGCTCAAAGAGTCTTGCTCGCTGGCATCGAAACGGATGTGGCCCGGCATAGACGATGCTAATGCAGCAAACTCATCTACACGGTTCATATCTACGTATATCGTTTTAAGATCGGCCATAGCGGTGCGTGCCTCTTCGCTACCGGGGTATTTGCTGATTACATTCTTATACGCAGCAATTGCTTTATCATTGTTACCGTTTTGATAGTACAGCAAGCCCACTTCGGCAGCTGCACGGCGGCTCAATGGGTTCTCGGGGTACTTCTGCATCAACTCATCATATGCGGAGATGGCTTGCGCGGCATTGTTCATCTGCACATAAGCACGTCCCTTTTCGTAGAGTGCATCGGGTGTATAGGTCGAGTTAGGGTACTTGCCCAGCATACGGTTCAACAGCGTGATCTTGCCCGAATAGTCTTTTTGCAAGCCCGACAGGAAGGCCATCTGATAGAAGGCATATGCCCCAGCACTGCTGTCGCTCTGCTCGGCTAGCGAGTAGTAGTGCTTTGCTTCGTCGAAGTTGCGCACCTTGAGGTAGCAGTCGCCCAAGCGGTTATAGGTATCGGCAGTCACCTCGGCATCATCTTGATGAGCCAACGAGATATACTTGTTAAAGTAGTCTGCCGCTGCCGAATAGTTTTTCTTGTGGAACTCGATGTAGCCTAGTGTGTAGTGCGCCAAAGCATACATACGATTAGTGCGTTGCCCCGTCTGTTGCAGATACTGTTTCAAGCTATTGGTAGCCAGCGTCAAATCGTTGAGGCGATAGTAAGCCTCACCACGCCAGTAGAGTGCATCCGCATTGGTCTGGCGGTTGTATTTGCCCAGCTCCATCGAGCGGTCTAGGTATTGGCAAGCCCCCTTGAAATCGCCATTGGCAAAAGCTTGCGTACCCATCTGGAACAAGATGCGCTGTTTGGCAGCCAATATCTGTGCGTCGGGCTTCTGAATACGGTTGATTGACTCTAAAGCCACGTCGTAGTTGCGCGTATTGAGATACACCTCTACCAAGTAGGCCGAAGCACGCTCGGCATAAGTCGAGTTGGGGTAATCGTTGAGGAAACGTTCGAAGGCAGTCACCGACTCGCCAAAACCGGTATACGACCCTTCGTGCAGGCAAAGCGCATAGTTGAAGGCTGCCTGCTCTTGTATCTGCTTATTGAAATCCATGGCTGCCGCTTGCTCGAAAGCCATGCGGGCCTTGTTGCGTTCGGCTAGCTCCAGATAGGAGATACCCATGTGTAGATAAGCATTCTGACTCAATGCATCGGCCGGCTGAGTGGTCTGTGCCAATGTAGCTGCCGCCTTGCTGTATACACCAGTGGTGTAGTAGGCGATACCTAGCTCGTAGAGCGCATTGCGTTGAGGCTGATTGGTCGAAGCAACATATTTCTCCAAGTAGCCGATAGCTTCGCTGTAGCGGCGTTGATTGTAGCTAGCTGCACCAAGAATGCGATACATTTCTCCTTCGTAGCGATTGCCGGGGTAGTTGGCAAGGTATTGCTTAGCCACAGCTTCGGCTTGCTCGTAGTTTTTGTTGATAAGATAGATGTCGGCGATATAATAGGGCACCACGTCGCCAAATTTCTTCGATTGCAACAGCGGACGGAACCCGTTGAGCGCCTCGTTGTATCGACCTTCTACATAGTTGATGTAGGCCAAGTTGTACTCGCACTCCTCCTCGTACTTGTCGCTAGTCTCGCTCAACATTTGGAAGAGCGAAGCCGCTACGGGGTAGTTGCGTTGCTCCAAGTAGGCTGTGCTCACCATGAAGAGCACATAGTTGCCCTCTTCGTTGCCAAGCAACTCAAAGTCGATATGTGGACGATTGGTCGAATTATTGGCCGCCTCGAAAGCGTTGACAATCTCTTTATATTCCTCCTCCTCGTACCAGCGGCCGATAGCGTTGGCAGCGATGCAAGTAGCAATCATATCTTTATTAGGAGAGTCGGGATAGTTTTTTAGATAGTTGGCTAGCAATCTATCATTATTATAGGTCTGCATCCTAAAGGCCGAGACGGTGAGCATATACTCTACCTCTTCGCGTTCTCTGCCTTTTGGAAACTGCTTCAGGTAATCCTCGAGCAGCACAGTAGCCGCTGCGTAGTTGCGCGTAGTGTACAGTTGTGCACCCTCGCGGTATAGATGGTCGGGCGACAGTATATTTTGTCCCGTTTGTGCCACAGCCGGTAGCGGAAGGCTACACAGTGCGACAATCACTATTTTCTTAACAGCTCTTTTCATAATGGTTGTACGTTATGTCGCAAATGTACAATTTACCATATAGATGTTAACTGAAAATGTGTGATAATTATATTTCTTTCAGAAACTTAGCTAATCCTACGCGGATGGAGTGAAGCCCGAAATCGGCCAAAACAATCTTGTCGGTAGGAATAAAAAAGGTTTCTTGTGCATCGTCATTGGCAAGTAGTTCGGTGGTATCTGCCACATAGCATTTAAAGAAGAGGTCGAGGGTGTGTACATCAAATCCAGAATAGGTATAGATGTTGGGTAGTGAAAACTGATAGATGGCACGTTCGACGATGAGTCCTGTCTCTTCGAGAACTTCGCGCATCACCCCTTCTTCGGCTGTTTCGCCGCTATCGATAAAGCCGCCTGGTAGGTCTAATGTACCCTTAGCCGGATCCTTTGCACGACGACAAACCAACAATTCGCCTGCAGGATTGAATATCAGCGCCACGGTTGCAGCAGATGGGTTGAAGTAATAGACAAATCCACAATCGTCACAAGCTTTCGATTTCTCATTGTTTTCGTGGAAGGTAGATGAACCGCACTTGGGGCAGTAGGAAAACTGTTCAAAAGGGTGTTTCATAAGAGTAATTGTTGTTGAGGTTTGCGGCAAATGTAGTGAAAATATTCTGTATTTGATGAATCAATAAAATGTAGGGAAGCAGCGTGCTGCGTCCGGTCCAACAATTCGCCCAATAATGTGTCCAATGCTTATTTGTGTTTTGCCTTGCGGTGTGTGGGCACAGCAGGCTGTGCCGCTACATCTTGTGAGGGCTAAAAATTTTCTTTTAACAAAATCGACCATCTTATTTGTTAATTGATTAGTTTTGCCCATAACCAAATAAAATCGAATTGATTATGATTGCTTTGAAACAACTCACTGAAACTGTGTGCGATATTGCCACGCGCTGTGGCGACTTCTTGCGAAACGAGCGTAAGCGCTTTGATCGTACATGTGTGGAAGAAAAAAATAGCCACGACTATGTATCGTATGTCGATAAGGCAGCCGAGAAAATGATTGTAGCCGAACTGCAACAGCTGATACCGGGCGCAGGTTTTCTTACAGAAGAAGGCTCTGCCGACTACCACGATGAAGCCTATTGCTGGGTGGTCGATCCACTCGATGGTACTACCAACTATATACACGATAATGCCCCCTACTGTGTCAGCATAGCATTGCGCTGTGGTGCCGATTTGTTGCTGGGAGTGGTCTACGAGGTATGTCGTGATGAATGCTTCTATGCTTGGAAAGATGGAGGTGCATGGCTCAATGGTGAATCTATAAAGGTGTCTGATGTGGCAGATATGAATAATGCCTTTATGGTGATGGAGTTGCCCTATAATTCTGATGATTATAGCAACACGGCACAGCATTTACTTAAAAAGCTCTATGGCAAGGTAGGCGGTATCCGAATGAACGGTTCTGCTGCTACGGCCATCTGCTATGTGGCGGCCGGACGATTTGATTTGTGGCTGGAGGCTTTTGTATGCCCATGGGATTATGCAGCAGGCGCTATCATTGTGATGGAGGCCGGAGGCAAGGTGACTAACTTCTACGGCGATCAAGAGTTTTTTGGTGGACATCATATTATTGCAAGCAATGGTCGTCTGCATGCGCCTATCTGTTCATTAGTGGATGAAGAGATGCCTCGTGGAATGGAGAGGTGACACGATAGGGGTGATGATAGGTGATTGGTTTCGTGCAGGTATTGCGTTGTTCTATCCGCCTACCTGTATAGTGTGTGGTGAGCCTATTGCCCATCGCACTGCGGGACTTTGTATGCGTTGTCATATAGGGCTGCCACGTACCCATCTGCATAAAGAACTCGATAATCGGAGCGAACGACTTTTCTGGGGTAAGGTGCATCTAGAACGCGTATCGGCTTTTTGTTACTACCATAAAGGTGATCGGTTTGCGCATCTTCTCCATCTTCTGAAATATAAGAACCGCAAAGATGTGGGGCTAATAATGGGTAGGATGATGGGTGAAGAGCTTAGTCAAAGTGGTTTCTTTACGGACATCGATATAATTGTACCGGTGCCTCTGCATGTTAAGAAGAAGCGGCAACGAGGCTACAATCAAAGTGAGGTGTTGGCGGCTGGGGTGTCTCAGGTGACCGGTTTACCCGTTCAAAGTGGGGGAGTGGTGCGCAATCGCTATACCGACACACAGACTCGGAAAACCGTTTTCGAACGTTGGGACAATGTAAAGAATGTATTTATGGTGCAGAATTCCGAACTTTTTTGCTCGAAACACATTTTACTTATTGATGATGTGTTGACTACCGGAGCTACTTGTGCAGCATGTGCTGATGCGTTGTTGCAAGTAGAAGGGGTGAGGGTATCTATATTGGTGTTGGCGATGGCAGATAGGTAAACAAAAAAAGAGTCCGCCAAATGACGTACTCTTCGTTGCTCTTCCTCTTGGACTTGAACCAAGGACCCTCTGATTAACAGTCAGATGCTC
>CAMTOQ010000066.1 GCA_947074205.1 uncultured Bacteroides sp. | reverse complement strand
GAATAGCATACCCAAAGCATCGAAAAAACTATAGACTTTAAATATTTGTAAAGATTCGTTTAACTAGAGTATTAAAATAGCGTCATTCAGTTGTTTATGCAACATGTAGATTGCAAAATAGTAGCGTTTTTGTAATAAATATAAGGAATAGTTTCACTACCTTTGCACCCATTAACTAATGCTTAAAATTCATAAGCAGCAAGCTTGAGAATTTAGGTAATTAATTATCGCGAGGTGTTTAAACACCTTAAAAACGGCAACACAATGCAAGAGCCCTTAAAGTGTATTACAAATTATTTAACTGGAAATTATAAACTTCAATATTTATTCATTCTTAATTAATTAATTAACAACAATTTATGAGAAGACATCTAATTCACTTTCTGATGGCCACTGTCATCCTAGTATGCTCTGCAGCTACGGTGATAGCACAAACCACAGTGAAAGGTCAAGTTGTGGATGCAGAGACAGAAGAACCATTGATTGGCGCAACTGTCACTGTTGAGGGTACTACATTGGGCTGTGTGACAGATCTTGATGGTTTGTTCAGTTTAAATGTGGGCGCAAATGCGACACTTACATTTAAGTATGTAGGGTACAAAGACTTTAACTACAAAGTAACACAAAAAAGTGGTACCTTAGACTTAGGTACAGTAGCGTTGAGCCCAAGTTCTGTGGCATTGAACGACGTTGTTATCACATCGCAAGCTATTGCACGCAAAACACCAGTAGCCATGACTACTATTGCACCTACTTTCATTGAAGAAAGAATCGGTACTCAAGATTTTCCACAAATCTTGAAAGCGACTCCTTCGGTTAGTGTTAGCCGCGAAGGTGGTGGTTTTGGTGATACTAAAATCAACATGCGTGGTTTTAAATCGGAAAACATCGCAGTGATCGTAAACGGTGTTCCAATGAATGATATGGAATGGGGTGGCGTTTACTGGAGCAACTGGGCTGGTCTTACAGACGTTGCTAGCAGCATACAAACTCAACGTGGTCTTGGTGCTTCTAAAGTATCAGCTCCATCAGTGGGTGGTTCTATCAATATTGTAACTCGCGCTACCGATGCTAAAAAAGGTGGATTCGCAAGCTATGGTATGGGTAATGATGGATACAACAAAATTACTTTCGGCGTATCATCTGGATTGACTAAAAACGGTTGGGCTTTCACTCTTCTAGGTGGTAAGACTTGGGGTGATGGCTATATCCAAGGTACAGAATTCGAAGGCTATAACTACTTCGTGAGTGTGGCTAAACGTATCAACGATAACCAACAAATCTCATTCACCGCTTTCGGTGCTCCTCAATGGCACAACCAACGTAGTTCTTATGATGGTCTTTCAATTAGAGGATGGCAAGAAGTTTCTAAATACATGCCTGATGGCAATGGTGAAAACTATAGATACAACCCAACTTACGGTTTTGGCAAGAATGGCGAACGCAAAACTTCTGCTAAAAACATGTACCACAAACCTCAGTTGCAATTGAATCACTCTTGGGAGATCAATACTACTTCTTCTTTGAGCACTGTAGTTTATATGTCTATTGGTGACGGTTGGGGATACAGCGGCCAAGGTACTAGCGCTTATTCAAGCGGATGGTATGGTTCGTCTGACGGTGTGTTGAACACTCGCTTCCGTAACGCTGACGGTACATTTGCTTACGACCAAGTTCAAGAAATGAATGAACAAAGTACTAGCGGTTCGCAAATGGTAATGTCTCTCTCTAAAAACCAACACAAATGGTGGGGATTGGTATCTACTTATACAAGAGAACTAAGCAAGAACCTTAACTTCTATGGTGGTATCGATGCTCGTTACTATATTGGTACACACACTAACGTTATCAACGACCTTTACAACGGTGAATACTATGTAGACCGTTACCGTAAGAACGTTAAGCCAGCCAACAATTCGGCTGCTGCAAACCCAGCTTGGGTTAACCAAAAGCTTTCTGTAGGTGATGTGGTATATCGTGACTACGACGGATATGTAGCTCAAGGTGGTGTATTTGGTCAGTTGGAATACGATTACGATAAACTATCTGCTTTCGTATCGGGTTCGGCTAGCGAAGTAAGCCAATGGCGTTACGACCGTATGTACTACGACAAAGAACACGCTAAATCAAGCAAAGTAAATAAGTTTGGTGGTACAATCAAGGGTGGTATCAACTACAACCTTACTGAAAAACATAACGTATTTGCAAACCTTGGCTACATCAGCCGTGCTCCTTTCTTCTCGGGTGGTGCATTCTTGCAATCTACTACAAGTAATGAAGTAAACAAAAACGCTGTAAACGAAAAGATCTTAAGCTTCGAGCTAGGCTACGGTTACCGTTCTAAATTCTTCACTGCTAACGTGAATGCTTATTGGACTGAATGGAAAGATAAGACAATGGCAAGATCTAACGAAATCACTCTTGCTGACGGAACAGAAGACCGCGCTATCATCAACCTTACTGGTGTGAACTCTATTCACATGGGTATCGAGGTAGACGCTGTATTGAAACCTACAAAATGGTTGAACATCACAGGTATGTTCTCTATCGGTGACTGGAAATGGACTAACAACCCTACAGGTTATTGGTACACATCGGGTGGCGAACCTTTGACTGCTAACCGTACTATTGCATCGGGCATCCTTGCCGAAGACCACGCTAAAACTACACTTCTACAAAAGAACGTAAAAGAAGGTGGATCAGCACAAACTTCTGCTGCTATCGGTATCAATGTATTCCCTATGAAAGGTCTTCGTATCGGTATCGACTGGTTGTATCGTTCACGTAACTACTCTGACTTTGCACTAAGCTCAAGCGACCTTGCTATGGGTGGCGAAAAGCAATACGAGACTCCATGGAAGATTCCAGCTTATAGCCTATTCGACTTTAGCGCAGGATACACTTTCGAAATTGCAGGTATGAAGACAACTATATCTGGAAATGTAGAAAACATCTTCAACCAGAAATATATCAACTCTGCTTATGATGGCGGAAACCACAACTGGGAAAGCGCTTACCGTGTATTCTACGGCTTTGGACGTCAAATGTCAGCTAGAATTAAAGTTAATTTCTAATTTAGAGAGTAATGAGAATTATGAAAAATAATATTTTCGCATATTTGATTATTGGACTGCTCGTATTGTCTGGTTGTGACTATAACGAGAAAAACTTTCCAGGGTTTAATGATAATCCGATAACCGACGTAGTTAATTTTGCTGGTGACTACACCGGCGTTTATCCTACCGACGGCTATTTTACAGATAGAGCTAATTTGGAATCGGCCGTAAGCACGATGTTGAAAAGTATGTACCCTTACTGTGACAAAGGTTCTGCAGCTAAGGTAAATGTACTATTTGGTGATGTTACTCAAGATTTTGAACCAGCTGCTGCTGATGAGACATACGAATTGACTGCTGCAGATTACGATGCAATGGGCGAAGAGTCGGGCCAACCTGGCAAATACAATAACTTTGACGCCAACATGGACGTTGATGCTTATTTGATTGCATTCCTTAACGAGAAGTATTCTTCTCTTGCAAATGGCAAGACTGTAACTATCCACTATATATTCTATAGCGGTGGAACTACTGCCATGAACAAGACTTTCCAAAAAACAGCAACAGGCTGGAACGAGTTTGAGATGAAAGGATTCACTCCTGACAAGACTTACACTCTAACTACTGAAGACTACGATGCTATGGGTGAGGAAAGAGGTCAACCAGGAAGATATGATAACTTTGATTCTAACATGGATATCAATATGTATATCAGCACTTTCTTGAAATTGACTTTCCCTTATACAGTTACTGGTGAAACTATGGAAGTATCTTATCTATTCTATTCGGGTGGTACTACTGAACAATCTCGCATCTACAAGTACAATGGTGCATCATGGGTAGAATACAACCCTTATGCAGAAACTACTGTAGTAACAATGAAGATTGCAGAAATGTCATTCGATGGTAACGCTTGGTCTATGGTTCGCTTGATGGGTGGTACTTCTACTCGCGCTATGGAAACTGCAGATTATCAAACTTTGGTAAACTGGGTAGCTATCAACAAGCCTGCATACATGAGCACTCAAAGCGATCAAGAAGAGTATTACTTTGGTAGCTCGGCTAAATACGGTAACATCAACAACAACTATAATACTTGGAAAAACTATTATAATGTTGACGGTTATCTTGATGGCATGACTAACGATCAAATCCAAACTGTAATGAGCGATCGTATGGCTGAAGCATTTACAACTCTATTATTGCCAGAGTGGGTAACTACTCCTGATGATGGTTTGAGCTATGTTTGTGTTTATGCTATTTATGGTGGCCTTGGTAGTGGTAACTACGCAATGTCTTTCATCTATAATAAAGAAGAAAACAAATTTGAATATGTAGCTGGTCCTACAGCTCAGTAAGTTTCAAATAAACGAATCGAAGTCGGAAGAAAATGAAAGTTTTCTTCCGACTTTTGTTTTATAAGGCAACGATATAAACGGCTTTATAAAGACGTAAAAAAGCCATCCCACAACTAAGTGAGATGGCTTTCTTTATAACCTGATATGCTGTCCTATCTTAGAACTCAGCATTGTCTGGAGTACGTGGGAAAGGAATAACGTCGCGGATGTTAGCCATACCTGTTACGAATAGCAACAAGCGCTCAAAACCTAGACCGAAGCCTGAGTGAGGGCAAGTACCAAACTTACGAGTATCTAAGTACCACCACATATCTTTCATTGGGATTTGCATCTCTTCGATACGAGTCACCAACTTATCATAATCAGCCTCACGTTCAGAGCCACCGATAATCTCACCAATTTTGGGGAACAATACGTCCATCGCACGCACTGTCTTACCATCCTCGTTTTGCTTCATATAGAAAGCTTTGATCTCTTTAGGGTAGTCAGTCAATATAACCGGACGTTTGAAGTGCTCTTCCACCAAGAAGCGTTCGTGCTCAGAAGCCAAGTCAACACCCCAGTATACAGGGAACTCAAACTTACGACCATCCAATACTGCTTGCTCAAGAATCTTGATACCTTCAGTATAAGGAAGGCGAACGAAGTCCTCAGCCAACACACTGTTCAAGCGTTCAATCAAGCCCTTGTCGAACATATCGTTCAAGAACTTAACATCATCTGCACAGTTGTCAAGCGCCCACTTCACGCAGTACTTGATAAACTCTTCAGCCAAGTCCATGTTGTCGATGATGTCGTTGAAAGCAACTTCCGGCTCAATCATCCAGAACTCTGCCAAGTGGCGAGGAGTGTTAGAGTTTTCGGCACGGAAAGTAGGACCAAATGTATAGATAGAGCCAAGAGCTGTAGCAGCCAACTCACCCTCGAGCTGACCAGAAACAGTAAGGCTTGCTTGCTTACCAAAGAAGTCGTCTTTGTAAACGATTGAGCCTTCTTCGTCCTTCTTCAAGTCGTAGAGGTTCATAGTGGTTACTTGGAACATCTGACCAGCACCTTCACAGTCAGAAGCTGTGATGATAGGTGTATGGAAGTAGAAGAAACCTTTTTCGTGGAAGAAATGGTGAATAGCCATCGCCATGTTGTGACGAATGCGGAACACGGCACCAAAAGTATTAGTACGTGGACGCAAGTGAGCAATCTCGCGAAGGAACTCCAACGAGTGACCTTTCTTTTGTAGCGGATAGGTATTATCGCAAGCACCAAGGATTTCAATTTCCACAGCCTGCAACTCCACTTTCTGTCCCGAACCTACCGACTCAACCATCTTACCATTCACGCTGATACAAGCACCCGTCGTGATTTGCTTCAACATCTCTTCGTCGAAGTTGGCCAAGTCGATTACAATCTGAACATTATTAATAGTAGAGCCATCGTTAAGCGCCACGAAGCTCACTTGTTTACTTCCTCTGCGGGTACGCACCCATCCTTTTACGTTGACTGTAGCGCCAAAGTCTTCACGCTTCAACAGATCAACGATTTTTGTTCTGCTAATTTTTTCCATAAATATCTTTATATATTTATTGTAGAAGGGTTATTAAAAGTCAGCAGGTAGCACTACACCTTTTAGAGTGTGTTTCTACCTGCTGTTCTTTCTATATTATTAAATTCTCTGCTTCATTATTCAAACGAGCCCATACGCAAGAAGTTAACTTCTGCTTCTGATAGATAACGCCAATCACCGCGGCGAAGACCTTTCTTTGTCAAACCTGCGAAGAATACACGGTCTAGCTTAGTTACCTTGTAGCCCAATGATTCGAAGATACGACGTACAATACGGTTTTTGCCTGAGTGGATTTCGATTCCTACCTCATCCTTCTTGTCTTCGATGTAGCTGATTTCATCTGCGTGGATTTCACCATCGTCTAGTTGAATACCTTCTGCAATCTGATCCATATCGGCTCTTGTCAAGTTCTTATCCAAGTGTACATGGTAGATTTTCTTCTTCAAGAACTTAGGATGAGTCAATTTAGAAGCCAAGTCACCATCGTTGGTCAACAACAAAACACCGGTAGTGTTTCTATCCAAACGTCCTACTGGGTAGATACGTTCTGTGCAAGCACCTTTCACCAAGTCCATTACAGTCTTGCGTGCTTGTGGATCATCCGAAGTTGTCACACAATCCTTTGGTTTGTTCAGCAATACATAGATCTTACGTTCGATGCTCACTGTTTGATCGTGGAACTTCACCTCGTCTGAGCGCTTGATTTTTGTTCCCAATTCGATTACTACTTCACCGTTAACTGTTACTACACCTGCAGTGATAAATTCATCAGCTTCGCGACGTGAACAAACACCTGCGTTAGCCAAGAACTTATTCAAACGGATAGGTTCGTTTGGATCAGTAAATTGCTCTTTATATTCGATTTGTTTCTTCCTACTATATTTTGCGTTCGGATCATAATCGGCCGAACGACGTTGAGGACGATTGCTGTATGGACGATCGCCACCACGATTGTAGCCGCCGCCACTGTTGTAGCCGCCACCGCGATTGTAACCACCACCATTGTTATTGTAGCCACCGCCGTTGTTATAGCGTGGACGTGGAGTGTATGGACGTTCGCCCCCTTCACCGCCTTCGCCATTGTTGTAGCGTGGACGTGGAGTATAAGGACGGTCACCACCACCTTCGCCACTGTTGTAGCGTGGACGTGGAGTATAAGGACGGTTCCCACCACCTTCGCCGTTGTTATTGTAACGTGGACGTTGAGGACGGTTGTATGAATTTCCGTCTACACCTTCACCGCTGTTGTAGCGTGGGCGTGGAGTGTAAGGACGGTCGCCGCCTTCGCCATTATTGTTGTAACGAGGACGATAAGGACGATCGCCACCGCCATCATTATTGAAACGTGGACGTTGTGGTCTATCACCGTTTGGATTAAAACGTGGACGTGGAGTATAAGGACGATCGCCGCCTTCACGATTGTAGGATGGACGGTTATATCCGCCTTCTCTGTTGTACGATCTATTGCCATCGCGGCCTGCTCCTGGGCGTTCCTCATCTGAGTTGTAGCGCCAATCATCATTTTCTGTGCTCATTATTCTTTATCTTATAAAATTAAACTTGGGCCTCACGGCCTGATTTATTACACGCGATTATATTTAAAAATATGTTTTTTATGATAACTTTAAGGTTACACCCCAGTATAGTTGTGAGGAGTAATCGCTCTCAGTTCTTTCTTTACTTCTTCAGTTACGTTTAGTTCTTCTATAAATTCTTTAATCGACTCTTCTGTGATAGCTTGGTTTGTTCTAGTCAAAGCTTTCAAAGCCTCATAGGGTTTTGGATAAGCCTCACGACGCAAGATGGTCTGAATAGCCTCAGCCACTACGCTCCAGCAGTCGTCCAAGTCACCGGCAATTGCCGCTTCATTAATCAAAAGTTTGCGCAAGCCTTTTAGCGAGCTTTGCATTGCAATCACAATATGTCCGAAAGGCACACCTACATTGCGTAGCACTGTCGAGTCGGTCAAGTCGCGTTGCAAGCGCGAGATAGGCAATTTCACTGCCAAGTGTTCAAGTATTGCACTTGCTATACCCAGGTTACCTTCGGCATTTTCAAAGTCGATAGGGTTTACTTTGTGTGGCATAGCGCTTGAACCAACTTCACCCGCCTTAATCTTCTGTTTGAAATACTCCATAGAGATATATTGCCAGAAGTCACGGTTCATATCAATCATGATAGTATTGATACGTTTCATCGCATCAAACACAGCCGAAAGCGTGTCATAATTTGATATTTGCGTGGTGTAAGTTTCGCGTACCAAACCCAGTTTAGTTTCAACAAATGCATTACCAAATTGTTTCCACTCATATTGTGGATATGCCACATGATGTGCATTAAAGTTACCTGTAGCTCCACCAAATTTAGCTGTAAGCTTGCAAAGCTTCAAGTTGTCCAGCTGGCATTGCAGACGATAAACGAAAACCATGATCTCTTTACCCAAGCGAGTAGGTGATGCAGGTTGTCCGTGTGTCTTAGCCAACATTGGTATTTCTGCCCAATCTTCAGCATAAGTTTTGAGTTGAGCGATGAGTTCTTCCAACAATGGATAGTAAACTTGCTCCAACGCTTCTTTTACTGATAATGGGATTGATGTATTGTTAATATCTTGCGATGTCAAGCCAAAATGGATAAACTCTTTATAGTCGTCCATTCCACCAATCTTGTCGAATTCCTCTTTGATGAAGTATTCAACAGCCTTCACATCGTGGTTGGTCACACTCTCGATGTCCTTGATGCGTTGCGCATCAGCTTCCGAGAAGTTAATATAAATAGAGCGTAGTTTGTCAAATAGCGCTTTATCAACATTTGCAAGTTGCGGCAATGGCAATTCACACAATGCGATGAAATATTCAATCTCTACCTGTACGCGATATTTTATGAGTGCAAATTCAGAGAAATAGGCAGCCAAGGCCTCTGTTTTACCTCTGTAGCGACCATCGATTGGAGATATGGCCGTCAATAAATCAAGTTTCATATAGTAATATAGATAATTATCAGACGCAAAGATATTGAATTTTGCATCAATTTAAAGCATTTTGCACTATCTATTTCACTAAGATATACGAAATTATAGGAATATCTATCGATATTTAAGTCATTTGTCACATATACCCTAGAGATTAACTTTAAAAAGCTGATTTGCATACCTCCAGCGCCACAAATCAATCATACGAAATGTTACGAAGACTCTGAATAGCTTCGCGTTCTTTGCTAGGCAAAAATAGACTTTGCAGTTCCTCATAATTCGTCTCGTAAGTCGGGTTAAAATCGGTCGAATTCATATAGTTCAACACCGACGATAACAGCTGCCTGCCTTCCATGCAAGCTTGCTCTTCTAGGATATCCGCCATGCAAACCAACAAGCGCCCCCGGCCCACTTTAAATTCGAAAATCAAACCTAGTCTATGGTTGCGCTCCACATTATCTATCACTTGCACAATAGGTTGATAGCCCATTGGCAACTGATCCAAAATCAAGGGGTAGCTGGCCTTTATCGTAGAATACCACTGCCAGTTAGTATGATTCTCGGTGGGGAATGAAGCAAATATAGGGTGCTTTGGATTGGTCAATATACCTAGGGTACCGGGTGATACCGGCTTCTTGGCATTCTCACAAATCGTTTTAAACATACGGTAATTCCAATAGTCAGTTTGGAAAAGACCACCTACCGTCACATCTCGGCAACTATCGGCTTCAGGGATAAGTAGCACACTTTCCCCCTTGTCCAACCTATTCATCGTTTCATCATCTAATGTTGAAGCGAAATAGACATTCCCCTTTTTAGATCTAGTCACTCTTGGGTAGACCCACAGCGGATAGCTGTTTTGATAGGGAGTACCGGCAATAGAGAGTTGCAATTCTGCCTTAGTGGCTTTAGTTATCGATGAGAGGGGTAGCGATATTGTTCCCAATGTCAGAAGACCGCGCCCCGCTTTAAGTGGCATATGACCTTTTCTCACGATGCGGTCGCCTACCTTCAGTTCCCATTCAAGTGTTTTTCCTTTCAGCGAAGTAGCACCATAGTTGGCCACCTGCACCTTTCCACGGAAAGTTTCAACATTGCTCCAGCAGTAAGTTGGCACCTCGAGCAAAGGCACCACCTCGGAGCAGAAGTTGCGCCACTCTTCGGGTGTTATCAACCCCTTGCTATCCATAAAGGCATCGAGCACACCCACATAGGCAGATCCTTGGCCGGGATAATCTTGCAAATCGAGCAACTGGAAACCCGCCATCTTCTCCGTGCGAAGGTTCATCTCGATATCAGCACGATAGAGTTCCATTGCCCATGCGCCTGATGCTTTGAAGAAGTCGTAAGCATGATAGCCCATACCTTTCTCGTATAGGCGATGTCGGAATTCCCCCAAGTTCCATGGAGCCAACACACCTGTATATTTCTTTATCTCGCTGTAGTTGGGATAGACCTGAAACTGTCCTGTTTCGTGACCAATCACTGGGACTGGCGAATGCAACAGCGCGTTGTCAAAGTTCATCTCAGTATTGGGATAAGTATTGTTGAGATAGCCCCCTTCTTCGGCATCGGCAAACGAGAAAGAAGCGCGTGCATGGGTGGTATATCCTTCGCCTCCCCCTACTCTGCAAGTCACCAAGAAATCTTCACCCGGAAGATGCCCTTCCCAGCCAAGATAGATATTAGACCCATAGGCATAGTGATGACGAGGCTCAATCGATCGGAAATGATCTACAAACTGCGCCAGCAGCTCTTTCTCGCCCCACAGCTCGTTGCCTAACGCAAACATCACAAAAGAAGGGTGATTGCTGTAAGCCTTCAATAACTCTTCCCCATCAGTACGAAGAAAATCCATCAACTCTGGAGTATCAGTGCTGAATGCTCCCCAAATAGGCAACTCGGGTTGCAGATAGACACCCTCCAAGTCGGCAGCTTCGAAACAGGCTTTTGGCGGACACCACGAATGGAACCGACAATGGTTCAAGCCGTATTCCTTACAGATACTGAAGTAGCGTCGCCACTCCTTCACATCCATTGCAGTGTGTGCCGTCAAGGGGAATACGCAAGCATCGTGTTTGCCACGCAAAAAGGTAGTGAGCCCATTGATAGCAAACTGCTTATCTATCACACTAAAGTCGCGCATGCCAAAGGTTTCGTCTACCTGATCAACATTAGGGATGGTCGCTTTAAGGCTATAAAGCACAGGATCAAATTCACTCCACAGCTGCACCTCTTCCGTCAAGGGGTAGATTATCTCGTAGCTTTTTTGCCCCTCAGTAAGATGGATAGCAATAGGAGCTACTCGATGAGTTTTGCGCCCATTGAAAGAGGCCGCTTCTAGCTGTAGCTGCTTCCCGGCCAAAGAGTTCTCATCCGAAAGCTCAACGCGCACTTTTACAGCTTTCTCTGCCACTAGCGGATAAAGCTGCACATCTTCGATATATAGTGGATCAGTGGCTTGCAACTCCATTGTTCCTATTATACCGTTCCAGTTGGTTTGAGTCGATTCGGTGCAAGCGTGCGAACTGCTGCGTATCTGCGCAGGAATACTCTCGCCATTATCTATGCGAAGGGTAATTTGACGTTTACCCGGCTTGAGAACCTTCGTTAAATCGTACTTATGAGGGGAAGATAAGAGACTACAGCTATCTATCAATTCCCCATCTACCCACAACATGGAGGGGCGTGTTCGTTCAAGCAGAAGTGTAATGTTTTTACCCTTCCACTCTTTGGGTATCACTACCTTCTTACTATACCATGCCGGACCTTGATAGGTATAAAGACGGGATAGTTGAGTCGTCTCGCTCTTATTGTTATTGGGAAAACCTTTTTGATTGGAGTCGGTAGTTCCGGGCAGTGTCACCACATCTTCCAACTGTCGAGTAGAGAAGTTGTTGCGCACACCCACATTGAGCGTATCGGTAGCAAACTGCCACTCACCCGCCAGGTCGATAGACTTACGATAAGGATTATCTTGCGAAAACAGCAATAGAGAAGATTGAAGAAATAACCCCAAAAGCAGGCAAAAACGTTTTTTCATTGTACGATATATTTAGATCTTTAAGTGAAGGTAAATATAACGTATTTTTTCTCATCAACGGCTAGATTAAAAGTTGTTTTTATTTCATGAATTTACAAACATCACCCTACCTCCTGTCTTACAGATGATAGCCCAGCCTCACCGCATAGCTCCAAGCCGAATAATTCTTTGCCGGATAATACGTATAATAAGTGTGTCGATTGATAAATTCCGATACAAACTCGAGGTTCCAGTTATTGGGTGAATAGTAACCTAGACTAGCCTCAACAAACGTGAAGTTAGCGTGTCCTTTATCGCCTTGCACATTAAACTCTTCAAGTCCCTTAGTATAGAGATTGATAGAAGGGTCATAGCCCTTCCAGGTATACAGCGTAGAGTTGTTGGCAAACAACTTGAAACGCAGTGCAGAGCCAAACAACTTCAGTTCCAACTTGGTTTGTACACCAAACCCACTCCCAAAACTATAGTCACGGTCGCCCACCCAGTAGTAGTCAGACGTGCTAGCACCTAAGCCCACTCCATTCACCAAAGCCGTAAAGTCGATCTTTACTTTCTGGTCTGCAGAGCTGCTATAATTCAGGCCCGGCCCAACGGCTGCCACCTGAGAATAGCGGTAAGGCGTACGTTGGTAGTCCTTCCCAGGCGAATCCCAGTAATCCAAATTCTGGTAGATACCAAAGTGCCATTTCCCTTTCTGATTTTCAGCTATATCTTTTCCCCACAACAAGGCAGAGATATTTAGCTGACGAAAAAGAAAAGTTCTACGTCCAATATCCAATGCCAAATAGAAGCTAAACCAGTCATAGGGCTGTTCACAAGCTTCTCGCCCGGAGTTATAGACAAACGAGGTCGCCACCTCCACATAGGAAGAGTAACCCGCATCAATCTTAGGACGAAGCATTCGCCAACCCAACGAGAGATTCAAGTCAAAAGGAACATCGCTGAACTGATTATAATCACTATGTCGCCAAGCCGCCCCCGACAGCACACGATTCACACCCTGCACAGGCGAAAGTATGCCTGCAGATATCTCACGCAGAGCACGATTGGCACCACGTTTAGAGTTGTTAAGTATAAGGTGTGAAGTTCGGAAAAGAACCTCACCAATCATTGTTCCACCTACAGTAGTGGCCACCAAGTCGTTGATTGAAGGAGCTTCATTTTCGAGAAACAATTCCCATATTATACTTCCCGCAGCTGTAAAGGGGATAGATTGATAGAAATTCATGCCATTAGAGCGAGCCGAATTAAAGTAGAGCGAGCCATGATAAGGGTGAGAAAGATTGTTGGTGCCCATCACATCATTATCCCAATGAAACCCGGTACGAAGATTTTCTTTAATGCTTCGCCAGTTGATATAAGCAAAATCGTGCTTACCCACATAGCGATCGTAAGCCCACACTCCCACATTAATAAATGCCACCTCACCAAGCGCAAGCAGCGGCCTCTTCTTATTATAGAATAGAGAGTCGTTATAATAATTCTTTGATACATTTTGCCCCACCAAACTGCCTATAATTACTAGCAATAAAAGGGAAAATGCACACCATCTTTTCTGCACATTCATCGTTGTTATCCTTGAAATCTTTCCTACAGAATAAACGAAAAATGAGACAGTTTGGTTTTCCTTAAAAATACACAAAAGCCTCACAGCACACGCTGCAAGGCTTCCGTTTACACTATTTAATTAGCGTTGTATATCTATTAAAATAAATTCACAAAGCAACTATCCTTTAAAGCGATAAAGGTCATCTTTTAGTTCGCTAAGCTTACCGCCATCAAAGAAACAAGACGAATGCATACGTCCCTGCTTGCGCACACCGCGCATAGTCTTACAAAGATGCTCACCTTCCAATATCACTCCGATAGCCAGTGGCGGATACTCCTCGCCCAAAGCCTCGCGAATCATCTCCACTACATCTTGCGCCAAACGTTCTTGCACCTGCAAGCGAGCCGCACAATAGTCGATGACACGAGCCACCTTAGAGATACCTAGAATCTTACCTTTCGGATTGGGGATATAGCCAAACCAATAATCGCCAAAGAAGGGCATCATATGGTGTTCGCACATCGAGTAGAAGCAGCCCGTATCGAGCACTGCCGATGTACAAGAGAGTCCATCTTTACCATTCTCAAAAACAGTGATTTTAGGTTTTTGCGCTTCATCGTAACCGCGAAAGATCTCTTTCCACATTCGAGCAATACGTTCGGGTGTACCTTTCAGTCCCTCACGTTCCGGATCATCGCCGATATGGGTGAATATATCCTTTATCTTATTTTCAATATCTTGTGTGTTTGTAGACTTAGTTTCCATTTTGGATGCTGTTTTATGTATTCTACTACTTCATCTAAGTTCTTACCAGAGCAAGGTTGAAGATACTTTGCACCGGGCAGGTTGTCATATACCGACATATCTTGTGCGGTATACACCACCTTTAGTTCGTCAATATGTTGCAACACCACTTTCCCGCCGGGTTTAGGCGAACAAGTGATCCAATCAATACCTTCGGGTAGCAAGTTGGTGCCATTGGTTTCGATAGCAATCTTCTTTCCCAACATCTTTAGTCGGTCTATAAAAGACTGATCAATCCAAAGCGATGGCTCGCCACCGGTAATCACGATAAGCGGTGCAGGATATTGAGCAATCTCATTGGCAATAGCCTCATCGCTCATCAACTCACCCCCTTCGTGGTCGGTATCGCAAAAATCGCACTTCAGATTACAGCCCGAGAAGCGGACAAACACAGCAGGCGTACCTGTCTGCGCTCCCTCGCCTTGCAAGCTATAAAAGATCTCATTAATCTTTCTCATACCAAGCAGAGTTGTTTTCCGATTCTTGCACCATCACTTTGAAACAGTGGGGCACCTGGTCGCAAATCCATTTCGCCATATTCTCGGCAGTAGTGTTAAAGGGAAGTATATCGTTGAGATTTTGATGATCTAATTTTTCCTTGATATTCTCCTTGATATGCGAAAAGTCGATCACCATTCCATCGGCATTAAGCTCCTTGGAACGACAATAAACCTCGATCACCCAGTTGTGACCGTGCAGGTTCTCACATTTGCTTTCGTAAGAAAGGTTCAATTTGTGCGAAGCCGATATTTCTAATCTTTTCTTTACTGTATACATTGTTTCTTTATCGATCAGTGTGGCATAAGGCCGAAATATATCTGTGTAACTATTTCAGCTACACAACTATAAAGTGCGCGAAATTACATAAAACTAAGGAGATAACAGAGAAGTAGCACAGAGATTTCACGCAAAACAGCAAAGAGGGTACTCTTTTAAGAATAAATTAGAATGATATGGAGGTATATTAACAAAAAACCTCGCAAAACTTTCGTCTTACGAGGTGATTGTTTCTAAAAGTGGGCGCTAACGGATTCGAACCGCTGACCCTCTGGGTGTAAACCAGATGCTCTGAACCAGCTGAGCTAAGCGCCCTTTTGTCTCATCAAAAGGAATGATGTATGTTTTTTCTAAAAAGTGGGCGCTAACGGATTCGAACCGCTGACCCTCTGGGTGTAAACCAGATGCT
>CAMTOQ010000065.1 GCA_947074205.1 uncultured Bacteroides sp. | reverse complement strand
GCGGGTAAGAAATTCCTCTGTAACGGGATTGTTTACCGTCACCACATACTCTTTCTTATGATTGTTTCCCGCACGCAAAATCTTATTAATGATATCGCCATCATTGGTAAGCAGAATCAATCCCTGCGAATCTTTATCGAGTCGCCCAATTGGGAAGATGCGCTGCGGATGCTTTACATAGTCTACAATATTATCGCTATCAGCCGTATCGGTGGTGCAAACCACACCCACAGGCTTATTGAGCATAATGTAAATGGGTTCGATGTCGTTCATCACTAGATGACCATTGACACGCACCTTCTGACCCGGTAAAACACGCATCCCAACAACAGCGCGTTTGCCATTTACAGTCACGCTTCCATTCTCTATAAAGCGGTCGGCTTCGCGACGCGAACAGATGCCCGAACTACTGATATATTTATTTAATCGATATTCCATTTGTTGCTATTGTCTTTTGATGGGGTAAAGATAGCAAGGATAAAACTATAACTATCCATCTTACTCCGGCAAATATTCTAGAGGTAAAGGAACTATAAGTTTTTTAACGTTCCCAGTACAAACAATTGGCTCGCCTGAGAAAGCCTCAGACAAGGCACTTGTCTTGTAGGTCACAGCACTCACCGGTCCAGTAGTCATCCATTGAAGGGCTACTCTTAGGGGTATGTCATTCTTTGTATCGCCAAAAGGCAAGTCACCATTTAGCGAACGAGCATCGCCTTGAAGAGTCCAATCGGGACTAAAGCCTTGGCTATAGTTAGACTGGCCAAGTCCATTGTAGATGGTGCATACAATAGGGTGAATCTCGTAATCGTACTTATCCGAGGATAGTGTAATCGAACCTACATTTTTACCTTCTGTGCGTTCGCCTATCAGCACCACATCATAGTAAGGGCGAAGGCAGTTGATAATAACTTCTGAGGCGGATGCCGTCTGTGAAGAGGTAAGCACAAAGAGACGCTTCAAATCGAGGTTGGCCGGCTGAGCTTCTATTTTATAAACTAGGTTCTTATCGTCTGGTGTATTATAGCGCACTTCACACAAATTCTTCCCTACGGTGCTAGCCGGAGCTAACAGTTCGGATAGCAACTTGGCTACAGTCAGCAAGCCTCCGCCATTATAGCGTAGGTCGAGCACAAACTCTTCTACCCCTAAAGCTTTAAATTGAGCAAACTGTGTTTTTAGCTCTTCATTGTAGCTGACATCACTCTCGCCGCTAGGACCCGAGGTGAAGCTATTGAACACAACATAACCTACAATTTTATTTCCACTCTCCTCCCCTTGAATGATTTGAGCAAAATGCAACGGGCGATCTTCCACGATACGGGGAGTAAGAGTGGCGGTGCTCATCTCGGCCTCTGTTGCCCTATAGGTATCGCCAAAGGTGAGTTTCAAAGTCTCCTGCCCCATCAGGTCGTAGAAGTTTGTACTATTTACCGGAATATTGTCTATTTTGAAAATCCAATTACCTCGCTTTATACCGGCTTCTTCGGCTGGCGAACCTGGGAGAACATACAGCACATTCACAGCATATTTCTCTGGCGATTTACTCATCAACCAAGTCTGAAAGTGAATACCTAATCCTACTTTTGCAGCACTACTACGTGTAGAGCTACTTTTTTTATTAATGCTAGAGTAGTAATAGTGTCCCGTTCCATCTTGTAAATCTTTACCATCTTTATTAGAAAGTAGCTGTCGAAAAAATAGCTCTGGATCAGCCTTGAAGTTTAGGTTACTCTTCGACGGGATTTCACTACGCCAATAGTACCAATAGCGCATAGTTTGGTCAATCCACTCATTAACTGTGTCTGTGGGATAGGTGGATTCGCGTTCGGCATCATCACGACTGCATGACGAAAGAAATAGTACTACGAAACTTAGCAGATATATATAAACAAAGGAAGGTTTTCTCATAACAAAGGAATTAAGAATAATATAGCATTACTACAAATATATAACAATGCAACATACAAAAGGGAGGACGATTGCCCTCCCTTTTTTTCTATTTTTTTCGATAAACTGTTTTAAAACAGTTTCGCAGGATATTCACCGGCTTTCACTAATTCGGCAATCTTATCCACAACACCTTGACGATCTTCTGCATAAGTCACACCAAACCATTTGCTAGTAGTGTCTAGTACTTCTACAGTAGCTGTACCATCGGTAATCAACTTATTAACCATCAAAGGAATGAAATACTCAGACTTCAAGTTGTCTTTGTGTTCATCAAGGAAATTCTTGAAATAGTCTAGTGAGTACTCAAAATAGTCGGGCGTAAAGCCCCACATATTCATAGATACTGGTGTATTATCGTCGATAGACTGCATCACATCGTTTTCGTCTTTAAAAGATACTTTGCCATCAATACGTTCAATAGCTGTACGCTCTACTACAGTAGTAAGTAGGTTGTTAGCATCTTTTTCGCATACACCGCGAGCCACACTACCACTTTCGCTCAATGTGTTGCCCACACGATAGCCCACCATGCAGTAAGTATCTTTCTTTCCTTCAAGTTTAGCCAAAGCCTCACCCAATACAGCAAATGCATCGCGACCATAAAAGTCATCGGCATTGATCACAGCAAATGGTTCGCTAATTACATCTTTACCCATCAACACAGCGTGGTTTGTACCCCATGGTTTCACACGGTCGGCAGGACAAGTATAGCCTTCGGGCAGATTGTCAAGACCTTGAAAAACAAGCTCTACAGGGATATGATTCTCGTATTTACAAAGAATCTTCTCACGGAAATCTTGTTCGAAATCCTTGCGAATAACAAAAACTACCTTACCAAAGCCTCCACGAATAGCATCGTAGATAGAATAGTCCATGATAGTTTCGCCATTTGGACCAAGCCCATCTAGCTGTTTCAAGCCTCCATAGCGGCTACCCATTCCGGCAGCCAACACAAATAAAGTTGGTTTCATAAAATAATAGTGTATAATTTAATAAGGGTTAGTGTATCTTCCAATCATTTTTCAGCGGCAAAGTTACAACTAATATTAAAGGAACGATACAAATCTATACACATTATTCGAGGCCCGTAAAGAATTTTTCCGTCAGCACAGAGTAGTTTGAATTAGAATGGATAGCCAATACCAAAGTTGAGGGTACAGTTCTTGATAAACTTGCCTTCCACATTGTAGTAGCTCTTTTTGCCTGTTTCCCAGGGGTCGTGTAGCGGCACACCGATATCGATACGCAAAATTAGGAAAGAGAGGTCATAACGCACCCCTACACCCGTGCCCAATGCCACCTGCTTAGGAAATGTTTTCCACTGCAATTGCCCATAAGGACGGTCCTTATCATAGCGCATCAACCACACATTACCTGCATCTAGGAAGGTAGCACCCCACAAATCGCCATAAAGTCTAAAGCGCCACTCAACATTGGCCTCCATACGTATGGAACCGGTTTGATCGAGATATCCATACTTACCGGTTTGCGGAGGAGTTCCCCCCGGACCAATGCCACGCACAGCAAAAGCACGGACACTATTGGCTCCACCAATATAGAACTGTTCGCTGTAGGGTGCAACAAGTCTGTTGCCATAAGCCCATATAGCTCCACCCGCCACACGGAAGGCAACTGCGTTATTACGGTTTATATTTTGCAAATAACGATATTCACTGTTTATCTTCAGGAACTGAGCAAATGGAGTACCAAGTAACTTCTTCTCCGGTTTATTAAAGGGCTGACCAAAAGCAGCATATATACACGAGAAGAGATTACCCGCAGGGGTTATTGTAGTTTGCCACCAACTAGGATTCTTTATCCTCTTTATACTGGAGTTGTCATAGGTATACATAAAGCTCATAGCAGGAATGAACTGATTCTCCAAACTAACATATAGGGCAGGGTTAATATTGGCAATGCTGTCAAATTCGGCCGATTTAGATTGGAGCACACTAAAGGTCAACTTAAAGGGAGTGACACTGAACTTATGAACAGCAGTATTCTGAAAATCATAAGTGACGTTACCACCAAAAGCCAAAAGCTTATAGTATTTCGATCTATTAAGCTGATCGATATAGATTTTAAATGTAGTCGTAGCCGGATTGTCGAACTCTCTATTTTTAAAGCCGGGGAAAAAGACACGTGGGTAAGTAAGCGACGTTTCCAATCCCATCTCCCAGCTATTCATACGCGTATCTTTTTTGCCAGTCTTGCCGGTCTGCCATTGGTACATACCTTTCAGCTTTGTATTCCAGCTTTCTCCGCCACCAAACACATTGTACTTGGTCACAGAGAAAGAGGCTGATGGACCAGCCATTGCCGTACTTTGATACATCACATTGAACTCCAGCTCTGCATCAAGAGGCTTGGCTAACGCAGCTTGAAACACTGCATTCAGCGTATCGCAACTAGCAGTGGTATCTTTAGGAGTGTAAGAGAAGTTCATATAAGAAAATATACCCGTTTGAGCTAACTTCTCTTGAATCTTCTGTTGCCTATATTGGCTATACAATCTACGCTCTTGCACAGCACGAACAGAGTCATTTTTATGATACGACTGGTAGTTTATCCAACGGTAGAGCATATCGGGACGCACCTTCAACTTATCATAATAGAATATCTTTAACCCCTTGTACTCCGTACTATCATTAGGTACTTCGCCTCCTCGGCCAAAGAGTATTACCGACTTCTGCCCCACATAGTAGATGCGTTGAGCTTGCTCGGGAAGCCCTGCTACAGGCAGCATACGAATAGCAACTTTACCTGGGGTATTGATCGTGTCGGCTTGATAAGTGATATAGTCGGGGCGAAAGTAGAAGTAACCTAGATTTCTAAATAAATCACTGACACGAGTACGTTCTTGATCCAGATTGGATACATTAAATTGCTCGCCCGATTTTAGCAAAGACCATTGGTTAGTGCGATTGAGAATACGCTCCATCCGTGGATTGAAGTTGATATTATAAATGGTATCGACGAAATAAGGATTATTCATCTTTACATTATATACAATGCTGGCTTTGAGAGAATCTTTAGGGTTGACTATAGTTTTTGAGTTCACTTTAGCATTGAAGTAACCATAGTCATACAATACGTTAGTGGCTATCTTTACACGAACATCGGGATTGACTGTTGATATAAAAACAGGATTAGCTGCAAACTTATTAAATATGAACTTGCCCAGCTTCTTTTCGCTATGAACGAAATCGTTGTATACCCACATACCAAACGGAAATGGAAGGATTCCAAATAGCTTAGTCGATGGTGACTTATCAAGAGCTGCATCTACCTCAGACTGCGCCGCTTTGCCGCCTTGAGTAGTAGAGGGATTAAGATAATCTATCTTATAACCTGTATATAGAATTTCACCTTCGGGAAGATTCTTAGTAACACTACACGATGAGGTAGCGTGAAGCATTAGCACTACACCCATCCATAATAATACCTTCCTAAGGCAGGAACTTAGACTAAATATTTTGTTCAATTTACTCATTCTTGTTTTCTTCTTCAGTGTTAATCAGCGCTTCGTGATTTCTCTTGGCCTCTTCATCTTTCTTCTTACGTTCCTCTCGCTTCTTACGGCTAAATTGGAAGAGCTCACGCAATCGATCCATCTTCTTGCGAAGCACGATACCTACACCAGTATCGGTAACCTCACCATCGAGTATAGATTCATAGTTTTTATCGTAGAACACCTGCAAATAGCGTGTGCTTGAGTTATCCAATCTATACTCTAAACGAACATTGTCTATAAAGGTACTTGCATCGTTAGTAGCATTGGCACCCGTCGATACTTTACCACCTATTATAATAGTAAAGCGGTCGTTAAAGAATTTCTGAGAGTAACTGATGCTATAGTCAGTCTGATTATCTCCTGCACTATTGCTGGTATTATCCACTCCTACACTTACGCTAGCTCCTTTGATATTGCCCATAAGGTTGTTTATCTGGCTAGAGAGTACACTATTAAGAGCCGATCCCATATTAAAGCCACCACTACTACCAGAGTCGGCCAGATAGATACCGGTAGCCAACATTGCTATGGCCTGTTTCTGTCGCTCATCGGGACCCATCATTGCAAGCTGATTTTGCACTGTAGCATCTTCGGGGGCATCGATATCAAATGCCAATGAAAGATTCTCTAGCTTATTCTTCACTATGATAGAGATATCAAACAACACCATACGTGAGGAGCCGTTATCTTGAGCAACAGATGCGCGGATCTTTTCCATCGCAGAGAAGTTTAGAATCGGATCCATTGGGTTGCCTACCCATTCCACATAGCTACCACTTACCACTTGGAACTCTTTCAGTGGAATTACGGGTAGAGAATATTTCACAGAGCCACCACTCAAAGTGTAGCGACCTGTAAGATTCATACCTCCCTGAGGAGTATATTTCAAAGATAAATCTCCACCACCTTGAACTTGCACATAACTAGAACGGTCGGCACTAAGATCCACTCTTAGCTGCACAGAAGGGTCTATTTGCACATTCATGGCTAGGTTAACCCCACCTAAGGTCACCGACGGTATCACCTCTTTGCTCAACGAAGCCGTATCTGCAAAGTTAGTAAAGGTCACTAGCTCGCCCAGTCGATCGGAAACAGTCAGCGGAGAGTCGGTTAAGACATACGTTACATCGGTCTTGCTCAATAAGACAATATTTCCGCCTACTTTAAGATCACTAAGTAGTCCTCTAACTGTCGCATCCATATCTATGGCCACGGTACCATAGACTAGACTTTCTTTGGTACGTTTTGCATTTAGCAGTGTATAGTCTTTAGCCAACAATCTCAAATTGGCTGTTGGCTTCATCATATCTTTGAAGTTGATGTTACCATTGATAGTAAACGGATTCTTGCTCGTTGTATAGATGGAGAATTTATTAAACAACAAGTTACTGTTGTCCACCTTTATCGGTTCGTTGCCCATATAGAACTGTGCACCATACTGTGCAGAATAGGCCGATAGACTATCCATTGTTACTGTTCCGTTGACAAGAGGTGCATCTGTAAACCCTGTAATATTGACATCACCACTAAAACCACCGGCCAGCTTCACTAGAGCCTGATCTACAAAAGCGTTGGCAAGGTAGGCCGGGAACTTATCAATAGATGCTGCCACCATTATGCTATCCTTCTTATTGGCAGCAGGAACTAAGGCCCCCTCGGCATTTAATATCTCCCTCCTATTATGCTCCATAGTGGCAGTGACGTGTTGCTGTCCTTTATTACCAGGCAACCATGAAGCCCCAATAGAGAAGTCACCCATCGGGAATTTCTCATATACCAAAGAGTCGACTTGTGTCTCGGCCGAGACTTGAAGCGAAGACTCAGTCTGGATATAATGAGCTTGCAAATTGAACACACCATCAATAGCAGGCATAAAGGGAAGCATGGCAAAGAGCTCTCCCAATTGCAGGCGACGTATCTCTACGTCAATATTCTGTTTGGATATAGTATCCGAAGGTAACGACTGCACACTAATACCCATCCCTTCTTTATCCTGCATCATCACACTTGAGTAGATACGACCGGTCTTATTATAATAGTACACCCAGTTGCGATCATCCATGATTCGGAATGGTTGGAAGGCTAAGATTGGTTCTTCGGGGGTAAGTCGGAACAGGTACCCTTTAATCTTCCCTTCTTCAGTAAGTTCTTGCTGCATTGTTGTGCCCAGCGATAGTCCTTCTCGGCCTTTTGCATCAAAAAACTTGAAGTTGAGCGCTGCAAGTTGTTCATCAATCATACCATCGACAAAGAACTTGAACGGCATGGGGTTTTTAGCACCATTAATCACGCCCACCTTCATGTTTACTACTGAATCTTTTTGATGGAGGTCGAAGAATACGGTGTCGAGCTGCAGGGTATCCAGACGGAAAGCATATACATCAAAGTCCATGTTAATACCTGTAGCCGGTTCGATTCGCATTTTTAGGTTTACATCCTCGTAAGACATCTTTTGCTGAGCCAAATACCAAGCTAAAAGATTATCATCACCACATTTTAAATCCATCATGACAGTAGGAAGAAACTCGCGCAACTGGTTTAGATTGAGTTGTGTGTGTGACAACTGTCGAGTGATTTCTCTTCCGAGGCGATCGCACTGAGAGATGATCTGATTCAAATCACCATTTACTGATAGATCGAAATCAAGGTCACCACTATTAAAGGTCATCGTTACATTTTCTTTTCTAATCTCTCCGCCAAACTCAAACTCTATGTTGTGTTTCATTGGCTGAGGGATGAGTCCTAGTTCGTATAACCCAATGTGAGTAGCGTATATATTGGCGTGAGCATCCGGATATTTGTAAGCAAGGTTGTATTCGCCATCTGCAGTCATGCGCAGGTATTGATTATCGCTTACAATAGAGAAAGAAGCCAACGCATTACGAAGAGTTGCTTGAAGACCAACATCTGATAGATTAATATTTGCATACTGAAACTTCTGAACATCGAAATTGGCCTGTGCATAGGCACTCTTCTTCATAGGATCAAGGCCTAAGCCGCGGGCAGAAAGCGTGGCAGACACTCCGTAGATAGAATCGTGTGGAAGGAAGTGATTTACTTGCAGGTCCTTGATAACTAAGTCGGCATTGTACGCCTCTGAACTAAGATTGAGTGCAGCATCAAGATGTAGTTGCCCCTCCCCTTCTAGAAGCGCTAAAGCAGTGTTAATCTGTGAGCCCTCCATAGAGAACTTGCCATCCATCAACATATTGCTAGGGATAACAAAGGATGCACTCGGATCCATCTCAGCCAATGTTGTCAGGAAGTTCAGATCGAAGGTTTCCATTTTGAAGTCCGCATTAATGGTGCGCTTCAATGAATCGGTTATGTTATAGAGTTCGCCACCAAGATCGGCAGAGAAAGCACCTGGAAGATCGATGCGGCAACGAGAGATCTGCATCTGCTTTAGATTGCCCTCTGTGCCAGCACGGATGGTTAATGGGTGCGCCGGATATTCCTCTTTGAAAGCCTCGGGCATAGAGCCGAGAAACAACATCACATCGGGTTTGCCGATGAATGCATCAAGACGGGCACTAAGGCGACCGGTAGTAGGTGTATCGATTAATTCCCAATAGGTTTGTGCTACAACATTAATCTCAGAATGGTTGGTTTTGAGGTTGAGCTTTGGCACACGTATTTGCAAACTATCCGATATGACTTTGGCATTGAATGACGCGATTTCTAGGCCAGAGCGTTCGTTCATTGTAAATTTGCTGATCTCACCAAGTATCGTCTTATCGCTGTAGTACAACGAGTCCATCTCCATCTTAATATTGGTAAGCTTGATGTGCGAGGGATCGAAGCCTGTAGTTGGCGCGGCAGTGCCCACATCATAGGTCACCGAACTTTTGTCCATGGTGAGCTGACGCATGCCAAAAGCCATCTTTTTAAGATCGGCCGTAGCATCTTTCAAGGTAATATTTCCAATATGAGTAGCGATTGAGGTAGAATCGCCCTCCATATCCATACCAAAAGTCACATTGTCAATACTAAGCTTTCTGAGATCTACCTTCCACTCTATTGTGGCAGATGCGGTAGTATCGGGTTCTTGAGTGATTACTGTATCTTTCAGTATCAGCTCTAAATTGGTATCCGAAAGCTCCACTAGGTTGACTAAGGCCGACTGAGTGCTTAAGTCGATGCCATGAGCTATTAAGAAAAAGTGGCCTAACTCTCCTTTGATGGCCATCTCGGGCATCAAATCGCGCGTATCAAGTTTTATTTCTTTGAGCTGTACTTCGTCTACCTCTACCCTGCCTCGGACAAGAGGAAGAAGCTGCACCCGTACGCTAAGACTGCCTAACGACGCCAACGTATCTCCACGTTGTACCACATCGACATCGCGAACTAAAAGTTTCAATGGAAAGCGCAAGTGAATACGCCCCACAGTGATATCCATACCGGTAGCTTTTGATGCAGCTTCTGTGGCCTTATCACAAGCAAAATTCTGTATGGGTGGTATATAGAGCAGTATTATCACAAGGATAATGAGCAATATGGGGGTCAGGAGTATCCATCCTGCTATTTTAAGCCATTTTCTTCGTTTCATGCAAAGCGCGTATTCTAATGCGTATTAATGATAAAAAATAAAACAAATATAATCACTAAAAGATTATTATATTTAAAAAAAGTATCAATTATTCGACGTTTCAGACTATCGATTTGGTCCTCTTACGGAAACGCAGCCAGAACAATATCCCAGCTATTGTTAGCCCAACAGGAAAGCCCATCCACACTCCAGCGATGTTGCCATTAAGCACAAAACCAAATACATAACTTAGCGGTATGGAGATAAGGAAATAGGCCACAAATGCAATCCACATCATCGGTTTCACATCGGCAATACCACGTAGAGCATTAGCAAAGGCTATTTGCAATGCATCACCAAACTGATAGAGCAAGAAGGGAATAATCAGTAGACTCACAAGGCTGTGAACCTCTTCGCCCGAGGTGAACCATCCGGCTATATAGTTGCGCAAGAGGAAGATGAGACCACACAAAACTAGTGCAAACAACATGATAAGATGGAAGCCTGCATTGGCCGAACGTCGTTGATTTACTACATCATTCTGCCCTTTAAAGTTGCTTACTCTTACGGCAATGGCAGCGCCCATACCATAATAAATCATGAAGGTGAGCAACGAAACTGTACACATAATTTGGTGCGCAGCAAGGGCCATCGTACCAATCCATCCAATCATCACCGCACTCAGAGCAAATGAGGCCGACTCCATACCCATCTGCAAAGCAATAGGCCACCCCAATGTGTTGAGGCGACGGAAGTGTGTATTAGACCAAGCGGTACGAAAAATACCTACACGATAGCGTGCAAACCGTTGGCGACTAAAAACTATCCAAGCAAATACTAGCAACATCAATATGCGCGAACACAATGTACTAATACCCGCTCCCAACAAACCCAGTTCGGGCAAACCCATCTTGCCATAAATCAGCAGATAGTTGCCGATGATGTTGATAAGATTGCCGCCTAGCAATACCCACATTGGGGTACGTGTATCGGTGATGGCATCGGCAAATTGCTTGAAACAGTTGAACAACAGAACAAATAACAAGGAGAACAGCAACACCAAGAAATAGGGGCGAATCAAGGGAAGAAGTTCTTCGGGCTGACCCAGTTTATCTAGATTGAGGTAGAGGATAAACATGACTAGCGTTAACAATAGCCCCACAAGAGTATTGGCTACAAAGCTACACTTCAGCACTTGTCCGGCTTCAGTGTATTGGCGTTTACCAAAGAGACTCCCTACAATGGGTACAAGTCCGCAGGAGAAACCTACACTAAACACGATGACAAGTCCAAACACGCTATTGACAAATGATGCTGCTGCCAGTTCATATGTTCCATGATGTCCAATCATCAGAGTGTCGGCAAAGCCCAAAACGATGACACCCAACTGACCTATGACAATGGGTAAACCTAGCTTCAAAAGAGCTTTATAGTGAGAAGTATAGTTGTGAAATGCTGTTTTAAGCTGCATAGTTAGTTTTATATGTCTAGTCTGTGAAATCTTTCTTTTCAGATCTTATTTCTTTTTATAGTGTAGCACCACCCCATTTTGAGGGACGAATGCTTTTTGGGCAACATTTTTCAGTTGATCGGAAGTCACTGCACGATAGCGAGCCACTTCACTATTAATATCTTCTGCATTACCATTTAGTTCGTGATAAGCCATATTGGTCGCCACATTCAGATAGTTGATGTAGCCAAATATCTGGGTAGACTCAAACTTATTTTTCACTTTTTCCAACTCCTCTTCGGCCACTGTCTCAGTGCTCAGTAGTTCCAGTTCCTCTTTCACGGCCTCCTCGGCTTGTTGCAATGTAATACCTGAGGCAGGTTTGCCACTGATATGAAAAAGTCCTGGATCTGTAGTACCTGCAATATAGGCATCTATCGATGAGAATATCTGACGCTGCTTTACTAAACGTTGTGTCAGTCGGCTCGAAGCGCCATTGCTCAGCACATCCGACAGAATATCGAATGCATAGTAGTCGGGATGATTGCGTGCACTCATGTGATAGGACATAAACAGCGTATCGAGCGGAACATTGCGTTCCACCTCTAGACGGCGTTCTTCCAGCTGAATTGGTTCTTGTGGCAAGTTGCGTTGTGGCACATCACGACGTGGGATGTTGCCAAACCATTTCTCGGTGAGTTGCACAGTCTCTTCGAAAGATATATTACCCGTCACTGCCAACACGGCATTGTTTGGGGCATAATGACGATAAAAGAAAGACTCTACTTCGTCTAGCGTAGCATTGGCTATATGGCTGAGGTCTTTGCCGATGGTGGGCCATTGGTAAGGGTGTACCTTATAGGCTAGCGGACGAAGCAGATGCCCCACATCGCCATAAGGCTGATTGAGGCATCGCTGTTTAAACTCTTCCATCACCACCTCGCGTTGCACTTCCAAGCTTCGAGGATCGAAGCGTAGGCCTAGCATACGGTCGGACTCCAACCAGAAGCCAATTTCTACGTTCTGGCGGGGCACCGTGAGGTAATAGTTGGTGATATCGTTGTTGGTCCAAGCATTGTTCTCGCCACCGGCCATTTGCAGTGGTGTGTCATAGTCTGGTATATTGACCGACCCGCCAAACATCAGATGCTCAAACAGATGAGCAAAGCCCGTGTGATCGGGGTGCTCGTCTTTAGCGCCTACATCATAAAGCAGATTAAGCGCTACCATCTGCGTGCTGTTGTCGCGGGAGTGTACCAAACGTAAGCCGTTGGCAAGCGTATACTTGTTTATTTCTATCATGATCAGTCGAGGATAGTCACTTTAAGAATCTTCACATCTTCTTCGGGACGATCGCCACGATTGGTCTTCACATTCTGAATCTTGTCTACTACATCCATACCCTCTAGCACTTCGCCAAACACAGTGTATTCGCCATCAAGATGAGGTGTACCGCCCACTGTGGTGTAAGCAGCAATCTCTTCGGGAGTAAATTGGAATTCAGGAAGTTTAGCTGCTTCTTCTTGCGCTTGAGCAAAAAGTTCTTCTTGCAACTTGTACAAACCTTCTTCGTCTTTCTCTTTGCGCATCTTGTACACTTCTTTCATGCGCTGTTGAGCCAATGAGTTGAAGATTTCAGATAGTTTGCCTTCATTCTTTTGCTTCTCCATGTTCAGCAAAGTAGAGTCGTTGTAAACTTTACCTGTAACCACATAGAACTGACAGCCCGATGATTCTTTCTTCGGATTCACTTGGTCGCCCATACGTGCAGCCGACAAAGCGCCACGTTTGTGGAAATATTTTGGATAAACGATTTCGGCAGGGATAGTGTAGCCCACATCGCCCGAACCTAGTTGCTTGCCTTGAGGCGCATTCTTCGATTCCGGGTCGCCCGCTTGAATCATAAAATCTTTAATAACACGATGAAACAGAGTGCCTTCGTAAGTTCCCTCCTTAGCCAATTTAATGAAATTATCTCTATGGAGTGGAGTTTCATTGTACAGTTTAATCTTGATATCGCCCATCGAAGTTTCGATATTGAGCATAGTTTCTTTTTGGTTGTCCATATTCGTAGAACTCTTTGCACCCGTTTTGCAAGCTATCAATATGCCACAAAACAAGGCTGTTAATATTAAAGTGATTTTCTTTTTCATAACATCAGGGCTTAATCTTTGGTTTGCAAATATAACTGTTTTGAAGCTAATATTTAGTAAACTAGTTGCGATTGTTACCATATGTCTATAAAGGAGAAGGCTCAAAGAGGCTACTATTAACCATTTGCTGGCAAGGGCTTGCTACCTTCGTAGCAAGGGCTACTCTGCTCGGTGAGTAGCCCTTGCCACCGTGCTGAGTAGGCGTGGTCACCAAAGCAAGTTTCGACACCCATCTAAACACTTATCTACCAACATATTGCAAAATCTCCCTCCGCGAAAAAATCCCCTTAACACGATTAGCTTAAATAATTAGTAAACCACACCGCAACTTGTGCAAAAAGATTAGAAAGCAAGCGTAATAAAAGAACAAAAATAGAGCGTAAGTTGTCATTATGATAGTTTAAAAGATTAGAATGACTTAAAGCAATGAGAATCGCAGTTACAGAGATCGATATATTAGCACAATGGTACGAGTGTAACAAAAAACCATTCATCAACTTTCTGATGAAAAGGTTTAGCACTCTTGGACCCGATGATGCAGAAATAATATATCAACAAAGTGTACTTGTTTTGCACGACAATCTCTGTAAGGAACAACCTTTAAGTTTAGAATATCCTCTATGCGTTTATCTTATAAAAATTGTGCTAGTAAAAGGGTATCAATATCTTGAGCAAAGCGTTACCACTAATCAAGATATAGATCAAAAGATTGTAGCATACCTATGGGGCACTATCACAGCTGATGAAAAGAACTCGTTGGAACAGATGGCCACAAGGGATGATAACATTCGCATGCAAATGGGTATCTATAAGGATCTTCTGATATCGATTCAGAAGACAAAAAATATAGATGATCAGGAGGTATTTGCACAGTTGAAAAGCTGCGATAAAAGAACACTTCTAGGATCATTCACCCAAAAAGAATACCCCATCATCAGAAGAATTGTCATTTGGGGACTAACGGCTGCTGCTATTTTGGCACTGACTTTCGTGCTAAAAGATTCTTTGGACAGCAAACTATACAATCAGATTTACGAGAACTATTATAAACAAATGCCCGAGGTGCTTCTCGACCGTGATGGATACTACGACCATGATTATAATCAAGCATTGCGTTTATGGATTGAGGGGAATACCAATGAAGCCATTAAAGTCCTCAATAAGATTAGGACTGCTGGCGAAAGGCATCCACACTACGAAGGCGCATGCTGGTACTTGGCCCTGTTTTACATCAAGATGCATAAAAAAAGTAAAGCCATCGAAGTGTTGCAGCAGATTGTAAAAGATAGAGGCTATTATGGAGAAAAAGCCAGCGAGGTGCTAAAGCAGCTGCAAACAGAAAAGATACCCTAAATAAAAAGCTGCACAGCCTTTTATTATAGGAGGGTGCAGCTTAAAATAGTTCGAAGCCATTCCAAAGATTGCCGGGTGGCAATGGGGCTTCCAGTTGTATAAGTTCTTTGGATACAGGATGTACAAACGACACACGTCGTGCATGCAGGCAGATGCTGCCATCGGGGTTAGAGCGGGGCGAACCATACTTCAAATCTCCCTTAATGCTACATCCCATCTTGGCCAACTGGCAGCGAATCTGATGATGACGACCTGTCTTCAAGTCGACCTCCAGCAGATAATAGTTCTGCGACTGACCAATAAGTTTATAGTGTAAGATTGCCTTTTTCGAGTTGGGCACCTCCTTGTCGTAAGCATAACTTTTGTTCTGCTTCTCATTGCGTGTCAAGAAGTGCGTCAAGGTACCTTCTTCTTGTGCAGGTCGGTTTTTCACCACTGCCCAATAGGTCTTTTTCACGTCACTCGTCTTAAACATCTCGTTGAGTCGAGAGAGCGCCTTACTAGTTTTGGCAAATATAACAAGGCCGCTTACGGGACGGTCCAATCGGTGAGTGACACCCACAAAGACATTGCCGGGTTTGTTGTACTTCTCCTTGAGATACTGTTTCACAGTCTCCGACAGAGGAGTATCGCCCGTCTTGTCTCCCTGAACAATCTCGGAAGCGGTCTTATTGACTACAATAATATGATTATCTTCGTATACTACAGTCATACGACTTATTACATATTCATACCACCATCTACCTGGATCACTTGACCAGAGATGTAAGCCGACATATCAGATGCCAAGAAAGTAGCAGCGTTAGCCACATCTTCAGTAGAACCACCACGACGCAATGGAATTTTCTTAGCCCATTCTGCTTTCACTTCTTCAGAAAGAACAGCAGTCATTTCAGTGATAATGAAACCTGGAGCGATAGCGTTAGCACGGATACCACGAGAGCCTAGTTCTTGAGCGATAGACTTAGCCAAACCGATCATACCAGCTTTAGAAGCCGAGTAATTAGCCTGACCAGCATTACCATGTACACCTACAACAGATGACATATTGATGATGCTACCCGATTTTTGACGCATCATGATAGGTGTACAAGCGTGAACAAAGTTGAAGGCAGACTTCAAGTTTACGTTGATCACCATATCCCATTGCTGTTCTGACATACGCATCATCAAACCATCACGAGTGATACCAGCGTTGTTTACCAAAACATCGATACGACCAAAGTCTTTATGAATCTCGGCTACCACGTTAGCAGTATCTTCGAAATTTGCTGCATTAGATGCATAAGCCTTCGCTTTAACACCAAAAGCTTCAATCTCTTTCACAGTGTTTTCAGCATTTTCGTCAATTGCCAAGTCAGTGAAAGCAACGTTTGCACCTTCGGCTGCAAATTTCAAAGCAATTGCTTTACCAATGCCGCGCGCAGCTCCGGTAACAATCGCCGTTTTTCCATCTAATAATCCCATAATAAATAAATGTATAAAATTAATTTTCTTTTTTGCGAAGTGCGCCAAATACAATATTGGCCACATATTCTTTACGAGTTTTTGGGTCGATATTAGGACCTATACTACCTCTAATAAAAGGAACCTCAATTCCCTTCACACAGAAGTGAATGATCTGAGCCGTTAAGTCGACATCATCGATAGCAAAAACTCCCTTATCTTTTCCTTCTTGAAGAACAATTTTAAAGAGTGCAAACTCTCGAGCATCAAAACGCTTGCGCACCTTCTCCACTCGCCATATATCGCGAAAGAAGTTAGCCCGCAATGTACCATTGCGATACACCACTTCCTTCACCGCATTGAGACGAGTGTAAACCATCTCGATGATCTTCTCATCGGGCGTTATATTTTTTTCGGACACCTTCTTCATTAAGTCGGACAATATATCAAGTTCGGACTCGACTACGGCCGAATAGATATCCTCCTTACTTTTAAAGTAAGTATAAAGTGTACGCCTCCCTTTTTTAGAGGCGATAGCGATGTCGTTCATGGTCGTGTTTTCTACTCCATCCCTAGCAAACAGCTGGCGGGCAACATCAACGAGTCGGGCTTTAGTCTTCGATACGGTCATAGAGAAAAAACTGCACAGTGTTTAATTATTTGAGCAAAAATAATTCTTTTCTTTTAATCTGCAAGCAAATATAGCTACTTATTAGCTAGCGCTTGACAATTGAAGAATTAATAACAACACACAATACACTAGATATCAACCCACTAGCAAAAAACATTGCATATACTTCGAAAATAAATCGAGAAAGATGCTTGTTATATCAGAAAAAGCTGTACTTTTGCACTCACTAAACATCGCGGGATGGAGCAGTTGGTAGCTCGTTGGGCTCATA
>CAMTOQ010000064.1 GCA_947074205.1 uncultured Bacteroides sp. | reverse complement strand
TGAGAGATATTTATGTCTAGGAAATAAGCCATACACACTTTTCTGAACATTACCTCGCTTGGTAATGTTCAGAAAAGTGTGTATGGCTTGCTAGGTCGGTGAGCACAGCTGGCTACCAAACGGAGTGTTTTGACCTAAATAGACCAACTCGCTAAAAGAAAAGATTCATGCATTATTAAGATGTCAGTCCTTAATTTCTTTTAGATAGTTTTTCTACCTAGACTCTTATAGATTTGCCTAAACTTTTTTTGCAGTGCTGAGCATTTCCGAAAACCATTCTTGTTAATTATCATAAACCTAACAAACCCTAATAGCCTCTAATTGTTTTGGGTATAAAAGATTAACTTAATACCCTAAAAAGCTATGAACAAATCATTATTCAAGGCTTTATTTGTCGCAATAATAGGTATGATGTGCCTGCAAAGCTGCGTTAAAAACTATTATTATGAGCATGGTTCCGATAGTTGCAGCGGAAATGATAATACTGGGAAGAAGGAGTATGCTGTGAAGTTCAATGCGGCTATCAACAAGATTGCTTCTGTATCACGTGCTAGTGTAACTACACCGCTACAAAAGAATCGATATGTTACATTGTACACATTCCAGAGTCTTGCTGATGAAATATCAGAAATAAATTACACAACGAACGAAAGCGGCATTCTATCTCCTGTTCAAGGAGAATTATCTCTGCCCGAGGGAACTTATGATTTTTATGCGTTATCTATTGGCAATGCCCCATCTTATCCCCCAACAGCAAATGTGGATAATGGATTTACTACGGCGCTGAGCAATGGCATAGATTACTTAACCTGTGTCAATGAAAATGTTGTAATAAACGGACCAGCAACTGTCGATTTGGTTTTTAACCATGTTTCATCACAAGTTATGGTAATCATCAAGTCTAATAGTTCAACAACTGTTATCGACTCTATCTATTCTGCTACAATCTCTCAACCCGAGACCACAGCTACAGCACCATTTATAGATTTATATACCGGCTATATGTCTAGTGTAAGGGCTTTATCGGCGACACCAATATCTATGGCTATTACCGATTCTCTATGCCAGCAGATCTTGGTGCCATTAAAGCTTCAAGGCAATCTTACGATGGAATTTGCAGTATATGTCAATGGAGCCTCAAAACCGATGTCGTACGAAATAGCTATTCCATTAGTAAATGGAGCACTCGAATCGGGTTCTTCTTATGAATATTTAGTTTTGGTCACTGAGGATGATGTAAATATAGCAACTGCTTCAGTAAACCCTTGGACGGAAGTTAACGAGACAGGAACTCCTCTCTATCCGACGCCACAATAGCCGTTACAACAGACATAACAGCACTAATACACTGTGTATTATAGGTGTAATAAGTGGGCTGAGTACTTCAAAAGGATAGTTCTCAGCCTTTTTTATATTACATGGGCATAGAAGCCTTTTAGCGCGACTATCTATAATTCTTTGTATTCTCCAGGAGTCATCCCCGCATAATGTTTGAAGTACTTCCCAAAAAACGATGGGTTGGGAAAGTTTAGTGCATAAGCTATTTCTTGAATAGATTTATCCGAATGCATCAACAACGATTTTGCTTCAAGAATCACATAGCGATTAATCCATTCGCTTGCACTTTCTCCACTCACCTTTTTAACCATAGACGAAAGGTATTTGGGAGTGACAAATAGCTGATCGGCATAGAAAGCTACGCTTCTTTCTTTTTGATGAAATTGATCTAACAACTCCATGAAGCGAAGAAATACTTCTTTATTTCTTTGCGATACTGCATCGCGTTTTACCGGCAAATGCTCGACGCATTCACCAAATATCTTAGCAATAATATAGATATAACTGACACACAAACTTTTTAGAATATCTCTTTGATAGCTACTATGAGTGGTCACGTTATTAGCTATGAGTTGAAACAGCGAGGTTATTTCGCGCATAGCCGCATCGGGCAAACTTATAATAGGGGCATCATTGGTGACTATCATATTTGTGATCAAATCTCTAAGCTTTAAAGATAGATTCAGTCCTAACAGAAAATCCATAGAGAGTGCCAAGCTGCTACCGTCTTCAACTTCACCAGATACATATTGTAAGATATCACCGGGCGAGCAAAAGAACATCTCTCCAGCCCGTATCTCATATTGCTGCAAGTTTATATTCACTATTAAATGACCTTTCTTTAATACACCTATGAAAGCACCATCTAGTTTAAACGGATACTTAAAACCTACCGGGCTTCCAATTCCGGAGAGCAAAACAATATCGTTTTTGTAATGTAACGCTCGAGGTAACATCTTAATAATGGAGCCAAATGGAATTCGAGTTATATCACTGTTCATATTATCCTAATTTGTAGCAAATAAACAATAAAAACAAGATATTATCAAAAGTAAAAGGCATAAAATAGGCAAAATCGAACATTACACAATTAAATATGGACACGTACCTATAATATGTAAGTTGTTACTTTGCAGACTCATTTTTAATAGGTTAATAACAATAGAATATATGAGAAAGATTTTATTTTACTCTGTCGCATTTTTGACAGTTACAACTTTACTAGCTAGTTGTAAATCTGACAAGCCCACTGATACAAATAGGGTTATCAAGGTAAAAACAGAAACAGTAAACACATCGTCAAACGTAACTCCTCTTAAGTTTGTTGGGGTAGTCGAGGCTGAGTCTAAGACTAGTGTTAGTTTCAAAGTTCAAGGCGAAGTACAATCGATTGCTGTACAAGAGGGGCAATATATACGCAAAGGCCAAGTGCTTGCTAAAATGGACACCGAAATCATTGAGCAAGATTACAATATGGCTAAGTCGACATTAAATCAAGCTGAAGATGCATATAAGAGAATGAAGATGATGTACGATAACAACAGTCTTCCGGAAATTAAATTTGTGGAGGTTCAAACCGGGCTGGAACAAGCCAAGGCCAACTTCTCTCTTGCTAAATCGCAATTAGACTATGCGGTTTTGAAGTCGCCTATCGATGGTATAGTGAGCCAACGTTCTATTGAGGTAGGCGAAAATCTGATGGGGGGACAACCGGCTTTTAGCATCTTAAATATCAAAACTGTAAAGGTAAAGATTGCTGTTCCGGAGAACGAAATTCCATTGTTATCGGTAGGCGAAAAAGCGGAAGTTATTATTCCTGTATTGGGCAATAACCCATTCGAAGGTAACATCACCGAGAAAGGATTCGACGGCAACAAGATGACGCATACATACGTGGTGAAGATTCTTCTAGACAACCCTAAACACGATATTCTCCCGGGAATGGTATGCAACGTAGCAATCAACCAAGATGATAATGAAGGTTTTGTTTTGCCAAACAACTGTATACAAATAGGTAGCCGCGGCGATCGCTATGTGTGGTGTGTAAAAGATGGTAAGGCCACTGCAGTGCGAGTAACCATAGGTCAATTGACAGCCAAAGGTATAACCATAACTAGCGGTCTATTCAAAGGGGATATAGTTATTGTTGAGGGGATGCAGAAAGTAAGTGAAGGGATGAACGTAGAAACGCTATGAAAAAGAATAATTTTATAGAAGCATGTATGCATCATTATAAAATGATGCTACTATTTATAATTACATTCGTAGCACTTGGCGCTTATGCCATCTACGATATGCCCAAACGCGAATTTCCCGACTTCGTAGTAAGACAAGGCGTGATTGCTGCTGTTTATCCAGGTGCAACCGCTGAACAAGTTGAAGAGCAAGTAGCTAAACCACTCGAAGAGTTCATGTTCACCTACAAAGAGGTACGAAGGGAGAAGACCTACACTACCTCTAAAGATGGTATGTTGATTATGATGGTGGAGCTCAACGAATCGGTGATGAACAAAGATGAGGTGTGGTCTAAAATAAAGCACGGCCTAATCGGATTTAAGCAAACACTTCCTACGGGAGTTTTAGCGCTGATTCCGAACGATGACTTTGGCGATACATCGGCACTGCTCATTACTTTAGAATCTGAAGACAAGACCTATCGCGAATTGGAAGAATATCTTACTACGCTCGAAAACCGATTGCGCAGAATCAACTTAGTTTCCAATCTACGTCGCTATGGCATTCAGAAAGAGCAGATCAGTCTCTACATAAACCCTAGCAAACTAGCGGCCTACAGCATTAATCAAAATATGCTGATGTCTAAGTTGATGTTAGAAAACACGATTACCGGTGGAGCTTATGCAGCCAACAATCAGATAGATATTCCTATCCATGTCACCACTTCCTACTCTAACGAGTTTGAGATAGCAGAGCAGATCATCGCTACCGACAATGCAGGTAACCATATCCGTGTAAAGGATGTGGCCGAGGTGGTGCGCGAGTACAACAAACCCAACAAATACATCACCAACAATGGCAAAAAGGCTATCATCCTGTCGATGGAAGCTCAAAGTGGAGAGAATGTAGTTGAGTTTGGTAAAGAGGTAGACAAAGTATTGGCTGAGTTCCAGCAAGAGTTGCCGCAGAGTGTAACTATGCAGCGCATTGCCGACCTGCCTAAGATTGTTGATACTTCGGTAACCTCATTCTTGAGAGATTTAATGATCTCTATCGCCATTGTGGTAATTGTGATGTTGATCTTGTTCTCATTCCGTTCGGCAATGGTAGCTGCAACCTCTATCCCCATTTCAATATTCATCACCATTGCGGTGATGTATCTATTGGGGATTGAGCTAAACACCGTAACACTAGCCATATTGGTGTTGGTGCTGGGTATGATTGTAGACAACTCGGTGATTGTGATTGACGCTTATATTGAGAATCTGGACAAGGGACTGTCGCGCTGGCATGCAGCTATAGCAAGTGCTAAAGACTATTTCGCCTCTATCTTATTGGCTACATTGTGTCTCTGCTCCATCTTCGTGCCGTTCTTGTTCACCATGACCGGTTTGGCGGGTGATTTTATATCATATGTGCCTAGTACATTTACCATTGCGCTAAGCGTCTCTTTAATTGTTGCCATGGTATTTATTCCTTTTATGGAATTTGTTATCATTCGCAAAGGAAACAAACAAAAGGGCGAAGTAAAGAAAAAGAAGTTCGACCTATTTGCGTGGGTGCAAAAGGGATACGAAATTATGTTGAGATGGATATTTGCCCACTCTAAACTAACACTTATTGCAGCCCTAGGTTTAGTGATATTGGGTGGAGTGATCTTTGCAAATCTGCCACAACGAATGATGCCTTTGGCCGACCGCGACCAGTTTGCTGTAGAGATTTACTTGCCACAAGGTTCAGCCATCGAACGCACCGAGGAAGTCTCGAGTGAAGTGTACGACATTTTGAAAGCCGACAGCCGCGTAAAATCTATCACTTCATTTGTTGGTATGGGATCACCCCGCTTCCACACATCTTATGCTCCAAACCCCGACGCTAAAAACTATGCGCAGTTTATCGTAAATACGGAGTCGAACGAAGCAACTGTAGCGCTATTGAATGAGTATACCAATGAACTAGCCAACAAATGGACTTATGCCTATGTGAAGCTAAAACAGATGGATTATAGCGTGACAGCTACGCCTATCGAAATTCGTTTGAGAAGCGAGGACATAACCCAACTAAGAGTAATGGCCGATAGCATCATGCTACAGATGAAGCAAATTGATGGGCTTGTAAATGTTCATACCAACTACGAAGAGATGATGCCTTCTATCAATGTGTCGCTGGACCCCGTAGTGGCTACACAGATCGGCGTATCGCATACGATGCTAGCCAACGAACTGGCCATGAAATATGGTGGCATGGCAGTGGGATCGCTATGGGAAGGCAATTACCCTCTAAACATAGTATTGAAAACCAAAGATGACTATGCGGATGATGCTTTCAACGAAGTTGGTGATGAATATATCAACACGTTTACTGGTCAAAGCATACCATTGCGCCAAGTAAGCACCGTAGAGGCCGCTTGGCGTCCCGGACAAATTGTAAGACGCAACGGTATCAGAACCATCACCATCATGGCCGATATAATGAGAGGCTACAATGAAGGTAGAATGTTTAAAGAGGTGAACAAGATGATGCAAAATGAGATAGCTCCTATCCTACCAAATGATGTAAAGTTTGAGTATGGTGGAACTTACGAGAATGATCAGGAAACGGGTGAAAAGATTCCTAAGACGCTGGCTATGTCTTTCGTCATTATCTTTATCTTCTTGTTGATTAACTTCCGGAAGATATCGATTGCCCTAACTGCTCTAGGTTCTATCTTGCTTTGTATTCCGGGTGCAGCATTGGGTCTGTGGATATTTGGTTTCGACTTTGGTTTGACTTCGGTACTTGGTATCACTGCCCTACTGGGCATTAATGTGAGAAATGCCATCATCATGTTCGAACATGCCGAAAATCTTCACCACAATGAGAAATGGAAAGCAAAAGATGCTGCGTTTGATGCCGGTAAACGCCGCATGGTGCCAATCTTCCTAACATCGGCCACAACTGCTGTAGGTGTGGTGCCTATGATTGTGAGTGGTAGCACACTATGGGCCCCACTGGGAGCTGTTATCTGCATTGGTACGGTTGTCTCAATGCTTTTGGTAGTAACTGTGCTACCAGTGATGTATTGGAAAATCTATGGTAATAAATAAACAAAATGAAAAAAATAGCAATATCAATATATATGGTCTGCGCAGCATTTGCTGTGCAGGCTCAAACACTGACGCTAAACCAGTGTAAAGAGATGGCCAAAGAGAATAACTATGATCTAAAAAATAGTTACCTAGAACAGCAGATAGCTACTCAAGGTCGCAAAGAGGCTTTCACTAATTACTTTCCCAGAATAGAAGCAGCGGGAATGTATCTCAATGCAAGCAAGAAACTCATTGAATTGCAGATGCCCAATCCTGCCACCGGAGGTATGATCGATATGTCGATGATTAAAAGTGGGAAAACGGCTTCGATCAGCGCCATGCAGCCTATTTTTGCCGGCGGACAGATTGTTAATGGTAACAAGTTAGCCAAGATTGGTGAAAAGATTAGTACACTACAAATCAGGTTAAGCGAAGAAGAGGTCGAAACGAAGGCAGAGACATTCTTCTGGCAGATCGTGCAGCTACAAGAGAAACTGAATACACTCACCGAAATGGAGAGTCTACTCCAATCTATTCGTCAAGACATTCAGCACGCTATAGAAGCCGGCCTCTCTACTAAAAACGATCTGTTGAGAGTAGATCTTCAAGTTTATGAATTAGAAACGAATAGATTGAAACTGGAAAACGGTGTGAAGACTTCGAAACTACTCTTGGCCCAACTCATCGGACTTAGGGGTAGAGACTTCGACCTAGCCTATACAAAAGCTGAGGAGACCAACTCGCCACTCGAGTATTATGTGGATGCCAATGAAGCTGCCAATCGCCGTCCGGAAGCCACTATGCTAGAACACAGCATCGAGGCAAACCGCCTGCAAAAGAAGATGGAGATAGGCAAACGTCTTCCTTCGGCTGGTGTGGGTGGCCAATATTTATACCACGACTTGATGGGTAATGATTTTAACGCAGCTTTGTTGATGGTAAACGTGAGTGTACCTATCTCCGACTGGTGGGGTGGAAGCCACGCTATCAAGAAACAAGCGTTGCGTGTGAAACAGGCTGAGAATGATCGTCAAAATGCCTTGGAGTTATTGGCTGTAAAAATAGAGCAAGCATGGAACGAACTACAAGAGGGTTACAAGCAAATCTTGCTCTCGAAACAAGCTATCAGTGTGGCCGAAGAAAACTTGCGTATGAACAAGCAGAGCTACCTAGCAGGTACCATGACATTATCGGATCTGCTCGAAACGCAAACGCTTCTCCAAGAGAGCACAGACAAATACATTGAGTCTTATACTAACTACCAACTTAAGATTACAGAATACAAGTTGCTGACTTGCCAGACATCTTATTGAATTCTCTCAATGATTTCCATCTTGAAAAACACATAAATGACTTAGAACTACAGAACCAACCCATTCAAGATTTAGAACAATGAACTTATTTAGACTTTGCTTCGCACTAGTGTGTGTATCACTGCTGTGTGGCTGTAGCAACATCTTTGATTATCACGTCTACGACACTCAGATATCGGGCGAGACAGGAATCAATGCAAAAAACAAAGCGCTGATTGAAGCGGATTGTTCCGACAAAAAGGAGATTAAATTTGCATTTATCAGCGACACACAAAGATGGTACGATGAGACCGAAGAAGTGGTGAAGCATCTTAATACAAAAGGTGACATCGATTTTGTGATACATGGTGGCGACCTCAGCGACTTTGGAGCGACCAGAGAGTTTATGTGGCAACGCGATATCCTTAACAAGTTGATACGCCCTTACGTATGCCTCATTGGTAATCACGACTGCTTGGGCACGGGTAAGCATACGTTCGAAAAGATTTTTGGTAACCCCAACTTCTCTTTTCGTGCCGGCAACACTCTTTTCATCTGCCTCAACACCAATGCGCTGGAATATGACTATTCGGAGCCTGTACCCGACTTGATGTTTCTTGAACGCGAACTAGAGTATGCTTTGGAGTCGGGCATCGAGAAGACTATTGTTTTGATGCACGCACCGCCCTTCGACCTAGTATTCAACAATAACGTGGCCAGCGCTTTTCAGTACACCATAAAGCGATTCCCTAACCTACAGTTTTGTGTATATGGGCACAACCACAACACCGAAATCAACGAGTTTTTCAATGATGGCATCATCTACTATGGATGTACCAACATCAAAGACCGACGCTACTTTCTATTCACGATAAACGGAGATGACTATGAGTTCGAAGAAGTTTCTTTCTAATACAATTCATTTCTTTTTGAAGAGTGACAAAAGGAGAAATGTTTATATCCTCTTGTCATCTCTGCTAATTTGCCATGCATTACCAACAAAAGGACAAGATTTGGCCTGGTCCGAACTATCCTCAAACTATACTACTATCACTTCTGAACACGGTTGGACAATCAATGAAAATGAAAACTTGCTCCCTCTCAACCCTACTTACGAGAAAAGATTGGACCGTATACAAAGAAAGTGGTTAGGGTTGATCCCGAAAGCCCAGAAAGTTCAATTCGCCGGTGGCATCGGATTGGTTTCTGTGGGAGTGACTTGGGACTATGGTAGACGAGAGCAGTGGGAAACCGACTTTATGATTGGCTTCGTACCTAAATATGCGACACACAAAAACAAGTTCTCGTTCACCCTGCGTCAAAACTATATTCCTTGGACGCTACCTATTGGAGATAAGTTCGATGTAGCCCCAGCCACCCTATCACTAGCGGTGAACACAATAGGAGGTGATGAATTTTGGGCAGACGAGCCCGATCGCTACCCAAAGGGATACTATGGTTTTTCCTCGAAAATTCGCTTCCATCTAGGTGTGGGGCAGAGATTGACCTACCACATCAACTACAACAAACGTAAGCTATCCAAGGATATCACTTTCTTTTACGAGTTGAGTACTTGCGACTTATACGTAGTGAGTTACTTCACTAACAAGTACATCAAGCTGAAAGATATATTTAGTTTATCGCTGGGGTTGAAGTTTCAAATCTTTTAGACTAGAGAAGTTTTCAGCTACCTGGCATTAGTTAGCGAATAGCAGAAGCAGCACACCAGCCGTGGCATGTCGGCTAAAATATCTAAGAATATACGCTAAAGAGAAATTGAATGTAACAAGAATAAACTCTTCCTATCATATAAATAGATTATATCACTGATTATAAGACGCATATAACGGGTACATCCGCCCGCTATTTGCGTCTTAACTGCATATAGCCAAATACTAGTCTAACTATTTAAAATACACCTCTTAGATACTAATGACAAAACTACAATGCAACAATTTCAGTACTATCTATAATAGCTACTACAAAAAGTCGTACTATTTTGCCAAATCATATGTTCACGATGAGATTGCGGCAGAAGAGATTGCTTCTGAGTCGCTTATAAAGCTGTGGGAGAAGCTGAAATCGAAAGATATTGACTACCTCCAGCCTCTATTGTTGACTATAATCAAGAACAAAGCCTTAGACTTCCTGAAACACGAAGAAGTGAAACGCTCGGCATTCGAGAATATGGCCGACTGGCAAATGCAGGAGATTCAACTGCGCATTTCATCACTAGAGTCTTGCAACCCCAATGATATTTTCTCATCTGAAGTGGAGAAAATCGTTTACTCTACCTTAAAAACACTACCCAAAAAGACGGAAGAGATATTTATCATGAGCCGGTTCGAAAACAAATGCAACAAAGAGATAGCCATCTCTACAGGACTTAGCGAAAAAAGTGTAGAGTACCACATCAGCAAAGCACTCAAAGCATTGAGAGTGACACTAAGTGATTATCTTCCTACTCTTCTAACCATTCTATATCTACATTTAAGAGGCTAATAAATCAACATCACAGAAATAATATTTTTTTTTGTGCTTTTCGTTTAGGGATATCAAGCTATTGGTCGTTTACTTATAAAACACGTCAATACTATGAACCACGAACTATTGCAAAAATACATCGCAGGCAATGCCACGCTGCACGAAAAACAGCTGGTTATGCAATGGATTAAAGAGAGTCCTGAACATCTACGCGAGTATACGACGCAGCGCAGGCTATACGACATTTCGTCTTGGCGTACTCCCTCTAAAAAACAAAAATCACCAATATGGCAGGCCTTTACATCACGCAAGATATGGACAGAGGTTATTAAGGTAGCAGCAATTGTTACGCTTGTCTTCCTAGCCAGCAACTACTTTATATCCACCGCCGATTCTGTACCCGCTATCAACAATCTACAGTCTATCTATGTACCATCGGGCCAACGAGTGGAGCTGTATCTGGCAGATAGTACAAAAGTGTGGATCAACTCCCGCACTACCCTCACTTTCCCTCAGACTTTTGATAAGGAGAAGCGAATTGTAAAGCTCGATGGTGAGGCCTTTTTCGATGTGGCACATAATCCCAACTCACCTTTCATAGTAGAGACTAGCAGATACAATATAAAGGTGCTTGGCACAGAGTTCAATGTGATGGCTTATGCCAAAGAAGAGATTTGGGAAACTGCGCTTTTAAAAGGTTCCATAGAAGTATATAATCCAATTGCTCCTCAAAAAGCGGTCGAACTAGAACCAAACAACATACTCTGCATGGAAGATGGCAGATTGATGAAGAAGAACATCAGCCGCTACGATTATTACCTATGGCGCGAAGGTCTTATCTGCTTCAACGATCTATCCATAGAAGATATCTTCAACAAGATACAGATGTATTATGATATAAAGGTGGTAGTAAACAACCGCTCGATTCTAAAAAACCGCTATACTGGCAAGTTTAGGACATCCGACGGGGTGGAGCAAGTTATTAAAGTGCTTCGACTGAACAATAATTTCAGTTATACCAAAGACAATGAAACGAATACAATCACTATAAATTAACCTTATAAATAAGAATTGCCCATGAAGTAATAGCAGAACAATTATTAAAAAAATGGGATAATGCTGCAACATCATCCCATTGTAGAAAGCAAGGCGAGAAGCCTAGCAAACAATTACAATAATCTTAGTCAAAACCTAAAATTAGTACTACAAAAATATGAAAAATATTTTGTGCAAGGAATCTATACTCCAATTAAAACATTTATTACGTATTATGAAAATCGCTGTATGCCTGCTGTTTACACTTACCAGCTCGCTCTTTGCTATCGAATCGCATTCGCAGATAGCCAAAGTGACAGTAGTGGCTGGCAATGTATCAACAGAAAAAGTTATTCACGAAATTGAGAAGCAGACCAACTATCTGTTTGTCTACAACGTAAATCAAGTTGACCTAAACCGTAGTGTTAAAGCTGAGTTCGAAAATCAGACAGTATCAGATGTACTGGACCAAGTTTTCGAAGATACTAATATCTATTATGCTGTAGAGGGCAGCAATATCATGTTGATGAGCCGTAGTAGCGAAGGGCAAAAAGCAGCTCAACAACAAAACCGTATCACAGGTGTGGTGCTCGATGAGTTCGGAGAATCCATCATCGGTGCCAATGTGCAAGTTAAAGGGCAAACCACCGGTACCATCACCGATATTGACGGCCGCTTTATACTCGATGCACCAGTAGGCTCTACCATTCAAATCAGCAACATCGGCTATGTCACTCAAGAGTTCACTGTAGATCAACGCAAAGAGTATAAGATTGTACTCCGCGAAGACAATGAGCTACTCGATGAGGTAGTGGTTGTGGGTTATGGTACGGTGAAACGTAGAGATGTAACGGGCGCTGTATCTTCTATGAAGAGCAAGGATGTAGTTATCTCGCCTACCAACAATGTGATGGAAGCTCTATCGGGTAAGATTGCCGGTATGGACATCGTGAAAACTAGTGGACAGGTGGGCGAAGATGTGCAAATCTTGCTTCGTGGTTCACGCTCTATTTATGGCGATAACACTCCCCTATTCATCATCGACGGTATTCCAGGCAGCTATAGCCAAGTGAATCCTTCGGACATTGAGACAATCGATGTATTGAAAGATGCTTCATCGACTGCTATCTATGGTTCAGCGGGTGCCAATGGTGTGGTAATCATCACAACAAAACGCGGTACTGTGGGCAAAGCTACAGTGAACTTCGATGCTTACTATGGCTTTAGCGGTAAGCCCGAGTACTTCAACGGTATGGTTGGTGACGAGTGGACCGACTACCAGATGGAAGCCTATAAATATATGAACGGTCAGTATCCTGCCGATATGTCGGCCATCCTCACAAACGCTGATAAGCTCAATGCTTACAACCAAGGCAAATGGATTGACTGGGTAGACGAAGCTGCCGGCAACACTGCTACTACACAAAAATACAGCATGTCTGTTACCGGTGGATCTGAAAAGACAAAGATCTTTGCTTCTGCCTCTTATACCAACGAAGAGGGCCTCATCAGCAATGATAATATGAAGAGATATGCGATGCGTCTTAACATCGACCAAGAGATTTTCTCATGGGCTAAGATGGGTTTCAGCTCTAACTTGACTTATACAGACCGCAACCGTGGCGTGAAAAATACTTTCACTAAAGCACTTTCTGTATTCCCTTTAGGCGATGCTTACGATGCTAACGGCGATCTTAACCACGAGTATGCTCCTAACGAATATTCTCCACTTGGCGACTTCATACCCAATCAGTATGTCAACAACACCAAGTCTACTTATATCAATGTAAATGCTTATTTAGAAGTATCTCCTGTAAAAGGGCTTAACGTAAAGAGTGTCATCAGTCCTACCCTCAACAACTCTCGTTTAGGTCAGTTCTGGGGGGACAAGTGTAATGCTAACCGCCCTACTTATGCAGGTACACCTCACGCTTCGATTACCAATTCGTATGGCCGTGGCTATACCTGGGAGAACATCGCTACTTACAATACTACGATTGCCGAAAAGCATTCGCTAGGTGCTACGTTTGTTACTTCTTGGACACACAATCAAGTAGAATCGAATATGGCTGCCGGTAGTGGACAAGACTTAGAGGCACAGTCGTTCTGGCGTCTTACTTCGGCTACTGCTCCACACGTAGAGTCGGATTTTGCACAGACACAAAAGATGTCATATGCTGCACGTATCAACTACTCTTATCTTGGTAAATACCTCTTCACTGTATCTACTCGTTGGGATGGTGTTTCGTGGTTGGCTAAGAAATGGGATTCATTCCCTGCAGCTGCTGTGGCTTGGCGTATTTCTGACGAAGATTTTATGAAAAACACACAAAGCTGGTTGAGCAACCTTAAGCTACGTGCCGGTTATGGTGTGACTGGTAACTCGGGTGGTATTGGTGCTTATGGTACCACAACCAATGCTGTGGTATACTCTAGTGCAGGCCTTAGTCTCGGTGGTTTAAACTCACCTTTTGCGCAATACACAGGTACTTATAGCAATCCTAACTTGGGATGGGAAAAGTCGTACAACTGGAATGTGGGTATCGATTTCGGATTGATCAACAACCGTATCGATGGTTCTATTGAGTGGTTCAACACTAAAACAAAAGGTTTGTTATTCAAACGCACACTGCCTGTAACTACAGGTAATACCGGTTGGGGTAGCCCACTAGCTGTTTGGCAAAATTTGGCTAAGACAAGCAACAAAGGGGTTGAAGTTACCATCAACTCGCACAATATCGTGAAGAAAAACTTTACATGGGACACTACACTATCATTTACTTGGAGTAGTGAGAAGATCAATTCATTGCCTACAGGTGATTTGATTAACGAAGGACTTTTCGAAGGACAACCTATCAAAACACTTTACGACTACAAGTACAACGGTATTTGGGGCACTAACACACCACAGTCTGTATTGGATCAATATGGTGTAAAACCAGGATGGGTAATGATTGAAACTGTAGCCAAGGACGGCGATAATGGTGTACACAAATACAGCACAGCCGACCGTCAAATACTTGGTCACTCTAACCCTGATTATATCATCGGTTTGAACAACTCGTTCACCTTTATGGACTTCGACCTCTCAGTATTCGTTATGGGTCGTTATGGACAAACAATCAAAAGTAGCCTACTTGGATGGTACACAGCTAACTCTAGCTCATCTACCAACCAACCTGCAGGTATCGACTACTGGACGGAGAACAACCAAGGCGCTTACTTCCCAGTACCGGGTAGTGGTGGACAACAATCGGTGATGTCGGCATTGACCTACCGCGATGGTTCGTTTATCAAAGTAAAGAACATCACATTGGGGTATACACTACCACGTATGATTTCTCAAAAGGCGTTGATGCAAAGATGCCGTCTTTATGCCACAGCCTACAATCCTTTTGTATATGTTAAAGACAAACAGCTTCGCGGCACCGACCCTGAAACCAATGGTAGCGATGCTTTCCCATTGTACAAGCAATTTGTATTTGGTGTGAACATCACTTTTTAATCTAACTTAAGGCACATTTATAACGTATGAAAAATATTATTAGAAACATATCGCTAGCTACTCTTCTGGTAGCTACATCAGGCAATTTTCAATCTTGCTCGTTAGAAGAGGTAAATCCTGGAGGCTTCACTATGGATGCCCTCACAGAAACCGAAGAGAGTTATCAGAAGATATTAAACAACAGCTACTTTGCCATGCAGCGTTACTTCTATGGAGCTTCTGGTCCTAGTGGGGTGTCAAGCAACAACTGGATGGCAATGACCGAAGCTACATCTGACTTATGGACCTATCAGGGCAACCGTTCCAACTCGTTTAGAGAGTGGTTCTGGTTCTATGCAGGATCATCGCCTAACACCACCTATACTCAAAACTTTTGGGGTGGCACTTACGATGGTATCGGCTCTTGTAACCTTGCCATTCAGCAAGCTGCAAAGGTTCCGTTTAAGACTGAAGCTGCACGCAACGAGAAGGTAGCCGAAGCTCATTTTCTACGTGCTGTCTACTACTTCAACGCTGTAGAACAGTTTGGCGGTATCACAATGCTTAGCGAACCTACCACAGATATCAATTATCGTCCTGAGCGCACATCGCCAATGGAGATCTACGAATCAATTATTCTTCCCGATCTTGAATTTGCTGCTCAGTGGCTGCCTATTGGAAACCACTCTACCACCACTACTCCTACGCGTAAGGCAGCTATTGGCTTCCTTGCTAAAGCTTACTTGCAGACCGTACAATATGATGCATCGAAAAAGTATGCAGAAAAGGCCTTGCAATATGCCAAGATGATTGTAGATGATGCCGAAGCAGGTGGTGGTAAATATAACGCTGTGCTCTACGATACTTTTGACGAAGTATTTGCCGAAAGCAACAACTATCAAAACAAAGAAGCGCTTTGGAAACACCGTTGGTATGCCGGCAGCGACGTACACGGATCGAGCAGTGGTAACTACCGCCTCAACCGTAACGATGAGTATTTCTTGTGCAAGGTGTTCAACTTTGGTGCAATGGTAGACAAACAAGCCTTCCGCATTGCTTGGGAAGGTGGTCCTAGCGGTCAATTTATGCCTACACAGCACTTGCTTAGTCTGTTTGTACAAGAAGACGGTAGCCTAGACCCACGTTTCCATAAGTCGTTCACCACAGAATGGCGTGCCAACAATAACTATACTTGGGACGAAGCAACTGTGAAGAAATTCGACCGCGAAGAAAGCGTACTTGGTAAAAGTATCAGCGAAGGTCAGTTGGCTATTAAGTTTATTATGCCACAAGATCCGAACTATGCTACAGAGAGTGCCGAAAAAGCAACTCAAGACTACCTAGTAGTAGACTATAAGGATGTTTATAATGATGCATCGAAAGAGGTAAATATGACATATGCTTATAAGAATCCAAGCAATGGCTATACACCCGACGGCACATCAGAGAATCTTTTCAACTACTTCTACCCATCATTGTCTAAGCACAACAGTAGCAACTACTATGTGGCCAATGCCAGCAAGATGCGCAACGGTAACCTCAACGCTACCTTTATTATGCGTACAGCAGAGGTTTACTTGATTGCTGCCGAAGCCGATTTGTATGTTAATGGTGGTGCTAATGCTGCACAATACATCAACAAGCTTCGCACACGCGCAGGTGCTCTGCCATTGAGCAAAGGAGTAGATGTTCGTACTATCCTTGATGAAAGAGGACGCGAGCTTTGCGGAGAGTACAACCGCTTCTATGATCTTAAACGTACAGGCATGTTGAAAGACAATAGCTACTTAAAGGCAACTCACCCTGAGTTGGGCGATTATTTCCAACCCAACTATGCAGTGCGCCCCATCCCTACTTCATTCATTCAGACATTAGAAGGTGGTGGTAGCTACTATCAAAATCCAGGATATTAAATTATCACTTATATTTTGAGGCTATGCCTTAATCAACTAGCGCGGTTGTCTTGGTGACAATCGCGCTACTGTTTTATAAGGAATGTACACACAGCCACATACAAAAAAATCCACTCCTTTAGAACTATGTCCAAAGGAGTGGATTTTTATTATATCAAGATACCGAAAGTCGGTTAGTTCTCGTCAGCTGTAGGTTCTTCGCCCTCTTCCGAAAGAGTAGTTGGTTTAACCAAGTTGATAATACGATAGAGTTGCATATCGAAAATCAATGTCGAGTAGCCCAAGATACCAGTAGTGCCCGATGAACCGTAACCTTGTTCCCAAGGAATATAAACCTCCCAACGTTCGCCAAGGGTCATACGCTGTAGCACTTCCCACCAGCCCATAATCACCGAACCGTAGTTTACAGTGAAGTTAATAGGGGCATCAAACACGGTAGGTGCATCGCCATAGAAACCATCAAAACGTTCGCCAAGGATATTAGTTCCTTTATAGAACACATCTACAGCCGAACTTTGATCCAAAGGACGCTGTGTTGGGTCTGCTACATAATCTGTAATATCGGTTACAGCAGGTAGTTTCTTATAGAAAATAAACTTGCTGGGAGCTGATAACAGATGAATGCTATCTAGTCCACCGTGATCGGCTTGTGTTGTGTAGACATTGTACAGCGAGTCGATATAAGCATCGTTGCGCTGTTGCCAATTGTCGTACTTGCTTACCTCTGCAGTCTCCTCACACGAAGTAAGCAATAACATCAAAAGCAAGAAGGGTGCTAAAAAGAGTTTCTTACTCATTTGTATTAGTTCTTAGTTTTATTGTAGTTTCTTCAACAACGATGTGAGGCTCACGCGGTCGGCTACGATAGCATTAAGGTCGGCAATAGCCACACGTTCTTGCTTCATAGTGTCGCGGTCACGAAGTGTCACACAGTTATCTTCTAGTGTTTGGTGGTCCACAGTGATACAGAATGGTGTACCGATAGCGTCTTGACGACGGTAGCGCTTACCGATACTATCTTTCTCATCGTATTGGCAGTGGA
>CAMTOQ010000063.1 GCA_947074205.1 uncultured Bacteroides sp. | reverse complement strand
ATCTTCTTCAGAAATAACTACTCCCGTAATTTTCTGTGTTTGGGCAGTTACTATACCTATACCGATAAACATACAGGTTAATAACAGCATTAATTTTCTTTTCATAAATTCTCTCTTAAAGTTTAACTTTACATTAATTGTTTCCTTTACTCTAACAATTTGCAAATATATTAATAAATATAAAACTATCAACTTATTATATAAAAAAAGGAAGTGTTAATATCACTTTGACACCTAATTTGTAAATAAAATGCTCTACAACACATCAATTTTATAAAAAAGAAGCTCTATATGAAAGATTACGAAGACAATTAAAATATCATTTAGACAGCCTACTAAGCATTTTATCGATTATATAGAACTATATTGTGACAATTGCTGCTCATATTGTTTTTGAAGCATATTTTAAATGAATTTTATCATACGTATAACATACAAAGTATAACTTTTTGAATAACGTAAGAAATACGAGCGCGAATCAAACACTTTTCCGTAAAAAAACGCACCGATCATAACAATATAAAAGTAGAGTCTAAGCTGAAGGCATATATAACACACAGCATAGGAATAAAGGGAGAAAAGGATATGTAGACTCACTAACAAAAAAAAACAGCTCATCAAACTGTCTCCAGTATGATGAGCTGTCTATTATAAGTAGATCAACTACGCCTAAAATGCAATAGTCTATATACTATTATCTATCACCGCCAAACAACCAAATTTTATCTTCGTAGATATCGATGTTAACGAAAGCCTCCTCCATTGCAGGATTAGATACTACTGAGCTATTTCCATAAGGGAATCGTTCTGGCCAGTAGTTAGAGCCTGCTTGCGTATTTAGAGGGTTTTGAAGTTTGATAAACTCTTCGCCCAATGCCTTGCAACGACGGATATCTGTATAAGCTTCAATTTGCTCGTCGCGACATTGTGCCAAGTATTTCTGAACCATCACTTCTTCAAGAGAAAGTGGAAGAGATGCAGCATACTCGGCCGCATTGTTTACAAACTTAGTATCTCTTGGATAAGCGTCAGACACTTCATAGTCTGCAAACGAAGCAACGATAGCAGCGTCGAACTCAGCTCTTGCATCTTGACCCAAACGAGTTTTAGCTTCGGCTAAGATGAAGTAGAGTTCACTCTTACTCATCAAGTGAATAGAGTTGTTTGCCTTATATATAAATGTAGGAATATTCAACACTTGAGTATAACCTGCTTGTTCTGCATTACCAGGAGTACCGTAAATATTTTCTTCCCAGAAGTCGAAGTTGTAGATAGCAAGACGATTATCATTTCTTGCAGCCATCAAATCGATAACTGTTGCAGACGAACCGGTATACTGACGGCTTCTATAGAAACCATACCAAGGGTTGATGGCAGAAGTTCCGTTGAATACTTTTAGTTCAGCACCATCAAAGCCAGCTTCGATAGCCTTGTTGGCAGCTTCGATTACTAAAGGAAGAACTGCAGGGTTTCTAAACTGAGTGTGCAATAGATAGCGAGATTTCAATGCATAAGCAAATGCAATCCAATCAGCTGGTTCACCTTTGAAAAGAACATCTTGATCACCAGCGTTATTAACAGTACCAGCTGCTTCTAGATTTGCAATTGCAGCATCAAGCATACCTAAGATTGCTTCATTATAGATGCTTTCTTGTGTATCAATTTTAGGATTCAAAATTTCTGCTCCCCATCCTGCTTCCGAGCAAGGCACATCGCCGTGCAAATCTGTCAACACACCAAAGTTCAGTGCAAAAAGTGTTTGAGCCATACCCAAGATATCTACTTGAGTATAGTTAAGACCACCTTCGCTTGTCTTTTTGATGATATTGCGAAGATTGGCAACAGTTGAATAAGTTTGATTCCACTCATTATTATAAGTAGTAGCTGCAGCTACCTCAGACTTAATACGAAGCTCAGCATTTCTAAACTGATTGTTACCTGTACCAAACTCTTGCTCTGTGAAGGTAGATGCATAGAATGCATAAGGGCCGCTCACTGTAGCGAAAGATGTACCCACGATTGCATCTGTCAGCGAAAATTTAGCCGGCACGATTTCAACAGGCGGGTTGCTTGTATCTTTGTTTATATAGTCCATTGTACCTTCCGAGCACGACGCGAATGTCATCAAAGAGGCACATGCTATTATTATATGCTTTTTCATTTGTCGAATAATTAAAATAATTAGAATGTTAGTTTCAAACCACCACCATAGCTAGATGTGTTTGGCACAGAGAAACGCTCGAAGTAACCACTCATATTACCATTACCTTGCGAAGCTTCTGGGTCGAAGTTTGGCATCTTAGCCCAGATCAACACGTTGCGCGCAAAACCGAATACTGAGATATCAACACCTCTGAATCTTGGCAATTGGTAGCTAAGAGTAACGTCGCGAAGCTTAAAGAAGCTTTGATCGTAGATACCAGCTTCTGTAATATCGTTATAATACTGCCAGTAGTCTTGTCCGTTTACTTCTTTAGTTACCACTTCGCCATCGATGATACCAGTAACTTCTACATTACCTTCGTGATAGGGCAACGACTCTTTTGTAGCACCGAAGTAGTTCATCACAAGGTTTGAACCGTGATACATCTTGCCACCTTTTTGCCAGCTCCAAGTAGAGCTTAGAGTTAAGCGCTTGTAACGACCACCAAGGTTGATACCCATAATGAAATCAGGAGAAGCATTACCTAGGTTAACGCTGTTCGCAGTACCTTGTGGCAAACCGTCTGCATCTAGAATAAGCAATCCTGTAGCTTCGTCGCGTAAGAATGCTGTACCGTAGATATTAGGATATGTAGCTCCGGCTTGAGCGCGAATTTGTGGTTCAACGAAACCACCTAGCATAATAGACTCAACACCTTCGGCCAATGATACTACTTTATTGTTTACTTTAGTGAAGTTTACACCAAAGTCCAAAGAGTAATCTTTGTGCTCTAGAACAGTAGCAGTTACCGAAAGCTCATGAGCGTTAGTACGCATTTCACCGGCATTAGTTACGAATGATGTATAACCAGTAGAACCATCGATGGGCACACTAAAGATTTGGTCTGTTACATTTTGATAACTGTAAGTATATTCAAAACGCAAACGGTTCTTGAAGAAATTCAAGTCAAGACCTACTTCTACGTTAGACGTATTTTGAGGTTTAAGGTTTGGATCGTAAAGCGTGTAGTATGGTACATAAGCCGACACACCACTACCCACAGGATAGATTACTTGTGTAGACGAGTAGAAACCTGCACCGTAAGAAGGTGTATACATATAGTTGTTGTAATATGTACCAGCCTGACCTACTTGTGCAAAAGATGTACGTACTTTACCGAACGACAAGATATCGTTTTCTTTCAAAGCGTCAAGCTCAGTAAAGATCCAAGCCAACGACACTGAAGGGTAGAAGAAGCTACGGTTGCCACGAGGCATAGTAGATACAAAGTCGTTACGACCTGTTAGCGTCAGATAAAGCATATTGTTGTATGACGCTGATGCGCTACCAAAGAAACCTACCGAGCGGTTTTTTCGAGTATACTCTGCCGACTGGAAGTTAGTAGCATTACCAATAGTTGGTAGTCCGTAGAAGTTGAAGTTACTACCATAGTAGCTCCACACACGGCTATTTTCTTGATTTACCTCATTACCTACGATTACATCAACAGCCCATTTGTCCCATTTACCCGACCAGGTAACAGTAAACAAGTTGTTGAAGATGCTTTTCTGAACACCATAGTTAGTAATCTCACCATTAGGATTGGCAGCAGAACCTACTTCGGCCACATCGCTATAGTTTGATGTATAGAAGTCGATACCCGCTTGCTCGCGAATAACTAGGTTATAGTTATCTCCCCAGTTGATTTTAGGACGATATTCGAAGTAAGTGTTACCATAGGCACGCTCTGTGCTTTGAGAATACTTATCGTTTTCGGCCCACCAGTATGGGTTATTAAAGTTGGTACCACGGAAAAGAATTTGGCTTGATGGATTGCCTGGAGCATTGTAAGGCGTGCCTTTCAAGTTGTACTCGGCAGGTGCAGAGTAAACCACATTCATAATACCCGAGTTAGCACCTGGAGCAGATGTGATAGAAGTACTAGAGTAGTTCATAGAGAAACCTGTCTTGAACTCATCTGTCAACTGCCAATCGGCCAAACCACGAGCACCCCAACGATTCATACCTGTAGATGGGATGATACCGTTTTGGTAAGAGTTGCTTGCACCAAAAGAGTAAGATACTTTATCTTTTGTTTGAGCAATAGAGATATTAGTATTTTCTGTGAAACCAGTTCCCAAGAAGTCGCCTACGTTGTCGTATACTTGAGGAGTAGTCCAACCGCTAAGACCGGCAGCTGCCAATTTAGGGTTGTAGTATTGACCTGGAGCACCTCCGGCATATCTACCTCCATAACCATATACTGGGTCGTTAGCCAAATCTTCGATTTTTGGACCCCAAGTTTGCGATGAGTTAGGGTTGTAACCACCTGCAATGCTGTTACCTTGAGCATACACAGTTTGACGCTCGAATTTACGAGATACACGCTCTGCGCTCATGTTGGTAGAAACAGTGATTTGTGGTTTAGCAGCCATAGATGATCCACGCTTAGTGGTGATAATGATCACACCATTAGATGCACGAATACCATAAAGAGCCGAAGCTGCCTGACCTTTCAATACGTTGATACTTTCGATATCTTCTGGATTGATGTCGATGCTACGGTCTGAGATGTTAGCACCTGTTGTAGAGTTACCTGTAGAGAAGTCGGCACCCGAGCTGATAGGCATACCATCTACCACATAAAGAGGCTGGTTGTTGCCCGAGAACGAACGTGCACCACGAATCACGATTTGAGAAGATGCACCTGGCATACCCGAAGATTGACGGATATCAACACCGGTCAACTTACCTTGAATGGCACTTGCCAATGAAGTAGTACCGTCTGTGTTAAGCTGATCTGCCTTCAAATCTTGAGCAGCATAGCCCAAAGCTTTACGCTCTCTCTTCATACCCATAGCAGTAACTACAACCTCATCAATCTGCTGACTGTCTGATTGAAGCACAATCTTCAACACTGGTTTGATAGCTACAGTTTGAGATACCATACCAATATAAGATACTACTAAACTCTTGGCTGACGATGGAACATTTGCCAAATTAAAATTACCATCAAAATCGGTAATTGTGCCCAAACTAGTACCTTCTACTAGGATGGATGCACCTACTACAGGGAGACCATCCTCATCGGAAAGAACCACCCCGGTTACATTTTGTGTTTGCGCAGTCACTATCCCTATTCCTACAAAAAAATAGGTCAGCAACAACATTAATTTTCTTTTCATAAATACTCTGTAAAAGTTACATATTATCGTTAATATCGCTTTTAGGCGACAGTTTGCAAAGTTATTAAGAATACAATGAGATAACAATAACAAACACAATGCAGAGCGTGAACGATATCAATATGACAGTAAAACCGATATTTCAAGCAACAAAACAGAGTAAATAGCAGCACACAAAAGAAAAATAAGCCGTTAAAATTATCTTTTTACTATTTAGCAAAATCAATTATAACATATTTAACACATCGGCAAATAATCATTTTGCCAATTCTGTTAACATTGCAAAACACCTACGTGTGTATATTACTTAATTATTACATTCGTTTTATAATTAAAAGAATTCAACATATATGCATTTCAAGAATTAGAAAAGAGAAAATAATACTATTTAAGTGCCATTTCAAAACACATTGATAGACAAACAAAAGAATAAGTCTATTAATTATAGCTTCACACTTACAACAGCTTTCAGTTTAGCAGGATAGATAATGCATATTCATGCAATAAAAGAGAAGAAAAAAAGACAAAAATATAGATAATTAATAGGCCTTTTAACAACAAGCTAATACCCATTTGGTGAGTAGCCTTTGCCACCACGGTGAGTAGCCCTTGCCACCACGGTAGCAAAGGCTGGTCTGCTCGGTGAGAAGGGCTATCCACCAAGCCATTCAAACAGACAGACAACAATCACTGAGCATCAAGCAATTACACATGATACAGTTAAAAAGAAAAGCGCTACACTCTTACAACAAAGAGCATAGCGCTAAAAATATAATTAAGAATTCTATTCTACAAAAACGACTTCAACTGGCGTAAATCATCTATAAAATAAGTCGGTTGAAAAGGAAGAGGACTAACCGGCTCAACAAGAGAATAATAAGCTTGATCGACCCCTACCCCCTTGGCGCCTTCTATATCGGCACTCCAGCTATCGCCAATCATTAAAGTATTGCGTGCCTCCGACTGCGTAGCCGAAAGAGCAAAATGAAAAAGCTGAGCAGCGGGCTTGTGCAAACCTAAATCTTCCGAAAGAATGACACGCTTAAAATAGCCATCTATACCTGCCGACTGCATCTTCTGAGTCTGCAACTCTCTAAATCCGTTTGAAAGGATATAGAGGTTGTAACGCGAACTCAGGTAGTCCAACACCTCTTTTGCATGTGGCATAAGCCCCGACTTAAGAGGAATACGTTGAAAGAAATCATCGGAATAGGTTTTAGCCAACTCTTCATCGGGATGGCCCACAGCAGTCAACGGGTACAGAAACCTCTGTTTATTGAGTTCATCTTTGGTGATACGGCCTGCTCCATACTCCACCCACAACTCCGTGTTGCGCTGCTGATAAATGTTATAATAATGGTCGAAGGAGGGAAAGAAACCATCCAAACCATGTTCGAAATAGACCTCTTGAAAAGTAGTGCGGGCATTCGAAGAGAATGCCCACAATGTATCATCTAAATCAAAGAAAAGATTTTTATATCTACTCATTATCTTACTTGAATCACTAAATAGCGCGATACGCTCCAAAACTCACTAGGATTAAGGATCTTCAAAGTTAGCTGATCTTTATTGTCCTTTACAAACTCATACGAACCTGCTGGGTGTGTGGTGAGCAGCTCCGCACGTTTTGAGTAAAGTGCAATCTCGGTAGTCACGCGAATGTCAATCTGCGTAAAGTAGTTCTTATTGTAATCTGCATCGCGAAGCACATCACCCTTCGACAATATCTTTTGGTCTTTCAACTCCGACTTAGTACCAAATACAAACCAAGCTGTATTCATCGCTGCATCTTGCGCCTCCAAAGCTTTAGTTTTCTCTTCGTTGGCTGTTTGCAGTGCTTCCTTATCAGCAGTCAAACCACTTACTGCTGTATCTAGCTCCTGAATACGGATATTCTTTTGAGCCAATTCGGCCTGCAACTCTTCGATGCGTTGTTGTTTCGCAGCCAATTCCTTGGTCAACGATTCAACAGCCTTCTTAAGTTGTGCTGTGTTTGCAGTACTATTCTTAAGTTGACCTTGCAATTTTTCAATTTGCTGACGGTTTTCTTCCATCTGACGCATGATAAATTCCATATCCGAAGTAATCTGCTGACGAGTGTCCAATCCATTTTCGCCAATAGCGCCACGTTGCAAATCCACACGACCTTCGGCCTCATTGATTTGACGGAATCCATCTTGAACCATATTAAAGGTGCCCATAATATCATCTAACTCTTCATTGCGCTCATTCAACGCCAAACGCAAAGAGTCGTTTTGTTGTTGTAGTTCTTTTTTACCCGAACCACCACATGAAGCAAATAATGCTGCAATACATACTAATAATGCTAACTTCTTCATACCATTGTTTATTAAGTTACTAATTTGTGATTACTATTTATCTGTTCCTTCTACTATAAGAACTATTTCGCCACGCGGATCGGTTTCGGTGAAATGTTGCACCAATTCGGCAAGCGTACCACGCACAGTCTGTTCGTGTAGTTTAGAAATCTCGCGAGACACCGATGCCTGACGTTCAGCTCCCATATACTCCACCAGCTGTGTAAGAGTTTTTAGAAGACGATGCGGCGACTCGTAGATAATCATTGTGCGCGTTTCTTCGGCAAGGAGTTTAAAGCGGGTCTGACGCCCCTTTTTCTGAGGCAAAAAGCCTTCAAAGCAGAATCGCTCATTGGGCAGACCCGATGATACCAATGCCGGCACAAAGGCAGTTGCCCCGGGCAAACACTCTACTTCGAGCCCATTGCGCACACATTCGCGCACCACCAAGAAACCGGGGTCAGAGATCGCGGGAGTACCGGCATCTGATATTAAAGCCACAGTTTCGCCCGCTTTTATGCGGTCGGCCACATGAGCTACAGTCTTATGCTCATTAAACTTATGGTGCGACTGCATCGAGTTCTTTATCTCGAAGTGCTTTAGCAAGATACCCGACGTACGTGTATCTTCGGCCAATATCAAGTCGGCCTCCTTCAGAACCCTTATTGCTCTAAAGGTCATATCTTCAAGATTACCAACCGGAGTTGGAACTACATATAATTTTCCGGCCATATATTTACGGTATAATGTTGGATTGTCTATTGGAATAAAATTGTTCTAAGAAGGAGAGGCATTCGGCCATATCCTCTTCACTCACTGTGGGTGCGTTCTCTCTAAGATAACTTTCGGCCTGTTGATAGGTAGCACAAGTCTCGAAACCTCCCCAAAACTGCTTGAGTTTATGAACATCGCCCCCGAAAAGAATACGGGCAAAAAGGAATGTGTCATTAAGTGCTAAAGGAATTTGCACCACTTCCTGCTGCTCCAAAACGGGAGCTTCAACCGGAGCCACCTCCTGAGGTTCATCACAAGATGCTACAGGAGCCTCCTTACACGGGCAGTCTTCTACTAAAGAATGAAGCTTTTGCAGATGAAGAATAGCTTGACTAACATCGCGCAAGATAACAGCTTTCATCACCTCATCAGGCTCTTTCACAAAGCTATCTAACAAGCACTTCAATTGACGTTGGTCTAGCTCAATAGACTCCCAAATGGACTTAATACTCATAACGAATAAGATATCTGTATAGCGCAAAAGTAGAAATAAATACTACAAAAAACGAGCGTAAGCAAGGAAATCTATCTATTTTTGCAGTATACTATCTAAATAACAGTTATACACTATGGTATTATTCTCAGAAGACAAATTAAAGGAGACACATAGAAGAGGAAGAATTGAAGTGGTTTGCGGGTCGATGTTCTCGGGCAAAACCGAGGAACTTATTCGCAGGTTGAAACGTGCCAAATTTGCACGCCAACGAGTAGAGATCTTCAAACCAGCCATCGACACACGCTATTCGGACAACAACGTGGTGACACACGAAGGGCAAGCCATTGCCTCTACACCGATTGACTCCTCGGCCAGCATCTTGCTTTTCACTTCTGAAATAGATGTAGTAGGCATAGACGAAGCACAATTCTTCGACCCGGGACTAGTAGATGTGTGCAATCAGCTTGCAAACAATGGCATTCGCGTGATTGTGGCAGGACTGGATATGGACTTCCGTGGCCGCCCTTTTGGACCGATGCCTGCACTATGTGCCATTGCCGATGAGGTATCGAAAGTGCATGCCATCTGCGTGGAGTGTGGACAATTAGCATCATTCTCTCATCGCACCGTAAAAAACGACAAACAAGTAATGCTTGGCGAAACAGCCGAATACGAGCCTCTTTGCCGCGAATGCTACAACAAGGCCGTAGAAAAAGATAGCGAATAGGATTAGACAAAACGATATTCACCTTTAATTAAATCGACATGGAGAAGAAAAAAATAACGTTCGACATCTTTATAAGAGGTATAATATTCTGTGTAATATTTGTAGGACTGATGATGCTAACCAACCGACTAAGTGGAGTGTTGCTCCCCTTCTTCATTGCCTGGCTCATTGCTTACATGATCTATCCATTGGTAAAGTTCTTCCAATATAAGCTCTATCTAAAAAACAGGGTAGTCTCTATCTTCTGCGCTTTACTGGTGATTACAGCCGTGGGTGTGGGGTTCTTCTTCTTAGTTGTACCCCCAATGATTGCTGAGTTCTCCAGAGTAAATCATCTACTATTCACCTACCTCACCCAGGGTTTAACGCACTCTTCCAAAGTACCCGAGACGCTATCTCAATTTATCAGTGAGAATGTAGACATCAAGGCCATAGAGAATTTCTTCAACGAGAATGGCATATCCGACACGATAAAGAATGCCATCCCTAGATTATGGACGATATTATCGGATTCAGTGAGCTTTCTATTCAATATTCTAGCCTCCTTCATTATATTATTATATGTAGTGTTTATTCTATTAGATTACGAGAAGCTATCGGAAGGATGGGTAAACATGCTACCCAAGCGCTACCGCCGGTTCACCGTAGGCCTCACTACCGACCTACAAAACGGCATGAACACTTACTTCCGTGGACAAGCTTTAGTAGCTCTAATAGTTGGTATACTCTTTAGCATAGGTTTCCTTATCATAGATTTTCCCTTGGCCATCGGCCTAGGTCTGCTGATAGGTGCCCTTAACATGGTGCCCTACCTTCAAATCCTAGGCTTCATACCCACTATAATGCTTGCCATTCTGAAAGCTGCGGAAACCGGACAAAACTTCTGGATCATTATGGCAGCCGCTACAGCTGTATTTGCCATCGTACAAATCTTACAAGACGCCATCATCACCCCACGCATTATGGGTAAAATCACCGGACTAAACCCGGCCATCATACTTCTTTCATTATCTGTATGGGGGTCACTAATGGGAATTATAGGGATGATCATCGCTCTCCCACTCACTACTCTAATGATTTCGTACTACAAACGCTTTATCATCAACAATGAAAGGATTACAGACGATGAAATTTTCGAAGCTGATAATCAGGCACATAGAAAATAGTTTGAAAAAATATCATCTAAACACTTGCAGATATCAGAAAAGTCACTACCTTTGCACCCGCAATCAGGTAATAAACCGATACGCAAACAAGGATTGATTCGCTAGCTCAGCAGGTAGAGCACAACACTTTTAATGTTGGGGTCCTGGGTTCGAGCCCCAGGCGGATCACCAAAAAGAAGGCATATAGTTCATACCATATGCCTTTTTTCGTGCCCATAAGCCAAATAAATGAGCATTATGGGGCTCACCCGATAAAGATAGTGTTCAAAAAAGTGTGTAAACCCCAATATTTCTTAGATTTGTATTGTCAACCAAAATCAAAGAAAAATGGAATTTACACAAGAACAAATGTCTGAAATTATTTCTTCACTAACAAATGGTAAAGAAGGATTTCAAGAATTAATCCGTTTAGGTATGGAGTCATTAATGAAGTCAGAGCGTGAGATTTATGATTCTCAAACTAATGATGTGAGTAGTTAGTGTTTATTTTATGCGTATAACATAGTCAATCTATACACGAAGAGTTTAATACTACTAGCCACTTTAAATGGATTTGCAAATAAATCGGATTGGAATTCTAAGGCAATTCTCACTCTTATGGCCCACATTATAGACATCCTTGTTTTCAACCATACACTTCCCTCTAAAAACATATATTGTAGGTTTGCAACTATTAGCTTACACCTACACAAGATGCAAAAAAAGAGGGCGAGCATTTCTACTCACCCTCTTTCTGCAAAGAATATCCCTAAAGTCTCACGACTTCAAATGCGGGAATCAACTAATTATCTCATTTCTTTTGTTACTACTACAGAGCCGTCAGACATAACGTTTCTAACGATAGTTACTCCCTTTTCTGGTTGAGCTAATTCAACACCAGAAACAGAGATATAAGAAGTAGAAACTACATCTTTTGCAACAGCTGAGCCTTGGATACCAGTACCACCTTCACCTGCCATAATAACAACTGGGTCAGCACCATCACCTATAAGAGAAACTTGAGTTTTACCATCAGTATCAAAATAGAAACCTGCAAAAGATATCTTAGAGCCAACAGCATTTACAAGATATGAACAACCTTCGTAAACTGGGAACTTTATAACACCCATACCATTCACCTTAATATCAGCATCAGCATAATTAGGTGAATATTTTTCCGGCCAAAGGATTGGTTCAGTCACTTCATTTAACTCACCAGAACCTTTTATTTCAATATCCAATAAGCCTAACAATTCATTGGTAGTTAGCATAGCAAGTCTATAACCAATACATGTTCCTTCTTCAAACACTGTGTAGCTTTTGTTAGAAGATAACTTAGCGGGAACATAAACAAAACCATCAGCCTTAGCTGTAAACTCAATAACTGCACCTGTTGCAGGAGCTTTTAATGTAGCATCAGGAGAACCACCATCGATATCTTTAGGGTTAGAAGAACCTTGCATACCAAGACTTCCATCAAACTCCACATCACCAATCAAGAAAGTAGTATGAGGATCCATGGCTAAACCAACATTCTTATAATTATCCTCAAAAGCAACCTTCATAGTAATATTTGCAGAAGACGCAATTTCAGTTCCAGCAGCATGAGCTACCGCCTCTGTACCAAGATCCGCAGGAACCTTACCAAATTCTTGAGCTGACATTGTCATAGCAGCACAAACAGCTGCAACAAAAAGTAGATTTTTTTTCATAACATAAAATTTAATAAGTAAAACAAATTTAAAAACAATATTAGTATCACTAAAGGTAGGAGACTATCGCCTCAAACCTTTAGTGAGAATTAATTTATCGAGTACCGTCAAAGCCAAAAATATAAGTATAACTTTTACGACCTTCCTTCACTGTCTTTTGAAAATAGATAGTAGCAGAACCATTTGCAAACACTCTACCCATAAAGCTAGTTTCAAAGCCATTAGTATCTCTAGTATTAGTAAATACATAATCATCGTTAGCATGAGTCACATTTGCCAAACTAGTCATATCAATATCAAGATCGGTGCTCTTTACCGTGATATTAGCATAGTTACCACCCAAGTCCGAAGGAGTAAAAATCATTGTACCTACACCTGTGGTAGTAACACCATCAAGAGTCTTAGACCACTCTCCTGTATATTGCCCAGCGATACCTTCGCCAGCCGACACTTCAAATACTCTTGTATCATCGTCATTACATGATGTAAAAGAAATACACATGGCCAATAGGGCGACGAACATATATGTCAATTTATTGATCTTCATAACAATTCAATTTTTGAATAAAAATATTAGTAACCAGGATTTTGATCTTCAGTAGTCATACCGCTATTAGAGCTAATTTCTTCAGCAGGAATAGGACGATACCATTTCACCTCGCCAATAGGATTACTCATAGCCGCAACATCAGGAATAAGAGAATTAAACTCTATGTTGTATCTCACCAACTGACGGGTACGACGCAAGTCCATCCATCTTTGGTTTTCGCCATACAACTCACGAGCACGCTCGTCAAGAAGCAAGTCTAAGAAACCGATTTGGAAGTTACCCGAAACCGAATAAGCAGGTTGATAAGCAGCTAAAGATTGAATTGCAGGAGCAGAAGAACGTCTTCTTACCACATTGATATAGTCTAATGCTTTAGCTTCATTACCGCTCATATAATATGCTTCGGCTGCCGTCAAATACATATCACTCAAGTGGAACAACACGATATCACGATAACAGTTTGAGCTATTTGTATTATCTTGAATAGTAGCAGCATCATCGAATTTCTTCACAGATGGCGCACTATAAACTTTTGTTTGATAATCGATATAGCTAGAAGAAGACTTAGTATAAGAGCCATCAGCTTTAAAGGTATATACTGTCATTGGATCACCAACAATAAACGCCATTACATCATTTACTGCTTCGCCTCTTGCAAAACGCTCTTTGTTGTCAGCAATAAACTTTTCTGCATCTGCTGTTGAAGTATAATAAGGAGCATACCAAAGACCGATAGGCATTGTAGATCTATTTTCTTTATTATTATAATAAGCGAAATAGCCAGACTTAGCCCAATCTCCAGAGTAGTTGTAGAAAGTTGTCATAAAGGTACCTTCATATCTTGTATCGTTTTCATCCCAAAGGTAAACCGACTTAAGAGAAGGAGCTTTTGACGAAAGAGCATATTTGTAACCTGTAGAAACACTGTTACCATAGTATGATCCAAAGTCGTTTTGCAAACCATGACCGCCATTTGTTGCATCACCTGGGAAGCCTTCGCGTGCATATTGTACTGACCAAATCTCCTCGCCATTTGCCTCATTAAAAGGAGACCATTTGTCTTCGAACGATAGTGCCAGTGTTGATACTGCACCATTAGCGATTGCCTTTTCTGCCCACTCCGCCGATTCAGTAAAATAGTTGCGACTAGCATCTACTTTATTATAAGTACCTTGTACTGCATTAGCTAGAGTAGTTTGCATATCCCAACCTGCCGCTAGACAGATCTTGGACAACAATGCACAAACTGCTCTTTGACTAACATTACCATTTAGGTCTTCTTTTGGCAATCTGCTATCAGAAGCTAGAGGCGTTAAGTCGCTAATCAAGAAGTCATAGATTTCCGATAATGATGCACGTGGATATTCACGGTTAGCATTATTAATATAAGTAGTCGACAATGGAACTGCACCAAACTGTTGAGTTAGGATATAGTAGCCATATGCACGAAGGAATCGAGCATCAGGAGCATATTGAGAATCTTCACCACCATACTGAAGAAGACCATTAGCGTTGTTGATAACACCGTAAGCAGAGATATACAGATTCTTTACTTCTACATCCTCAGCACTTACAGAATACTGTTGGAAAGAAGATGGTGTCTGGCTTCTTACACGTATATACAAGTCGGTACCATCTTCGAATATTGTAGTTTGCGCTACAACTTTTCTTAATGAGTAGTATGCATAAGTACGGAATGAGGTAAGTCCTTGGGCAGTTGAGAAGTAATCATCCGCAGTCTGACCACCTGCTGTTTTATTATCAGCATCCAAGAAGTCACTACAGCTACCTAGCGACATTGCAGCCATTGCTGCAAATGCGTATATATATAATTTGTTTTTCATCTTTAAAATAGTTTATAGCATTACAATTAGAACTTAAGATTTGCACCAAACTGCCAAGTAATAGTGCTAGGACCATCGTTTCTCAAGCTAGCATCAGCCCATTCTGGGTCAAAACCTTTATATTTAGTCCATACGAAAGGATTGGTAACAGTACAGTATAGACGAAGTCTTTGTACACCGATTTTATCCATCCACATTTTAGGGAATGTATAGCCTAAAGTGATATTTTGAATTTTCACATAAGAGGCATCTACATACTTGTTAGTACTTGCCAACCAGTTTGGATTACCAATACCACCATTAGAAGCACCATTGTTAGGGAAAGGATACTTTCCATAGTTTGTAGTTTCTTGGTAAACTGGGTTGATATATGAACCATCAGGATTAACACCATCACAGTCGATCAATGTACCTGCAGGAATATAGTAGTCTACGTTTAGTTTCATACGACCACGGTCGTTCCAACCCAAGTATTCACCATAGAAGTTAGATGATACAGTATAATTTTGTTTAGCATACAAAGATGCACTCAAGTCCCAGTTTTTATAAGTCACTCTTGTATTGAAACTTCCAATCCAAGCTGGATCCTTGCGATATACTTTCTTATCATCTTCATTGAACACACCGTCACCGTTGGCATCGTTGATAATAGGTTGACCTTCGGTCCATCCATAACAAGTATAGTAGTAGTCGTAAGATTTAACAGTTTGACCAGGAGTGAAACCTTTTATGCGAGCAATTTCTGCATCTGGAACAATCATATCACGATCATCAACAATACCAGTCCATTCAAAACCGTACACGTTATTGAAAGGCTGACCAATAAATAGACCATCGTTAGGCAAATCTTCGCCCATACCATTGATATCTCTAACCTTATTCTTATTGGCTGCAAAAGTGAATGTAGTTTCCCAGTTCCAATCTTTAGTCTGAACATTAACAGTAGTCAAAGACGCTTCTAGACCTCTATTGCGAATCTTACCAACGTTAGTAGTCATTTGAATTGCACCACCTGTGCTAGTTGCACCTGCTTCGAAAGGAAGAGTTACATCAAACAACAAGTCTTTTGAGTCTTTCTGATAGAAATCCAAAGTACCACTGATGCGGTTGTTCAAGAAACCGAAGTCAAGACCAACGTTTATTTCTTTTGAGGTTTCCCAAGTTAAAGCCTTGTTTACGATAGAACTAGGATAGAAACCGTTAGAGTAGTCACCTCCAAATGGGTAGTAGATAGGGCCAACAACAGTTTGCTGTGTAGCATAGTTGCCAATACCCGAGTTGTTACCGGTAACACCGTAGCTCAAACGAAGTTTCAAGTTGCTCAACCATTCTTGCTTCATCCATTCTTCTTCAGAGATACGCCAAGCTGCTGCGATTGAAGGGAAAGAGCCCCATCTGTGTCCGTCTGCAAATCTTGAAGATCCATCCCAACGAACTGTACCTGTCAACATATAACGACCCAAATATGAGTAGTTAGCACGAAGTGCATAAGACAACATGCTGCTTTCAGTATAAGAATTCTTAGAAGCTGTTGCATCATACTCACCTGTTTTAAGGTTCCACCATAGCGTACCATCCATTACTCCTGTGTACTTCAAGTAATCATATTCAGTATTTCCTGAAGTCACACTAAACAATCCCATCAAGTTAATAGTATGTTTTTGAGCTATATTAAGATTATAATTGATTGTATTGTCCCATGTCCATGAGAAAGCACGATTGGTTGTTTTCTGAGCGATATTCGTATCGTTGTCAACCAATGTATCATCAAATTGACCAAGTCTATAGTGAGTATAGTTAGGAGAGAAAACAGTTTTAATATTCAAACCCTTCAATGGTTTAATATCCAAATAGATATTACCTAGAAGTCTCCATGTCTCTTGATTCTTAGTTTGGTTCATCATATACAACAATGGACTCACTTGATCAGAGAACTGATATGAAGAAGAAGAACCCATTGATTCGTAGTTACCAGGCTTGCTATTCAACTCACCGTTTGCATCGTAAGGTTGCATAAATGGATTCATACGATAAGCAATCTGCACAGCATTATCGTTGGCATAATCATTATTAATATGAGCCATGTTGAAGCTAAAACCACCAGAGATGTACTTATTAATGTTAGCATCCATACTAGCTTTAACATTGATAGTTCTTTGCTCGTCACCTTTATAGATACCCTTTTCTGAGTTGTAACCCACACCTAAATAGTAGCTTACATTTTCGCCGCTACCGTTTACAGAGATATAGTGATTTTGTTGTTGTCCATCTTGAGTAACTAATGAAGGCCAATCGGTAGTTTCGCCGCTTGCCATGATACTCTTCAAACGATACTCTTCTGTATCATTATTATAAAGAGCCATTTGTTCGTAAGTACCCATTGTGTAGGCGGGTTGACCACTCTGAGCTGTTGCAGTACCAGCATAGGTCAAAAACTTAGAGAAACGATAGTTATAAAACTCTTGACCATTCATAAAGTCGGGCATACGTGCTACAGAAGATATACCGTAGAAACCATCATAAGTTACAGATGGCGTAGCAGCACCTTTGCTACCGATACTCTTACCACTTTTAGTTGTTACAATCACAACACCGGCAGTTGCACGAGAACCGTAGATAGCAGTAGAAGATGCATCTTTCAAAATATCTACCTGTTCAATATCTTGTGGATTCAAGAACTGAATATCACTACAGATAATACCATCTACCACATAGATAGGAGCTGTATCAGGGTTAGTAGAAGATTTACCACGGATTTCGACATTGAAACCACCACCAGCACGTCCTGAAGTCTGTGTAATGTTTACACCAGGAACAGAACCCTGCAATGCAGCGACAACCGAAGGAGTACCTTTACCAACCAAGGCATCTGTTTGTACAGAGGCTACAGACCCGGTAAGGTCACTTTTCTTCATCTGACCATAACCCACAACCACTACTTCGTCGAGTGATTTTGAGTCATCTTTCATCACTATTTTAAGATTTGTGCGATCGCCAACCTTTACTTCTTCGGTAAGATATCCGATATAAGAACAAACAATAATGTCGTCGGCTTTTACATTTGAGAGTGTGAATTTGCCATCAAAGTCGGTGATGGCTCCATTAGTAGTTCCTTTGACTAACACATTAACACCGATCATTGGCTCATCCATATTATCGAGGATTGTACCAGTAATGGTTTTTTGTGCATACGCGAAAAGACATAGCATACTTAAGAACAAAGTAACTGCTGCTTTTCGAATGACTAGATTACATTTCATATTCGATTAGTTATAGTTATTAAAAATAAGGCACTTTTATGTTTATATCAAACGCTGCAAATATAGAGTTAACAGAAATTACCAATGTGTACAATTTGGTTTTTAGATGGTATTTTTTAGAAGTGTTTTCGATAACGGTTTTCCACAATTCACTATAAAACAACGCATTAAGCAATTATTCAATAAATCGAATTATATTTCAATTTATAAATTTTATTAGAATTAACTTGCGATTGATTACACTAAGCAGAATAAAACGTCTAGGCGAAAAATATCTAAAAAATAATCGTTTGCTGATGAAAAAAAGGGAAGAATGTGTTTTTCTAACATTTTCATCAATACTCTATAATAAGCAAGGAGCGATACAAAATAGTTTTGTTGTATTTCGTTAAGGCAAAAGTATGTTTTTTTTATAATTTCCACTATCAAAATTGACTTTTTTTTAGGCCAATTGCAAAAAAAATGCGGACAGCAAAGGGATAGAGAACAAACAGCAATGGGGATAAGCTCAGCATTAATGCCTCACCTATCCCCATTGGAACTATAAATATTCTATAATTTCTACCATCCAAAGTCTAGTAATCTATTCTGTACCCAGAGTGAATGTCTTATACTGGAAAAGGTTGACTCATTTAAGAATCATAAAATTTGAGTTAGC
>CAMTOQ010000062.1 GCA_947074205.1 uncultured Bacteroides sp. | reverse complement strand
GGCTACTGCTGTGGTGCCGGCACTAGTGTTTGCCGATCTATTAGGATACGAAGCGTGTGTAGCAACGTGTTGAGATGTGGTCTGCTGTGTTGTAACCGTAAATTCGTCGAGAGGGCGTATATCCTCTGCGGTTGCTTCGTTGGTAAGTTCCATCACTTCTGCCACCTTTTTGTCGATGTCATTTGACTCAGGTCCATGCAGAAAGTATAGTGCGGCTCCAAAGATGGCGGTCAACAGCACTGCTGCAGCTGCCAATTGTCGCCAGTGATGAGGAATCAGCATAAAGGGTTTTGGGGTAGAAGAAAGCTCTTGCTCAAGTTTCTCCCATCCATTATTCGGAATTGATTCACTATGGTTGTTCATCTTTTCAACCAGCTTTTCAATCCATTTTTCGTTATTTATATCGTTGTTTGTCATCTGTCGTTTATTGTTAGCCATTCGTTTACCTTTTTGGCCAAAGTGCTTTTGGCACGAAATAGTTGGGACGATGATGATTTCTCGTTTATACCCAGAAGTAAGGCAATCTCCTTGTGCGACTTATTCTCAAAGGTATATAGATTGAAGATAGTGCGATAGCCCATCGGTAGTTCATTGATAAACTGTAGAAGTACGCTATGGGGTATTTTTTCTATATCCTCTTCATCAGGCTGCTCATTGATATCTTGCACCTCATCTAGTGCAACTGTTCTATTAAGTCCATCACCTTTGCGTAGCCACTGTAAAGCCTCGTTAACAAAGACTCTCTCCATCCATGCTCTAAGCGATCCATCGCCTCGCCAAGTAAATTTCTCAAACGAATGAAAGATCTTGATGAACCCATCATGTAGCAAGTCTTGGGCAGCATCTCGATCTGCCGTATAGCGCAGACAAATGGTCAACATGCGTCCTGCATATTGCTCGTAGAGTTCTTTGCGGGCACGGTTGTCGCCTTGCCTACACAGTTCCACTAGTTGTTCTTCATTTATCTTACTTGCCACGTGTTTAAAATTAAAATGCTAAGATTGCGCTAATACTGCACATCCACAACAAGAAAATAATAGCTTTTATTTCTTTAACATACGCGGATGCAGTATAGCCTATATATTCGTATTTATAGTTCAGTTGAAAAGATTATATCTGTACCATAAAACGCACAAATATACACATTCACACAACTGATTGAACGTATTGACAGGAGAATATGCTCCAAATAATCAGAAGATAGTAGAAAACATGAAAATTACCTTGTCTATCGACACTAGATAAGGTCAGAGAAGATAGTGACCTAGCCGAATTGGGGTTGCTTATACAAAAACAAAACGCTATAATAAAAGTACCGTTACAACACATTTATCGACTTAACACACAAGAAGATTGCCAGAAAGATGCAATCACAAAAATAGGTGAGTAGAGAATATCTACCCACCTATTTTGCTTTAAGCACTGTTCAAAAGTACATTAATTACTGTTTAGCTTCCCCCTTTTTGTGCAGATTGCGTAGATCAAAAGCTAGCATTACTCTAAAGAAACCTATCACTAGCATGGTAAACGCAATCATGTATACTACATAAAAGGCGCCCACAATGGGTTGCCATAGAATAAAGATAGAGCAGAGTATAGATAGAGCGCCAAAAGCAATATACCATCCCCATTCTCCCGTGCCGTAACGCTTTAAATCCACTGAATAACCGATGGCGGAGAATCCTCTAAACATCAACCAGAACGCTACGATAAAAGGAATAACCTCTTCCGATAACATAGGGTTGCTGATAAGCACGATGCCTATTACGATATCTATAATACCACTAACCAAATACCATCCCCAACTAGAAACATGTCGGTTGGCTAAGGCGAAAAACAGTTCGGCCAATCCACTTATCAATATTGTGATACTGAAAATGATGCTAAATGCCATATATCCTTCTCCCGGTCTAAAAAGCATCCATATACCTACGCAGATAAATAAAATCCCTACTAGAAGTGAGACCCACCAATTCTTTATGGCTCCCCCTATTTGGTCGTAAATTGTATTCATAAATTGATTTTACATTTAGTTGTTTTTTAGTTAACAAATTCGAGGTGCTATTGTTTCGCAACAGGATTAATTATTAATTTCTTGGCCAAAGAACAATACTAAGCTTTGTTTTGTTTGTGACTTTACAATTGTGTAAATAGATCTTGAGTATAAAACATTTTAACTGAGAAATTTATGGCTTCTACAAAATTCAAAGGTACACCTGTGCAAATAGCAGGTGAGTTTATTGAAGTGGGCAAACAAGCTCCTGAATTCCATTTGGTGAAAACTGACTTGTCTACACAGACATTGAGCGAACTTAAAGGCAAGAATGTAGTATTGAATATATTCCCAAGTATCGACACCGGCGTGTGTGCCACCTCGGTACGTAAGTTTAACGAAAAAGCAGCTAAGTGCGAAGATACCGTAGTATTGGCTGTTTCAAAGGATTTGCCTTTTGCTGCAGGTCGCTTCTGCTCTACAGAAGGTATAGAAAATGTACATCCTGTATCTGATTTCCGCAAGAGCGATTTTGATGAAAAATACGGAGTGCTGATGTCTGATGGCCCTTTGGCTGGGTTATTGGCAAGAGCAGTAGTGGTAATCGACAAAGAGGGCAAAGTGGTTTATACGGAAATGGTTCCCGAAATCACAGAAGAGCCCAACTATGACAAGGCTTTAGCTGCAGTTTGTGGCTGCTGATAATACTTCGATATTTATAGTGTAAAAATGGAGGGACTATCCGAAGAGGGTAGTCCCTTTTTTGGGGAATGGCGAACTATAATATCTATTTGGTTACAGTGAATACTGTACCATCACATTGATTCGGTTGGCATGACGAGTCGATTTATCGAGGAAACCGGTGCGCCATCCTCGCAAATATTCTGCACCCACTTGGAAGCAATTGGTGATGTTCCAAAATACATTCGCTGCAAAATATTGTCCATAACGGAAGAAGTCGGAATTTTCGACCGGCCAACCGTTTTCCGAGTAAAGTCGGTAAGCGCTGTAGATTGATGATACAAACAGATTGGGCTTGATGTTGTATTGAATAGCGGCATACCATCCCATCATTGGTATGGCCTGCATCTTTTCTGGGTTATTAGTATCGGGCACGAGGTCGAGATTAAGATTGCCTTTATCGTTGAAAAACTGTCCTATACCATGCCCATAGTTGCCTTGAGCGAAGATCTGAAATTGTCTTCCTAGCATAAATGTGCTCGATAGTTGTACTCCCCATCCAATAGCCGACTTAGCCGAAATATCTCCTTTATTGTTGAAGCTATTGTAGGTCATGCTTCTCACAATACCTGCTGCACGTATTTGGCTTTCCGGCCCCCAGCTATATTGTATATTCCCTGTAAAGTCGGGCATTCGTTGTGCGGCTGCCTCCGATGTATATCGTAAATCGCTATCTGTTTCGTATATCCCGTCTACATTGGGCATCTCAATTGCTCCGTAAAAGCTCCAGTTCTTTAAGCCTGTGTAGTTGTATGCAAACTGTGTGGTGCGATAAAATACACATCCGCCTGGACCTGAAAAATCGACAGTGGTTGGGGTGGCATTTAGGTCCATAAAGCCACCATAAGTATACCCAAAGGTAAATCCTCGTAGCTGCACATAGCAGTTAAGCAATCTAAAGGTATTGTTGCTGCCTCGGAAGTCACCGGCCGTATAGAATAAAATATTGCCCAAAACCCTGTTTCGACCCACCATTTTTATGAAGATCTTAGAGGTACTGATGTCCATCTGAAACTCATTTTTCACACCGGTAGCTCCTTTTAAGGGGATATATGATGGGTAGAAATCTACATTTTTCACAATACCATCGAAGTCATACTCTGCTACAGCTTGAAGTACTGCACCGATGCCCAGAGCAAACTTTCCTTGTCTATCTGTTAATAGAAAGCGTGGAGCTCCAGGTTCTCTAAAGTAGGGTGGCTTCGCCTCGTTTAAAAGTACTATTACTTCTTGAACCATTTTTTCCCTGTCCTGATGTGTAAAGGTGGTGGACTGTTGATTCTCTACGCAAAGCGAGTCTCCTTGTGCCGCTAAAAAATTATAAGGTAAAATTCCGAGCACAAGTAATAAGATAAATAACTTCTGTTTAGGCTTCATCTTTAAAAAATCGTTAGTTTAATGATATCTAAACAGATTTTAAACAGAAATGGTTGAGTTTTAATGCCTTTTTCGAAAAATAATCTTATCAACAATATAAATACTGCTAATTGTAGAAGCTTTAAGAGAAATAGCTTTAATTTTGTACCTCAATAAATTTTCAATTTTAAAATAGGATGCCGTTAATAGCGGTCGTGTATTCTAGAACACCACGTAAAAAACAGGAAGATGAAAGAAAAAGTATCTATCCCCTTCATGCTGATGGGCATACTCTTCAATGTGTGTCTTATTACAGCCAATTTACTCGAAACAAAAGTAATTCAAATAGGTAGTCTTACCATGACTGCCGGATTGCTCGTATTCCCAATTTCCTATATCATCAACGACTGTATAGCCGAGATTTGGGGCTTTAAAAAAGCTCGTCTCATCATCTGGAGTGGATTCCTGATGAACTTCTTTGTGGCAGGTATGGGAATGTTGGCGGTATCTCTTCCTGCTGCCCCTTTCTGGGAAGGCGAAGAGCACTTCAACTTTGTATTTGGTATGACCCCACGTATTGTGGCTGCTAGTCTCACCGCCTTTTTAATAGGTTCGTTTCTTAATGCTTATGTCATGAGCAAGATGAAAGTCGCTACAGGTGGTAAAGGTTTCTCTGCGCGTGCTATTCTCTCTACAGTGGTAGGTGAGACGGGCGACTCGCTGATCTTCTTTCCCATCGCTTTCGGCGGGTTGATACCATTTCGTGAACTACTCCTCTTAATGGCCGTACAGATTGTATTAAAAACACTATACGAAATCATTATTCTACCTGTCACTATTCTAGTAGTGAACTATATCAAAAAGATTGAGGGTAGCGATGTCTATGATAATGATATCTCTTATAATGTGCTTAAGATAAAAGATATTTAATTGATATGAACAAAGAAGAAGCTTTAGTCGTATTTAGTGGTGGACAAGACTCTACCACATGCCTTTTTTGGGCAAAGAAACATTTCAAGAAGGTTTATGCCCTAAGTTTTGTCTACGGACAAAAGCATGTCCATGAGGTGGAGCTCGCTAAGAAAATTGCTCAGGATGCAGGGATTGATTTGCGTGTAATGGATGTGTCGTTTATTGCCAGCTTGTCGCACAACTCTCTTACCGATCTATCTGTGGTGATGGATAAGCAGAAACCAAAAGATAGTCTACCCAACACATTTGTGCCGGGTCGTAACCTTTTCTTCTTAAGTATTGCTGCGGTGTATGCTCGTGAGCTAGGTGTCAACCATATGGTAACCGGTGTGTCGCAAACCGATTTTAGTGGCTATCCCGATTGCCGTGATGCTTTTATCAAGTCGCTCAACGTGACGTTGAACCTTGCCATGGAAGAGCAGTTTGTTATTCATACTCCGCTGATGTGGATTGATAAGGCACAAACGTGGGAGCTGGCCGACAAATTAGGAGTGTTCGATATTATTCGTAACGAAACACTTACTTGCTACAATGGCATTCAAGGCGATGGCTGTGGTCAATGTCCTGCTTGTGAACTACGTGCTGAAGGCTTGGCTACTTATTTGGCAAAGCGTGATAATAACTAATAAACAACCGATATAAAGAATATGAGCGATTTAAAAGAACAGCTCTCTCTACTTGGTAGACAGACTGAATATAAGCAAGACTATGCCCCCGAAGTGTTGGAGGCGTTTGACAATAAGCATCCTGAGAACGATTATTGGGTACGTTTCAACTGTCCCGAGTTCACTAGCTTATGTCCTATTACCGGCCAGCCCGACTTTGCAGAGATTCGTATCTCTTATCTGCCCGATGTGAAGATGGTCGAAAGTAAGAGCTTGAAACTATACCTTTTCAGTTTCCGCAGCCATGGCGGTTTCCACGAAGACTGTGTCAACCTCATCATGAAAGATCTTATCAAACTGATGGATCCTAAGTACATCGAGGTAACAGGTATATTTACCCCTCGTGGTGGGATTTCTATTTACCCTTATGCCAACTATGGTCGTCCGGGAACTAAATACGAAGAGATGGCTCACCAACGCTTGATGCGCCACGAATAATTCGTTAAATCATAAATTAAAACGCAGCTATAGCCCAAGAGTTATAGCTGCGTTTTAGTTTATGATTATTTGCCTTTGGCAAGAGTAAAGATAAACTCCAACCCACCTTGGCTGTTAATCTTAGCCGATATCGTGCCTTTGTGGATAATCACTGCATTCTTTACAATGGCTAGTCCTAGACCCGTACCACCCAACTTGCGCGAGCGTCCTTTGTCTATCCTATAGAACCTTTCGAACAAGCGCCCAAGGTGCTCTGGTGATACGCCAATTCCTGTATCTGCAAAACTGAAATAATAGAAATTATCATCTTCTCTAAAACAACTCAGTGTAATGCTTATATTGTTTCCCGCATAGGCAATGGCATTATCTGTAAGGTTTCTAAAGATGGAGTAGAGTAGAGAGTAGTTCCCTTTTATCTTGATATTATCTTTCAGCAAATTGTTGACTGAAATTTGCTTCTCTTCAAGCTCTAGAGAAACCTCGTTGAACATGCTCGAGGCCAACTGTTTGATGTCCACCTGCTCCATATCTATCATATTTGTCGCCTCGTCCATGCGTGTCAGCACGGAGATGTCGCGTAGCAGGCGGCTTAGACGGTTGCTCTGCGCATAGCAGCGCTCCAGAAAAACGTCCATCTTTTCTTTAGGAATATTATCGTTGCTCACCATTGTTTCCAGGTAGCCTTGAATGCTGCTTACTGGGGTTTTTAGTTCGTGTGCAATGTTTTGTGTCAGCTGTCGTTTCATCTTACTCTGTTCCTCTTCCAATGTAATATCATTGATACTAATCTCGAAGCTGAGGTCTTGAAACATGATGCACTCCACAATAAAGCTACGTCCGCTTTTAGAAAGAGCTATCGACATACGTTTCTCTTCATTGCCCCACGGTGGTGTTTGAGCTTTATTAATAAAGTCATTTATTGTCTTAAACTCTTTAATATCGAAAACCTCTTCTGCGGTCTCTAAATAGTTGTCCGAAATCAAGTTGCAATACTGTGTGAAAAGGCTATTCACCAACACCTCCTTTTTTTGGCGGCTGAATACACCTAGTCCCTCGTGTGAGATTTGAAGATGTGTGATTAGCTTCTCACGTTCAATATACAAATCTTCTTTCGTCTCGTGTAGTCGCTTGTAGATTTGGATGATATGCTGTGATATATCTCCTAACTCGTTGTGTGGAAAAGTCAACTGCATATCTGTATCCATCGCCTCATTGCGGTCGGCTCGCATGGCAAACTCTCGTAATTGATTGATGGAAGTACTCAACCTTTCAATCCATTTGTAGAAGAAAAATAGCACTACCAGTATGAAGAAGCCCGTAAACCAGAAGAAAGCGGCATCGGCTTTGAGGTATTTAGCTAGTGTTACGTCGTAGGGCAAGGCTGTCCTGATAATGTAATCGTTATATCTGGTGGCCGAGTAGAAATAGGGTATTCCGGTGGTTTTGGACACACGTCGCACGTCATATCCCTTTTTGTTCTTGAGCGATTGTTGTATCTCTGCTCTATTCAAGTGGTTGCCCATCATTCCTGTGTCCGATGCAGATGTGTCGAATACAACATTGCCTTCCGGAGTAAGGATGGTTACACGTAGGTCGGATAACTGGTGCTCATTCAAAAACTCAGTCACAGTAAGAGAGTCTTGTAGAGTTTTGAAGTTGTCGTGTACGCGAGCGTTATAGTCTTGCAACTTGCTGTTTAGTAGTTCTACCTTGTAGACCTTCTCACGGTTGTATTGGTAGGTGACAAAGCATGCCGATAGCACCATAAATACAGCTACTACAGATAAAAAAAGCTTTCGGCTAAAACTAAGAAACCGATTATCTTTTGGTGGTAAGTTCATTCTTTATTCTGTTTCAAAGCAGTATCCATATCCTAGTCTAGTAACGATGCGTTTGCCATACGTCCCAATCTTTTTGCGAAGGCGGGTGATGTTTACATCAATGGTACGATCGAGCACATACACCTCGTCGCTCCATATCTTGCTTAGAATATCTTCGCGCGAGAACACGCGACCTTGGTTTTGGAGAAGAAGGAATAAAATCTCAAACTCCTTTTTTGTGAGCGACACCTCTTCACCATTAATGCTAGCCTTTTTCTTGCTAATATCTATCACTAGATCTTTATAGTTCACCTGTTCGGGTGCCTTTGTACCTTCTGAGTCGGCGGTACGTCGGATTACGGCTTTGACACGGGCCACCACCTCTCTCAATGAAAATGGTTTCGAGATATAGTCGTCGGCTCCTAGATTAAAACCGGTTATAGTATCATTCTCCGTATCTTTGGCTGTGATAAAGATGATGGGAACGTGAGCTGTCTTTTTGTCCTTTTTCAGCAGGTTAGCCATCTTGAATCCGGAGATTTCACCCATCATCACGTCGAGCAACAAGAGGTTGTAACTGCTGATCTCTAGTTTTAGGGCCTCTTCTGCCGAGTTGGCTGTATCTACTTCGTAGCCTTCGTTTTCGAGGTTAAACTTTAAGATTTCGCACAAGTCTTCTTCGTCGTCTACAACTAAAATACGATATTCACTCATAGTGTATGTTTTTTAAATAGATTGTAATATTCGTTTATTGAGTGCAAAATAGGTGATTTGTTGTTACGTGGAGTTGAAACAAATATTACAGTACTGTTACATTTACAAAATTATAAATCTATTCAGGAAATCAAGCTTCTAATACGCAAATAATGGAAATGTTTTCTGCTAACTACTTTGTCTGATAGTGTCAAAGATGTATTTTTGTAAACGAAAGGTGCGCTATATGGCTAAACAGCAATCAATTTCGCGCTTTACTAACGTTTGATACCCTAACAATATGACACCTGATAAGAAGTTTATAGCACCCGGTGGATGGTTTTCACTAAACTACCCTGCCTCATGGAGTGAGTTTGAAGATAATGAAGATTCATTTCTTTTTTATAACCCCGAGGAGTGGTCGGGCAACTTCCGTATCTCTGCCTATCGTGGAACGGTGGACAAGAAAACGGGACTTTCCTATGGAGCGACTACCTTGAAGCAGACGCTTAAAGAAAATCCTTCTGCAAAAACCATTACGCTAGGCTCCTATACTTGTGTCTATGGCAAGGAGATGTTTATGGAAGATGAGGCCTACTACACTACTCACTGGTGGGTGGTAGATGCCAATGAATTGGTGCTTGACTGCTCTTTTACCGTGGCAAAAGGAGCATCTATCGATGAGGCTACAAATGTTATTGCCTCAATAGAAGTGCGTCTACAAGACCAAAAATATCCGGCCGAACTGATCCCTGTTCGTCTATCCGAAATTTTCCTTATCAACGAAAGCTTTGAATGGGCTTCTACCGAGGTAAAGGAGCGCTTAAAGCAAGATTTCCACGGTGGCGAAGACGACCTTCCTAAGCTTCAAAAGGTGGTTGACGAAGGGGCGATTGGACCAAAGAAAAAAGATCAATGGTTGGCATTGGGTATCTGTCTTTGTGTTATTGTGACCAACGAAGTCGATGGGGTGCAGTGGCGTACATTGATTGATGGAAATCGCGAAGTGCCTGTTTTGCAATTTGTAGACGGTCGCACAGTGGACCCTCTGAAACTGATTTGGAGTAAGATAAAGGCGGGTAGCGAATGGACTATCGAAGCGGCCTATCATGAAGCATTAAACGGATAAGAAGATTTTATGGTATCCTATTTACAAGTAGAAAATTTGACCAAGTCGTTTGGCGACTTGGTCTTGTTCAATAATATATCATTCGGTATCTCCGAAGGACAACGCATCGGGCTGATTGCCCAAAATGGTAGAGGTAAAACTACTCTGCTCAACATATTGGCTGGTAAAGAGGGCTACGATAGTGGTACCATCTCTTTTCGCCGCGACCTAAAGGTGGGCTATTTGGAACAAGATCCCACCTATCCGGAAAATCTAACTGTACTCGAGGCCTGCTTCTATCATGGTAATGAAGTAGTACAACTTATTAAGGAGTATGAGAAGTGTCTTGAAACAGAAGGTCACCCCGGGCTAGATAAGATTCTTGCTCAGATGGATCTTCATCACGCTTGGGAGTATGAACAAAAGGCAAAACAGATTCTTTCGCAACTGAAGATTCGCAACTTCGATCAGCCTATCAAACAGCTTTCGGGCGGGCAGCTCAAACGTGTGGCACTAGCCAATGCCTTGATTACAGAACCCGATCTGCTGATTTTGGATGAGCCCACCAATCACCTCGACCTAGATATGACAGAGTGGTTGGAAGAGTATCTGCAACGCACCAACCTTAGCCTCTTGATGGTGACACACGACCGCTATTTCTTAGATCGTGTTTGCTCGGAGATTCTTGAAATCGATAATCAAACTATCTATTCGTATAAGGGCAACTATAGCTACTACTTGGAGAAGCGTGAAGAGCGTATCCTCTCTAAGAGTGTAGAGATAGAAAGAGCTAACAATCTTTATCGTACCGAGTTAGAGTGGATGCGCCGAATGCCTCAGGCACGTGGCCATAAGGCTCGTTACCGCGAAGATGCTTTTTATGAGCTCGAGAAGGTGGCAAAACAGCGAATGAATAACTCTAATGTGAAGCTCGAAATTAAATCGTCCTATATAGGGAGTAAGATTTTCGAAGCCGATCACCTTTGTAAGAGTTATGACGACTTGAAGATTCTCAATGATTTCTCTTACATCTTCGCTCGTTATGAGAAGATGGGTATTGTGGGTAACAACGGAACCGGAAAATCGACCTTCCTTAAAATATTGATGGGAGAGGTGCAACCCGACAGTGGTACGCTCGACATTGGAGAGACAGTTCGTTTTGGCTACTATTCGCAAGATGGTTTGAAGTTCGACGAGCAGATGAAGGTAATTGATGTGGTGCAAGACATTGCTGAGGTTATCGAACTAGGTAATGGTAAGAAGCTTACCGCCTCTCAGTTTCTTCAACATTTCCTCTTTACACCCGAGACGCAGCACAGCTATGTGCATAAGTTGAGTGGGGGAGAAAAGCGTCGATTGTACCTTTGTACGGTGTTGATGCGCAACCCCAACTTCCTGATTCTCGATGAGCCCACCAACGACTTGGATATTATCACGCTCAATGTGTTGGAAGATTATCTAAAGAACTTCGGTGGCTGTGTTATCGTCGTATCGCACGACCGCTACTTTATGGACAAAGTAGTAGACCACTTGATGGTATTTAATGGCAATGCCGACATTCGCGACTTCCCGGGCAACTACACGCAGTATCGCGACTGGAAGGAAACGAAAGAGCAGCAAGAAAAAGAAGAAGTCAAAAAGATCGAAGAGAAGACAGCTAGAGTGCGTCCTACTACCGAGAAGAAAAAGATGACCTTTAAGGAGAAGCGCGAGTACGAGCAATTGGAAACAGAGATTGCACAACTCGAAGAGGAGAAGGCTCAAATTGAGGAAGCTCTTTGTAGCGGTGCCCTTACTGTAGACGAACTAACAGAGAAGTCGAAGCGTCTCCCCGAAGTAAACGAATTGATTGACGAAAAAACTATGCGTTGGCTTGAGCTAAGCGAAATAGAATCATGAGCAATCTAACCAACTATCATAGTCATTGCCTACTGTGTGACGGCAAGGCGGGAATGGATGCCTTTCTCCGCTTTGCCGTAGCCAAAGGGTTTACCTCTTACGGGGTATCTTCGCATGCTCCACTCCCTTATCATACGCATTGGAGTATGGATTGGGAGAATATGGCTGACTATCTAGCTGAGTTCAATACTGTGAAGCAGAAATATGCCGATCGTATAGAATTTTATCTAGGGTTGGAAATAGACTATCTTAATGAGGAGTATAATCCTTCTTCTAAACACTTTCAAGAATTGCCCTTGGATTATCGTATTGGGTCGGTTCACCTATTAGAAGACCTAAGCGGAGATATTGTTGACATTGATGTGTCTACTCCTGTCTTCAAAGATATTGTTCAGCGCCATTTTAATGGTGACCTTGAACTATTGGTTCGTGCCTACTTTGAGCGACAGATGCGGATGATTGAACTCGGCGGGTTCGACATCTTGGGGCATGCCGACAAGTTGCACTACAATGCCGAATGTTGTCGACCGGGCATTATGGATGAACCATGGTATCAACAGCTGGTTAACGAGCTGTTTCAATCGGCAGCACAACATCAATTGATGGTAGAGATCAATACTAAATCCTATGAAGCCTACCACGTATTTTTCCCTAATGAGCGCCATTTCAAGTTGCTCCACTCACTTTCTATTCCTGTATTAGTCAATAGTGATTCGCACTACCCCGAGCGTATCAATGCTAGCCGTATGGAAGCTCTAGTAGCTCTCACTAAGGCTGGATTCACTACCGTGCGCCAGCTACATGGGGGCGTATGGCAGGATGTAACTATCGACTAAGATAGCCCACCTAGTAAGCTTTTTGACAAATTTATATTCTTGTGTCCGTTTTATTGTGTACATTTGTCGTCACTAAAATTATAAGCTACTTCAAATTAGATAATTAGATTATGCCTACTATATCGATACGCGGCAATGAAATGCCGGCTTCACCTATCCGTAAACTGGCTCCTTTGGCTGACGCTGCCAAACAACGGGGCGTTCATGTATTTCATCTTAACATCGGACAACCTGATCTTCCGACACCGCAAGTCGCCATCGATGCAATTCGTAACATAGACCGTAGTGTGTTGGAGTATAGTCCAAGTGCCGGTATTCGTAGTTACCGTGAGAAGTTAGTAGGTTATTACAAGAAATTCAACATCAACCTCACTGCCGACGATATTATTATCACTTCGGGCGGTTCAGAGGCTGTACTTTTCTCTTTCCTTTCCTGCCTCAATCCGGGCGATGAGATTATCGTTCCCGAGCCCGCTTATGCCAACTACATGGCTTTTGCTATCTCGGCAGGTGCGGTGATACGTACCATTGCAACAACCATTGAGGAAGGCTTTTCTCTGCCTAAAGTGGAGAAGTTCGAGGAACTCATTAATGAACGCACTAAAGCGATTCTAATTTGTAACCCCAACAACCCAACGGGCTATCTTTACAGCCGTCGCGAGATGAATCAAATCCGCGACCTCGTGAAGAAGTACGATCTCTTCCTCTTCTCGGATGAAGTCTACCGTGAGTTTATCTATACCGGATCACCTTACATCTCTGCTTGTCATCTCGAAGGCATCGAAAACAATGTAGTGCTGATCGACTCTGTGTCGAAGCGCTACTCAGAATGTGGTATCCGTATCGGTGCTTTGATCACCAAGAACAAGGAGATCCGCGATGCCGTGATGAAGTTTTGCCAAGCACGTCTAAGTCCTCCATTGATAGGTCAGATTGCAGCCGAGGCTTCTCTTGATGCAGGCGAAGAGTATCTACGCGACACCTACGACGAATATGTGGAACGCCGTAAGTGTCTTATCGATGGATTGAACCGTATCCCTGGAGTCTATTCACCTATCCCAATGGGTGCTTTCTACACAGTGGCAAAGTTGCCCGTTGACGATTCAGATAAGTTCTGTGCGTGGTGTCTATCCGATTTCGAATACGAAGGTCAAACCGTCTTTATGGCTCCTGCCAGTGGTTTCTATACGACACCCGGTGGTGGTATCAATGAGGTGCGTATCGCCTATGTCTTGAAGAAAGAAGATTTGACTCGTGCCCTTTTTGTTTTGCAGAAAGCGCTCGAAGTTTATCCTGGACGCACGATTTAATCTAACATCCCTTTTTATGTCTTTATCTTTCTTTTTAGCCAAACGTATTTATGGCGAAACCAAAGGTGGCAAACAAGTCTCGCGCCCTGCTGTGCTTATCGCTCTTACGGGTATAGCTCTCGGCTTAGCGATTATGATTGTCACCGTTGCTGTGGTAATTGGCTTTAAACGAGAGGTGGCGAACAAAGTCACCGGCTTTGGCGCAGACATTCAAATTACTAATTTCGATGCGCTTCGTTCTTATGAGACCTTCCCGATTTTAGTGGAAGATAGTTTGCGTCAACTGCTTGCCGAACAACCATTAGTAAGCCGCGTGCAACGCTACACCACTAAGCCGGGGATCATAAAGACCGATGATGCATTTCAAGGAATGGTGCTTAAAGGAGTAGGCCCGGAGTATGACCTCTCCTTTTTTCAGTCACATTTGCTAGAAGGAGAGATTCCTCAGTTTAGCGATACGGTAGCCTCCAATGCGGTAGTTATCTCTAAACCAATTGCCGACAAGATGCGTCTACAGTTGGGCGATCGTGTATTTGCCTACTTTATTCAAGATAATGTGCGTGTGCGTCCGCTAACAATTAAGGGTATCTATCAAACTAACTTCTCGGAATATGATAATCTGTTTTTACTCACAGATATATATACTACTCATCGTCTTAACAATTGGCAACCCGGACAAGTCAGTGGGGTGGAAATTCGCTTAACCGAATACGATCGCTTAGAAGAGGCTGCAGACAACATCTCCTCGCTAGTGGACAATCGTATTGATAAATTTGGCGGAAACTATTTTGTACAGACCATAGAAGAACTCAATCCACAGATCTTCGAATGGCTCAGTCTTCTCGATCTCAACGTGATAGTAATCTTGATTTTGATGACGGGTGTGGCGGGGTTCACTATGATCTCCGGACTGCTTATTATCATTATTGAGCGCACTAATATGATTGGTATCTTAAAAGCATTGGGTGCCAATAATTACTCCATCCGAAAGGTGTTTCTTTGGTTCTCCGTGTTCCTCATTGGTAAGGGGATGCTCTGGGGAAATGCCATTGGACTACTTTTCTGCTTCGTACAGTCGCAGTTTCAGCTCTTCGAACTCGATCCGTCCAACTACTACATAGAATCGGTGCCCATAGGCATCAATATTCCTGTTATCCTACTTATCAATGTGGCTACCCTTGTGGTCTCGGTACTGATGCTTATCGGTCCCTCCTTTTTGATCACTAGAATCGATCCTGCAAGTTCAATGCGCTACGAGTAATAGACTAGTTGCGCATATACTCCCTTTTCTTCGTAAAGATAAGTTGTACTTTTAGTCCGAAGGTACGGATGCTTCGTGCAGCCATTAAAAAGGGGAGAGTTAAGATGTAGCGTTGTTTACTGCCTTGCTTTTTGGCTGTCAGATTAATCACCACTCCGAAGCATACCCAATAAAGAAGAATAAGCAATGGAAAAATCGGTAGATAAATCCATAGATGTTGTACGATACTAATCACCATTCCGGCAACACATGCGCAGTAGAAAAGCGTGTTGAAACAGCTCTCCATTACAAAACTGCTGCGCTGTGAAAATTGGAAACGCTTGCGGCTAACCAAGAAGTTCTGCTTTTCTTCCTTCCAATCTGCCTTGTCGTTGTAGGTGGTTACTTCCATTGCAGAGCCGGCACTTGCTTCCACCTTTGTGTTGCTGCGTGTAGCGAATTCGTTAATAAAGAGGTGGTCTTCCCCACGTAGGTAGTTTAAGTTCGACGCAAACCCTTTATTCTTCAAGAAGAGGCTTTTGCGATACCCCATATTGCGTCCGCTACCCATATAGGCTTTTCCTTTTAGACCTAATCCTAGAAAACGAAGGTTGCTGATTAGAGTATCAAAAGTGATAAATCTCTTTCTCTCGCCTTTGGCTGAGATATAGTTACTATAGCCCAGCACAATGTCAGTAGTTGGTGTAAAGTGACGTCCCATCAATCGCAACCATTGATTGCTTTGAGGCGTGCATTGAGGTTCTGTAAAGACCAAACAGTCATTCTTCGCTGCCTTTATGCCGAGAGTCAGCGATAACTTTTTGTGGCTGATGTAGCGAGCACTTTGCGAGGTAAAGCTATGGTATAGGTGACTGTACTCGTGAGCGAAACGTTTCAGAATATCCTTCGTATCGTCGTTGGAGTTATCATCAATCACCACCACCTCGTAGTTGGGGTAGTCTTGTGTCAGCAGGGCAGGGAGATTCTTTTTCAACTCCTCACCTTGGTTGTGTGCAGAGATAATCACCGAGAGCGGTGGTAGTTGCTCATCAGACACCCTATCTTTTTCTGCTTCTTGCCTATTGCTTTTATAAACACGGGTATAGATAGTAAACAAGTAAATCAGCTGGATAATAAATAGCACACCAGCAAGCGATATAAGATAGAGGGTCACCATAAAATTAGTCTAATGTTTGTCGTGTGCAAAAATAATTTATTCTTCCTGATTAGACTCCATCGTATCCGACTTATTTGGTGGCGCATCCAGATATTCTTGTTTGAACATGTTGATGAAGAGACCAAAGAGCGAGAGAATAAGCGGTCCAAAGATCACCCCCATAAAGCCGAACATAGAGATACCAATAATCACCCCAAACACTGTGATTAAAGGGTGAATGTCTGCCATCTTTTTCTGTAGAATGAATCGTGTGAGGTTGTCACTTTGTGCCACCACCAACACACCGTATGCCATAATCCCCACCGCTCCAAACCAATGTCCTTTTATGGCTAATATGATGGCCACCGGTATCCAGATTAATGCCGTTCCTACAACAGGGATAACGGTTGCGAAACAAGTTAGTAGCCCTACCATCAAAACATCGTGTACACCAAATATAAGATAGCCCACTGAAGCGATAGTACCCTGTATAATTGCGATGACCGGAATACCAATAGCGTTGGATCGGACAATTAACTCTACTTCATGGCACACATGATCTGTATTTGCATCGTTGAACGGAAGAATATCTTTAATATATTGCTCCATTTTAGTACCACCAATTAGCATGAAATAGAGTATGAAGATAATTACAAAGAGATCGATGATAAAGCTACTTATTGCACCCATAATGGCTTGTGCTATTTTGGGGATAGCGTCAGCAATGTAGGATACGCTATTGCTCCCAAATATATCGAACCCGGTTTTCATTTTTATAAAATCCTCTGCCTCGTCAACTAGATGGACCATAGAGCTGGGGTCAATATTAAGCTTTCCTACCTGTGAGGCCACTAGCCATATAAAGCCTGCCAAAGGGATGAGGCAGCCAAAGATTATTTCTACAGTGATAAGTGCCGCTGCTTTTCCCCGTTTCATCTTTTTTACGGTAGTTAGCCTTATCATCTGGTTACGCACCAGAATGTAGATGGTAATGGCTCCCAACAGCCCACCTAGGTAGGGCATAACCTCCTTTAGCAGAACAAGCGTTAGAATAAGAATAATTCCAATTAATGAGTATTTCCAATATTTTTGTTTGAATGTATCCATATCATTTAATCACTTATAGTCTTATTAATAAACATAAAAGGTATTAAATGGTTCTGTTGCTTATGGAAAACTCCTCGCTCTTATTCCCCTTTTAGGTTGGCTCGAATGCGGCTTAATGATTGTGGGGTGACATAGAGATAGGAAGCGAGCTTTTTAAGCGATATTTGCTGCAAAAGTTCCGGGCTTTTCTTCATAATAGCTTGGTAGCGCTGCTGAGCACTTACATGATCGGCAAAGAACAGCAGAAAATTCTCAGCCCACAAGGCATGATATTCAAAGATGGTGCGTATCAGGTTTGACATATGTAGAGAAGTATTGCAGAGCTCGTCAATTCTTCTTTTAGAAATGACATAAGCGGTACTGTCAGCTTCGATCTCGATATTGGTCTGAGAAATACCCTCGCTGGTATATCCCCAAATGGCAAATACACATTCCCCTTCGGCCGCAAACCACAAAGTCATCTCTTCACCATCGTTCATACGAAAGCTACGCCATACACCATTTTTTATGATATATAGGTTTGTGTTGCGTTCTCCCTCACGCACCACAAACTCTCCCTTCTTGAAATGTACCAACTCCATCTCGGCTAGCAAGCTATCTGCTTGCTGTATGGTCAAGGCATATTCTCTGCATAGTTTCTCTTTGTATGTTTCCATATATCATTCGACTTTATAAACAGTCCTCTTTTACAACAAAGATACATTCTTCTGCTTTACTTTAAGTCTTCGGGACGCTTTAATTACCATTTGGTAATTTTTATCTCCTCCATTCCCACTACTTTTGCAACCCGTAAAAAAGAAGTTGGCTGCTTTAGTAAAATAGTGGACCGCCTTTTTTTGTAGACTACGGCTACTTGTGTTAGTACAGAGCCCTGTGTGCTGTAGTGTCAAGGGCATGACACATACAGCCCTTCGGACCAAGCTGAGTAGAGCTTCACAATAAGGTGTTTAAGGGTCAATAGAAATTAAATTAAGTAGAAAGATTAGTAAGAAGAAGTATGGAAGAATTAAAAGATAAAATTGATTTTGGACGTGAGGATATCCCATCACTGTTCCGTAAGATGCTTTACCCAACACTGCTGGGTATGCTATTTAATGCTGTGTTTGTCATCACAGATGGTATATTTGTAGGTCATGGGTTGGGTAGTGACGCTTTGGCCGCTGTCAACATTACCGCTCCTTTGTTCCTTTTTTCTACAGGTATTGGATTGATGTTTGGTATGGGTGCTTCTATCGTCGCCTCCATTCATCTCTCTACCGGTAAGCTTAAGGCAGCACGAATCAATATGACACAGGCGCTGGCCATCTCCTCTCTGTTTCTATTGCTGTGCTCTGTTCTAGTGTTGATATTTCCCGATCAGGTTCTCCGTCTTTTTGGCTGTTCCGATCGATTGATGGATTTAGGTAGAGATTATATCTATGGCTTTGTGCCTTTTCTCACCACCAATGCACTCATTGTTTCGGCAGGGTTCTTTGTGCGACTAAGTGGTGCACCACGCTATGCCATGGTATGTTCTATCACGGCGGCCGTTATTAATATCATTTTGGACTACCTTTGGATATTTGTCTTCCAATGGGGTATGTTTGGTGCTGCTCTTGCCACCGGTGTAGGTACTATTGTAGGTGTATTGATGATGTTGGTTTACCTTTTCCGCTCTACCAATAAGTTGCACTTTATTCCTATTAAGATGAGTCGCAAAAGTATGCGTCTCACGCTGCGCAATACTACGTATATGTGCAACCTTGGTTTCTCATCTTTTATGTGCGAGCTCGCTATCGCCTCCATGATGATTTGTGGTAACTATGTTTTCATGTCTTATATGGGCGAAGAAGGTGTAGCGGCATTCAGCATTGCCTGCTATTTCTTTCCTCTCATCTTTATGCTCTACAACTCTATAGCTCAATCGGC
>CAMTOQ010000061.1 GCA_947074205.1 uncultured Bacteroides sp. | reverse complement strand
ATTCTAGGAATAGTAAAATAAGGAGTCAACCTTATTTAGGAGTACAATTGTAAACGGTCAACCAACTCCAGGAAATGACATTCTCTATATCTTTTGTAGGTTGCTACAGCATATGGGCTACACTTGATGGGTTTACTGCGTAACCCTTTGCAGCAATCCTGCGTAGGGCTACGCAGTAGTACTGCAAAGGCCTATGCAGCAGGCTAGATTCCCGTAGCCAGCATCTTCAATATTATCATTTCTTTGCGACAATAAACTTAAGAAGCGGGAGTTAAATGAGTTGTCGCGCTTTCATCTCTAGATATTTGTTGATAATATCTACTGTCAGTGCCTCGGGTGTGGTGAGTAGTGCATAGATACCGTTCTGGCGAAGTGTATTGACAATGAGGCGCTTCTCGTAAGCAAACTTCTCGCCTATCACTTGTTGATAATAGGCTTCTGTGTGCATGGGTTGTTGGCGTAGATAAGACTTCAACTCTGCATCCTCGAAGAAAACCACCAATACGCAGTGCTTACGCGATAGCTGTCGAAGATAAGGAAGTTCTCTGTTTAGCGAGCCTAAATCGCTAAAATTGGTGTAGATAATCAGCAGGCTACGCTTGTGAAGATGCTTTTCTACCTGCACACAAAGTTCGGAATAGTCGGACTCCTCAAAACTTGTCTCCTGCGCATAAAGAGTATCCATTAGTGTCTGCATCTGCTTCTTACTCTTCCCAGCCGGCACAAATGTATCCAAATGATTGTTGTAAGTCAGCAGTCCCGCCTTATCATCTTTCTTTATAGCAATATGAGAGAGTACAAGCGATGCATTGATGGCATAGTCTAGCAAAGTCATACCCCTAAACGCTTGTTGCATCACACGCCCTTTATCTATGAGGTTATAGATAGGTTGTGAGCGTTCGTCCTGATAGACATTTACCATCAGAGAGTTGCGCCGAGCTGTAGCCTTCCAGTTGATAGAGCGATATTCATCTCCCTGCACATAGTCGCGAATTTGCTCGAAGTCAGTCTGCTGAGACACCTTACGGATGCGTTTGATACCCAATTCGTTGAGGTTGTTGCTCATCGCCAACAGCTCATATCGACTCAGCATTAGGTAAGAAGGATATACCTTAACATCTACCGGTTCACCTTGAGTGAAACGCCTCTCCACCATACCGATGGCAGTACGGGCAAACAAGCGAATGTGCCCGAAGCTATAAACGCCACGTTTGGCAGGTCGGAGTGTATAGCGAACAACGCCCTCTCCTTTTTTGAGCAGCTGCAATCTATATTCTATGTCCCGACGTTGGAAGATGAATGGAGCCTCATCAACAACGGTTACATCTATTTTGAAGGGATAACTGCTATGGATAGGAATGCGTACCTTGTTGTCATCTCCATTGGAGAAACGTTCGGCACACTGGCGGGTTGCCTCTATCTTGCCGGTAGCAAATAGCAATATCGCATCTAGCAAAGCTACTATCACATATAGGCACAGCAATATATTCCCCACCGCGAAGAGTGGCGGCCAAAAATAGCCTCCTAGAAGCAACAGCACAATGGGAAGCGCAACAAGATAGAATCGGCGTGTTAAGAACATAGACTACTTGGGTACTTCGATTTGATCGATAAGACGTTGAACAACTTTAAGGGGTGTAAATCCTTCCATCTCGGCTTCTGCCGATAGCTGAATGCGGTGTTGGAGCACATATGGGGCAACAAACTTGATATCTTCGGGAGTCACAAAGTCTCTTCCTTGTAGTAAAGCATAGGCTTTGGCCGATTGGAGCATAGCTACCGAACCGCGAGGCGATACACCCAAGAAGATGCGTTTGTCTGTACGACTTTGCTGAACCACAGTAGCAATATAGCGAAGTAGCGAAGGCTCGATGTAGATCTTTGTTACTAGTTGACGGAACTTTAAGAGCTCGTCGGCTGTAACGACAGGACGGACTTCATCCAGTTTGGCCAATCGGGTGTCAGCATTATGTCGTTCTAGAATCATCACCTCTTCTTCTAACGAAGGGTAGTCCAATGTAATTTTCATCAAGAAACGGTCTAGCTGAGCCTCGGGGAGCTTATACGTTCCTTCTTGCTCCACGGGGTTCTGGGTAGCCAATATAGTATACAAGTCGCCCATTGGATAGGTGGTACCATCTATTGTCACCTGACGTTCTTCCATTACTTCGAAAAGAGCCGATTGAGTTTTGGCAGGTGCACGATTGATTTCGTCTACTAGAATAATGTCGGCAAATACTGGGCCACGGTGAAAATCAAACTCATTGCTCTTCATATTGAACACTGTGGTGCCCAGCACATCACTCGGCATCAAGTCGGGTGTAAACTGTACGCGACTAAACTCTGCATCAATCAACTTTGCCGTGAGACGTGCCAATAGGGTTTTGGCAACACCGGGAACACCTTCTAATAAAGCGTGCCCATTGGCCAAGATCGTGGTCAATAACAGTTCTACGGTAATCTGCTGCCCTACAACCACACTGCCTACTTCCGCTCTTACCTGCGCCATCTTCTCCGAGAATTGTGTCAGGTCGAGTGTATTTCTTTCTAACTCTTCGCTCATATCGTTATCAGGTTATATTGTTTTCTATTCTTCTGTATATAATATCTTTCGCATCCCATCAATCATTCGTTTCATGGTACGATCATCAATCGGATTCCTATGTACTAGTACTTGTCGCAACTCGGCCATGAATCGCCACAGCCACTCTTCTGATAAGCCAGTCTGACGTACCAGCAGTTTTGCCAGCTCCTTATCATCTTTCTCTCCATCAATATCTATTCCCGTCTTACGTCGTAGTTGCTCAGTGAAATAGGTATATTGCTTGCTCACCAAGTCCAATGCATCGTGTCGCTGAAAATAGAGTGTTCCGATCAGTTTCACAAAAGTCAATGACTGATTCTCTGGTTCGTTCCACACAGGCATCGCACGCTGTCGGCGTTTCGCGGTAAAGACAAGAAAAAGAAGAATCAAAGCCAAGGTAAAATAAAGTGCCCGTCGTAGCGGAGGGTGTTGATGGAAGTAGGCAAATGGAGACCCAGAATTCTGATACTTCGGTTTGTTATAGGCCAATGTTCGATAAAGAGGCAAGCTATCCACTCCTTGTAGCAGGTCGAAAATGTATTGAGCATTCTCTCCATTCATCATACCATAGTTCGTAAAAATCAATGGAGTAGATATCAAAGTGATTTCGCCCTCTCCCCATGGTCGGCGAAGAGCAAAAGCCGGATAGTAATTGCTAGTATACGTTACGAAAGAATCTCTAACCACCTTATCACGCTTTATTACATCACGTTGTATTGGTTTCAGACCTGATACTGCTAGCACACTATAAATGTCGTCATAGGAATCAAAACTATTACTTACCAGCCTTGAATAAAAGGCATATTCCTGTATGACAACAGGTGGCGTCAATGAATCACGCCCATTTAAAGGTTGCACTGTATAGATGGTGTCAAATTGCTGATCTGTTCCATTTCGCATCAAAGTTCCATAACTAAACCACCCAAAGTTCTCTCGGACACCCAATGTGTCTTTCACAGAATAACCCAAAGAGCTACTCACTAGAAAGAGTTTATTTCCATTTTCGGCAAACTTCAACATTGCATCTAACTCTTTATCGCCAAAGTCCTCATTAGTAATGACCAACAGAGCGATGGGGCCATCTTGTGGAGGAGCATTATTCAAACGCAAGAATGTCGAATTGATGACATGATACCCACCAGGTATGGCAGTTTTCATCACATCATCAAAGATGGCGCAACCAAAAGGATGGTAATCAGTATTTCCGAAGGTCGGTTCCCAAGAGAACTTCTTCCTTTGCGAGAGTTCTACTGAAACAGTTATTATAAAAAGTAAACCGATGATGATTAGGAAGCCGCGCATACTCTTCATGCTTCACCCCCTTCCTGTAAGGTTTGATGCGTATCAATCCAGTTGAGAATGATCTGACGCTCTACCAACATCTCATCAGCAATACTGGATGTAGGCGGGTATTTGCCGTATCGAATACGTAAGAATTGATTGGTCAGCTTTCGCAAAGCACCCAACAACTCGGTTTGACGTACCTCATACAAATATTGCGACGGAGTCTTATAGATTTCCCAGCGTATAATCTCGGCATCATTCATTCGCTTCATGGCATGCAGATAAATCAAGCGGATAGCTTCATAGTAGTTTTCGGCCTTAAAAGCTTTGGCAATACCCTTATCGAAATCGACACCATAAATTGTATCCTCTTCTTCCTGAGATGTAGTATTTGCTTTGGATTTTACAAATAGTCGATCTCTCCCAATAAACAAAAACCATAGTATGACACCCAACACCACAAGAAAGACAACCATCCAAAGATATGAACTGGTTTCACTATTTAGGAATGGATCAAATAGTTTATTCAAAAGTCTTCCTATCCAATACCAAAAATCTCTTCCTGAATTCACACTATCTATACTCAGTTCAGCATTGTAGTCATAGTCTGGGTTAGATTGCCACGATGCTAAAACAGCAGAGTCGGGTTGGATGATTGTAGTTGGAGTAGTCAGTTGCATTTACCTCGTTCCTTATTTCATTTGTTCGAAGTTGGCGATATCACCATCAATCGTCACTGTATCCAGCACTTCTGTAGCATGACCATATTGATAAGTCGTACCAGCAAGCATAAGGTTCATCACTAAGTATGTACCGAAATTCATCACGATACCTCCCAAATATGCAAAGAGAGTGAAATAGGGAGAGACAGAAAAAGCAGCTCCATCTTGCATAAACACAGTGCGTATTATCCAAACGACACTAAAAGGAAAGGACGTCACACTTTGCAAGACATTAGACAATAGTCCTAAGACAAAAATGATAGCGAAGGTGCTCCACCAAGTACCAAACCCCAAACGAAACGCTTTACCCAATGCCGGGAAGAATCGTATCTTTTCCAGAAAATAGATAGGCATTAACATAGTCATGGGTATGACCAACGCCAAACACCCCAAGAAAAACACTATAACAAGAGCTATTGCACCTGTCTCACTCAGCACATAAGCCACCAATCCCAATGCAATGCAGATAACAAACCATACTAAGAAAAGCAGTACAAATAGTCTGAAAGAGCGAAGTGCATTACGCCTATAAGAGGGTGCTATATCTTTCCACCTAATACCTTCCAACCCATTTTCGCGTTCATTGTAGAGCGCGAAAAGGCTGTAAAACAAAGCCATAAACAATATGATTCCAACGACATAGCAACACAACGCCAGCGCATAGTCTCGGAAGAATGAACCAGCCATAAAGTCTGTTCTAAGAACCATCATATTCATCAACATCGCGCCCAAAACTTTGTTTAGTGTCAATGCTTGGAACAGACAAAGGGGCAGAAAGAGATAAAGATTCCATTTCAGCAATGGCTTCCAGTTTTGTCCCAAATAGTCGAACGCTGCGCTAAACTTCTCGCTAAAGGTACGTCTAACGTACAGAGGTATTTTTCGTTTTTGATTCATGCCCTAATTTATATGGTAAGTAAATATAGTAGAAAAGAATAAATCCTAATGATAAGGCGATAATTAGCAATCGCAACACGATGTGTTGATCGGTATGCCGAGTTTGATAGCTTTCGATGAAACCGGCCATAATAAAGACCGGAACCGTTCCGATTACAATCTTCATCCCGAGTTTTGCCCCACGCATAAATGACTCCAGACGTGTATAAGTCCCTGGAAACAACCACCCGTTGCCCATGGCCAGACCAGCAGAACCAGCGACAACTATCACCCATATTTCCAATGTCCCGTGTTGCCAGATGGTTAGCATCGACTCCCATCCCACATTGTGTTGAAAGAAAAAAGTCTGAAAAACTCCTAGCATAATGCCATTTCCAGCCAATATAACTCCTGTGAAAACACTAGTAAACAATCCGCCCATATAGCACATAAACGCCACTTTAACATTGTTGAAGGTGATCATCAAAAACATAAGAAAGGGGTTGTCATCATCGTACACAGCCATGGGTGTACCATTTTCGATATTGTTTAAGGTCATATCGATATAGTAATTCCCCAGAATCAAACGTGCAAAGTCGATATCTCCCAAAACAGAAATTATCCCAACCCCCACACAGGCGATAAAGATCAAGAAGGAAATCAACAGCAAGCGTCGAGTTTGGTACATCGCAATCGGCACCTCGTATCTCCAGTAGTGAAGCACACGGCTCCATTTCTCTCTTTTATTGCGGTAGATTTGCTGATGCAGCTTTGCAGATAGATTGTTGAGATAAATGGTGATACGCGATTCAGGATAATGAGTTTGCGCAAAGGCAAGATCTGCTGTCAGCTCCGTATAGATATCAGCTAAGCGGTCGGGCGAATGATGGTCAACAGCTGCCACCACCGTTTCGGCTGCACGCCATTTATCGATGTTCCGACGTATAAATGTTACTTCTTTCATTGAATCTAGATTTGGACAGCTGTAGTTTTATCCTGCTAGCGAGCAAAAGTAGAATAATTAGCCTATATTTGCAATAATTTGCAAAATGAATATAAACACAAATGGGATATTCAGCAGTTACCACAGGACAATTCGTACGGATTCATCAAAAGTCGGCAACACTTGCCGATCGAGCCTTGGCATTAGGTATTGATTTCCTCATCGTTTCATTGTACATCACCGGTGGGTTATATCTATTAAAGAAGATGTACGATCACAGTTGGGCTAGGCCGTCAGATACTGTTTATTTTATATTATTCGCCCTCATTCCCATCTTCTACTTCCTCATATTCGAGATATTCACTAACGGACAAACCATTGGTAAACGGGTGATGCGCATCCGAGTTGTTATGAAGGATAGCACTCCTCCTACGTTTGGCGCATACCTACTAAGATGGATAATAATGCCCATCGATGTATTTATCACTGGAGGACTAGGTGCCATCTTCATCGTCTGCACCAAGCACCATCAACGGCTTGGCGACTTAGCGGCGGGTACCATTGTCATCAAGGAGCAGAACTTCAAGCATTTGCACATCAATTTAGACGAGTTCAATTATCTCTCACACGACTATCAGCCCACTTACCCACAGGCTGCCGACCTCTCTTTGGAGCAAGTCGATATCATTAGCCGCACACTCGATGATATCAAAAACCGACATAAACGCATAGAGCGATTGGCCAATAAAGTATGCTCTACACTTCATATCACACTTGACAGTGGCGAGTCGTATGAAGAGTTTTTGAAGAGTATCTTGCGCGATTATCAATATTACGCCTTAGAAGAGTAGCAATAAGCAACGGGTGTGTAATTCTCAAGAATTACACACCCGCTTTTATTATTCCTTACACTAAGGAATAGAGGTTAATGTATAGTTAAACAATCTGCCCCTAAAAGAACCTTATATTTAGGAGTAGACATTTTTACTCTTACTTATTTGCAGGATGGTCATAGGCTGATGTACGTGCATCCCAATACATTTTAGTGTAATAGTTATTAGTACCATCTTGAAGCTTCTTCACAGCATCTTCCCAGTTCTTACCATTCAACGTACTTTCGTTGGTTGGATATTTCACGCGAGAAATGATATCGCCTTTTACATCCGAAAGTGGAGAAAACTCTACCTCTCTCGTTTCAACCAAGAAGCCATCACCATTGCGAACTTCATAGGTTTGTTTATCGCCTGGGCGAACCAATTGGGTGGGGTAACCTGTACGGCGAACTTCAGTCCAAGCTTCTGTACCGTTCATAAATAGGTCAATATATTTCTGTACTGATACAGCTTCAGCATCTACTTTGCCTGAAACGGCAGTCACATAAGCCTCTACAGCATCATCACTCAACTTGTTGCCGGTGATATCGCCCCAATATTCAAGAGATGCTTTTACACCCTCTTTGTATTCTGCCTCCGAATAGCCATTGTATTCACTAAGGATAAACTGTAGTTCCGCATAAGTCATCAAAGGCACAGGGAAATCTTTAGTTAAGAAGGTAGGCTGAGTGCTGTACCAGTTTGGAGTGCGGGCACGAGCCGCAGTAGACACATTACTTGGTGCCCCATAAGGGAAACCATTGTAACCGCTAACAGCCTCACCATCGAACATATAAGTAGCAGGAGTTGTGTACATAGACAAACGTGGATCGAGAGTACCTTCCCATGGATGAGTTTTGGCATTCAACACATCTGCTTCACCTTTCAATAGGTTTACAAATTGTTTAGTAATAGTAAAGTCGTTACGACCGCTTACATAGAAACCAGAGTAAAACATACAGTAGTCCGATCCCGAAGTAACATAAGAGTACTTAGCAGCATCATCATTGCTTTCGAATACTCCACTTGCCACAGCTTCAGCAATAATGTTCTTCCAGTTTGAATCAACTTTAGAAAGATGGATAGCTAGTCTACATTTCAACGAGTTACCAAACTTCTTCCATTGTGAAGCGTCGCCACCATAAATGACATCTCCGGCAGTAAACGCAGGTTCAGACACATCTATCATGTTTACAGCTTCTGTCAAATCGGCAATCATTGCACTGTATATATCTTTCTGGTCATCGTACTTACAGTAGAGCACACCATCTTCTAGCTGTGCAACTTCACTGTAAGGAACGCTCCCCCATGTGTCGGTGATCACAGTCATCAACCACGCTTTAAGAATCTTAGCAGCGGCAATCTGGTTAGCGTTAGCACCATAAGCAGAGTTTCCAGGAGCCAAAGCAGGATCAGAGTTGAGTTGAATCACCTTATCAAGGTTGGCAACCCCCATATAGAGGTAGTTGAAGTAACTGTTATTGGTAGACTCACGTATCTGATAGCGGTCTTCTTCTGTATAGTTTCGTTGAGACCAGTATTGAGAGTAGAGCAGACATTGGCGCCCACTGAACCATACATCATATATATTGTCCATAATCCACTTCTGGGCTCCACTCATCAGCATATGAGAGGGAACATCAGACGGGTTGTTGGGGTCTACATTTACGGTCTCTAAATCTTCGCAGGCTACTACAAAGAGCGAAGCAGCTCCGAGCAGCAAATATTTCATTAATTTCTTCATAACATTTTCTCCTTACAATTAAAATCTAATACTCACACTTGCACCAAAGTTGGCTACAGAAGGAATAGCACCACCTTCAATACCTTGAACGTTACCCGAGCTGGTTACCATCATTTCAGGGTCGAAATGCTTGGTATCAGGTCCCCATACACCTAAGTTACGGCCATAAGCTGAAACACGCAGATATTTCACAAAAGCATTCTTGTTTAGCGAGAATGTATACCCTAGGTTAATCTCACGAAGCTTGAAGTAATCTGATTTAAACACAGATTGTGCAGCAGGGCCAGTGTAGAAATCTTCGCAATACGATTGGCCATCGGCTACTGTCGTATTAGGTGTACCCATTTCATCGATAACACCTTTCAAAAGGATACCATTTTCGCGGATTCCATTAGCAGCAGACTCTTCGATCATACCCGAGTACATACCCCACATATAAGATGTAGAGAAGTAGTGGCCACCTTTAGAGAAATCTAGCAAGACACTTAGGTCGAAGTTGCCATATCTAAATGTATTAGACCAACCACCGGTGAAGTCAGGGAAGATACTTCCTAAGTTTTCATTACCGGCAGTAGATAGATACAAACCAGATTCCGGATCAATCATTCTATTACCATTATCATCGAACACATAGTTGGTACCCATGATCACACCATAAGGATCACCTTTCTTTGCACCAACTTCTACCTTGAATGGAGCTGATGTGATTCTATAATAGTCCACACCGTCAATTAGTTCTTTTACTTTATTCTTGTTAGAAGCCAAAGTCAAGCTTGTTTCCCAGCTGAAGTTTCTTACTTGAACCGGAGTAGCATGGAAGGCAAACTCAACTCCCTTGTTGGTGATAACACCCGAGTTGACTACCTTATACAAATAACCGGTTGTACCAGATACTGACAATGGGATGATTTGGTCTTTTGTCTTAGAGTTATAATAAGTCAAATCAAAACCGATACGATTGTTCAAGAACGACATTTCCAAACCGAACTCGTAAGATGTAGTTGATTCGGGTTTTAGTTTTGCATTGTTTAGCGTGTTAGGAAGACGATAACCAGGAGTAGAGCTATCGATGTTAGTATATTGAGAGAATGTAGTGATCACCTTATAAGGGTCAGTATCATTACCTACTTTCGCCCAACCTGCACGCACTTTACCAAGGCTAATCCAAGGAGCTTTCTCTTTTAGCAATTCAGAGAACAAGAAGCTACCAGTTACCGAAGGGTACCAATAAGAGTTGTTTCCCGAAGGCAAAGTAGAAGAGCGGTCGTTACGTATAGTTGCATCAAGGTACAACATGCTTTTCCAGCCTAAGCTTACATTAGCAAAGTAAGAATAGATATTCTTTTTTGATATAGCATTGCTTGCACTAGCAGTAGAGATAGAGTTCTTCAAGTTATAGAACAAAGGAATAGCCAAACCACCTTGAGTTGTACCATAAAGATACTCATATCTACGATTCATGATGTTGGCACCTAAGTTACCATTCACAGAGAAGTCGCCAAATGTATTGTTGTACATCAACAAGAACTCGTTGTTGAATTCATATTGTTGTCTAGCAATTTCGCTGTATTTAGATTGTTCTTGTGAACCTACCGCATTTCTTTCAAATTGCTTATCAGAGAACAAGTCCAAACTAGCTTTGTATTGGAATTTCAATTCTGGCAAGATGAGATAAGACAAACCGGCGTTACCATATACACGATGACGAGTATCATTTTGGTAACACATATAGCGGCTCCAATAAGGGTTGTTCGAGTAAGCGGGTGTAGGATCATCCCACGCCGAGCGGTTCCATGTAGCTTGAGTACCATCGGGTTTGATATATAGGTCTTTAGACTCTTTCATATCGATTTCGCGATGTCCCCATTGCACAAACTTCACCATCACGTTGTTATCGCCATAACCAATCTCAGAACGACCTTTAGCGCGAGTGTTGAGATAGGTAACAGTAGAGAAAGCTTCCAATTTCTTATCGGGGCTAGTTGCAGTACCCGACACACTGAATACATTCTTTGTTAAAGAGCTGTTTGGCATATATCCGGTCAAGTCTGTATTGGTATAAGACAAACGGAAAGAGCTACGATCAGTGCTTTGAGAGATGGCTAAGTTGTTGGTAAACGAAACGCCTGTATCAAAGAAGCTTTTTATATCATTTTTAGGAGACACCCATTTAGATGTTGTTGGATCACCAATTTTACCGTTTGCTTCCCATTTGGCTATGTCGTACCAAGAAAGAATATCTTGACCTTCGAGCTTAGGACCCCAGCTTTCATCAGTAGCATAGTCGGGATAATTATAAGTTTTACCGTTGATAGTGATTTCTTCGAATTCATCACCGTAACCACCACCATATAAATTCTGCATTTTAGGCAGTTTTGTTACTTTCTCAAAACCTACTGATGTAGAGAATGTAACACCGAGACCTTCATTCTTGCCACCTTTCTTTGTTGTGATCATCACCACACCATTGTTGGCACGCGAGCCATAAAGAGCCGATGCACTAGCACCTTTCAATACCGAAAGGCTTTCTATATCATCAGGGTTGATATCTTGAACTAAGTTACCGTAGTCAAAACCACCGGCACCACGTTGGGCATCAGTAGAGTTAAAGTCGGTACCTTCGATGGGCACACCATCTATAACAAATAGAGGTTGGTTATTGCCTGAGATAGAGCTTACACCACGAATCAAGATTTTGGATGATCCACCCATAGAACCTGATCCACTAGAGATTTGCAAACCTGCCACTTTACCTTGCAAGGCATTTACAGGGTTGGTCAAACCACCACGCGATTTAGTCATTTCATCGCCTTTCACTTCTGAAACAGCGTAACCCAAGGCTTTCTTAGATCTAGAAAGTCCCATCGCAGTTACTACAACTTCGTCCAATGCTTTTGCATCCGATTTCAGTTCTACTTTAATAAGTCCGGGTTTAATAGGTACTTCTTGTGTCACCATACCTACAAAAGAGATTAGTAGTGTTTTTGCCGTCGTTGGTACACTGCCGAGGGTGAAATCACCATCAATTCCTGAAATTGTACCTAAGGAAGTTCCTTTTACTAAGATAGATGCCCCTACTACCGGCTCTCCATCATCTGCTGAAATAACAATACCTGTTACTTTGGTTGTTTGCGCTGCCACCATACTTACTAACAATAGCATGTAGGTAAACAACATCAAGGTTCTTTTTTTCATAAATCTGTCGTTTAAATTTAAAATCCTGTTAGATATAAGCTATAATCTTTTTACGCTATAAATACAAAGTTATAAAAAATTTGTAAATGCAAACACTTTATCGCATTTTTATCGATAATTATAGCAAAATATCACCGCCAACAGACCACAACCCGTGATAAACCACTACAAAATAAACATAATAACCAACATATACTAACTATAAGGAGATGTAAATATATATTATAGAACCACAAACGGCATTTATGTAACAATTCGTAAGCAGTGAACAGATATGACACTATCACAACCAACAGCAACAAAACGCTTACTCCACAGCAAGCTAATATAGGGCCATAAGCAAGCCCAGCTATCCATATAGCAGCAGAGATAGAAGCAAAGTGAACAAAAAAAAGGTGAGCCATTGGCCCACCTTTTCTATTAATTTAAAAATCTTCTCTTTAGTCTTCAAGAGAGTCTAGATATTCCATCTCGCCTTGAATCACAAAGAATACGTCTTCGGGATCAAAGTCTCCGATTTCGTCTTTCTTAGCTTCCTTCACGACATATTTTGCAATAGCATCCAAGTCAATCTCGATATCGTCATTATCTGAATCAAGAATACCGGTTTCCTCGTAATAGTCGGCTATTGTGTCGAGGAAGTAGTAAAGATCATCATCTGTAAACTTATCCTTCAATTCTTGAGGCAAATAGTTTTTAATGAATTCGATGGTCTTTTCATCGTCAACATCTTCCAACAAAAAATCGTCTTCCATTCCCATAACAGTATTTTTTAGAGTAGTTGTTTTAGTTTTTCTTCAAGAGCTGCTTTAGTTGTAGCACCTACTTGCTTATCTACCACTTCACCGCCTTTAAAGAAAAGCACGGTAGGGATATTACGTATACCAAACGATGCAGCTACATCGTTGTTATCATCTACATCGCATTTACCAATTACGATTTTACCTTCGTATTCGGCAGCCAGCTCGTCAATGATTGGTCCTACCATCTTACAAGGTCCACACCAAGGAGCCCAAAAGTCAATCACTACGGGTTTGCCTTCAGCAATGATTTGCTCATAATTGCTGTCTGTAAATTCAAAAGCCATACTCTTTATTTATTAAGTCAATTAATATATTACTAGGTAAAACACTCGGTAGCCAAAATTGTTGACTCACCTTTGTCTACGATGCAAATATAACTAAATATCTTTTGTAATATGTAAATACACACGAGATATACAGGTAAAATAGAGAGGTTATTTCTTTCCTAAATCTACCCTACCTATACACCGTTTGGTGGCAAGGGAAGGTCAGCGTGGTGAGTAGCCCTACTCTGCTCGGTGGCAAGGGAAGGTCAGCACGGTGAGTAGCCCTTGCCAGCAAACCGATTTTTAGAGGCTTATCACCCAAGAGCTAACCAGCAGTTTATCAACACAATACAACAGACTGCATTTGCATGGTCAACACATCAATTAACAGTAGACGACCATCCAATGGCGAACCAGAGTGAGTGATGATTTTTACAGCCTCGGCAGCTTGTATGGTTCCAATGATACCCGGTACCACCCCCATCACTCCTAACACGGTTTTGGGTTGTGCACATACCTCTTCACGTTCGGGGTAGAGGTCGATATAACCTTGCCCCTTACCGTAATGAAACACCGACACTTGGCCATGAAACTCGCCGATAGAACCATATATATAAGGTTTATTGAGCTTTCTACAGCAATCGTCTATCAGATAACGAGTGGCATGATTGTCGCAACCATCTATCACCATATCGTAATTGCCTATCAACTCCATGGCATTATCTTCTGTGAGGCGACAATGGTGGGTTTCAATGATGGTTTGCCCGTTTAGCTGTTGCAGGGTAGTGGCCGCACATTGCACTTTAGACTGACCCAGCTGCTGTTCACGATAGAGCACTTGGCGTTGCAGGTTGGTGAGCGACACCACATCATCATCCACCAAACCGATACGCCCCACCCCGGCGGCAGTTAAATAGAGAGAGATAGGCGAACCGAGTCCTCCTACCCCCACTATTAACACCGAGGCTTGACGCAGTTTTTCCTGACCCTCGACACCAATCTCCGAAAGAATGTGATGGCGATGATATCTATCTTCGTGCATAACTTTGGAAGTCAAAAGATTGATCCCAGTCTTTCCACACCGGCTCACGGCCTAGGCGTTTGAGATCGGATTCGACTTGCACTGCAGTGCGCTCGTCCGACACATGAAATTGCTCTAGCGCCTGTGGATAACTATAATAACCTCCAGGTTCGGTTTTACTCTCGGCACTCATCGAAGTGACACCCAGCGTAGCCATATTGTTGCGCATCTGTTCGGTTTCGCGAGTAGAGTAAGAGATGTCCACATCATGATCGAAGATACGCATGGCAAAGGTAAGCTGTGCCAGCTGTTTATCGGTCATCACCACATTGGGCTGAAAACCGCCATTCTCCGATGGTCGCATACGTGGAAAGTTGACGCTGTATTTGGTTTTCCAATAGTGTTTTTGCAGGTAGCGCAAGTGATGGGCCAACATCGTGATGTCAGTGCGCCACTCTTCCAGACCGATCAATGCACCCAGCCCGATTTTATGCACACCCGCTTGTCCCATTCTATCGAACCCGTTGACACGCCATTCGAAATCGGATTTCTTGCCGCGTGGATGGTAGATTTTATAGCGCTCGCGATGATAAGTTTCTTGGAAACAGATAACACCATTCAAACCGTGCTCGGTCAACTCCTTATACTCTTCGGCTTTTAGCGGCATTACCTCTAGTTGCAGATTACTGAAATAGGGTTTTGCCAAGTCTAAAGCTTTAGCAAGATAGGGCACACCCGCCTTGGCAGGGTTTTCACCGGTAACCAGCAAAAGGTTTTCGAAAGGTCCCAACTGGCGAATCGCCTTATATTCGTTCACCATCTCCTCCTCATTGAGGATGACGCGCTTCATGGGGTTGCCCGATTGGAAGCCACAATAGATGCAGCCATTGGCACACGAATTGGTGAGGTAAAGAGGAATATAGAGAGAAATAGTTTTACCAAATCGCTCTAATGTATATTTGCGACTGAGGCGTGCCATCACTTCCAAAAAAGGTTCGGCAGCAGGCGAAATCAATGCCATAAAGTCGTCTACATCGAGATGTTCCTTGGCCAAGGCGCGTTGCACATCGGCAGCTGTCTTAGCGTAGATAGTGCGAGTAGTATCCTCCCACGAAATCTGATCTAAATATTCGCTAAACATAGTTCTTTTTATCCTTTAAAAGGTTAGCAATTCAAGAAAGCGGTGAGTGGGCTGCTGGCTTCGGCCATCTCCAACTGAGCAGGCATACCAGCAATATAGGCCTGACGGCCGGCCTCCACAGCTTTGCGGAAAGCATGAGCCATACCCACAGGGTCACCTGCTACAGCAATGGCGGTGTTTACCAATACGGCATCGGCTCCCATCTCCATAGCATCGGCAGCGTGCGAAGGTGCGCCAATACCGGCATCTACCACCACAGGCACATTGCTCTGTTCGATGATGATGCGTAGAAAATCGCGTGTACGCAATCCTTTATTGGTACCAATAGGCGCTCCAAGTGGCATCACAGCCGCTGTGCCTACCTCTTCCAAGCGTTTGCACAACACGGGGTCGGCTTGAATATAAGGCAATACAATAAAGCCTAGTTTGGCCAACTCTTCCGTAGCCTTTAATGTTTCGATAGGATCGGGCAACAGGTAGCGTGGATCGGGGTGAATCTCTAACTTCAAGAAGTTAGTCTCGAAAGCCTCGCGTGCCAGCTGTGCTGCAAACACAGCTTCTTTGGCATTGCGCACACCCGACGTGTTGGGCAAAATCTGTATATTAGGGTTATTGATGATGTGGTGCAACATATCATCGGAAGCGTTCTCCATATCGATACGTTTCATCGCTACCGTCACCATTTGGCTCTCTGAGGCTAAGATGGCTTGCTCCATCAAATCGTTTGAACTAAACTTGCCTGTGCCCAAGAAGAGGCGCGATGCGAAGTCTTTTCCACCTATTGTTAATATATTATTCATAGTGGTATATTGTTGTTAGTATATTATTAATTCGTTGTTGACATTGGGAAAAGTTATCGGCATGCAATCCGCCCGACATGGCTATGCCACCTACGCCTGTTTGCATCACTTCTGCGATATCGGCTTCGGTAATGCCACCTATAGCAACTATGGGAGTGGTAAGTCTGTGTGTGGTGCACTGTTCTATAATACTTCGGTAGCCATCCAGCCCCAATATAGGACTTAGGTTATCTTTCGTGGTAGTGAAGCGGAACGGTCCAAGACCAATATAGTCTACTCCCGCACGGCAAAGTGCTTTTACGTCGTCGAAGGTATTGGCAGTACCACCGATAATAAAGTTATCGCCTAGCAGCTGTCGAGCTTGGGTAGGCGACATATCTTTCTTACCAAGATGTACACCATCGGCACCTACTTTCAAGGTGATATATGGGTTATCGTTGATGATAAGAGTTCTAGTGAGTTGATTGGTGGTGGTGCGCACAGCCGAGGCTACCTGCGCTATTTGCGAGGGGGTCATCTGCTTGTTGCGTATCTGTATCAAGGGGACACCCGCCTGCAACATCTCGTTCGAAGCTTGTACAAACGGCTCAACCTCGTCAATATGAGGAGCAGATATATAGTGCAATGGAGCAATAAGTCTTTTCTTGTAAGGTAGGCAGATTTGACGAAGTTGGCGATAGGTATCGAGCAGCGCATAGATATCACCTGTTTTGATCCACTCCTTCCAGAAGCTTCCTAGTAGAGCCACGCCACCAAAACCCATATCGGCCACCTGCGGAATACGCTCTGGAGTGATGCCACCTAAAGCTATCGTACCCTTATGCAGCAACCCATCGTGGCGTAGCTGTTGAAGCACCTCGGGCGTAAAGGCTTGTTTGTATCCCTCTTTAGAAATCGAATCAAATATTGGGCTCAAAAAGGTGTAATGAATGCAGAGTGGTACATTTTGAAGATCTTCTACCGTATGCGCCGATAGGCTCACCGCTATATCTTGATAGTCGGCAAAAAGATGTCGGTTGCGTTGATTGAAGTGTACGCCGGCTAGTTGCATCTCTCGCGCCAATGCATAGTAATCGTGCAAAACTATGCGGCAGCGATATTGAGGTTCGATTTTATCTAAGAAGGCGCGTGTTTCGGCCTCTGAGAAAGCGGGTTTTCGGAGATGAAGTCGGCTCATACCTTCTGCAAAAAGGCGATTCAAGGCCTGCTCTTCGCCACGTAAGTAAACATCGTGGCTGATGATAATCAGTTTCATAGTGGTAGCATTAACCGGTTATCCGCCACAAGTGGCTCTAATAAGGGTGATGTCTTCTCCCTCACTGATTATATACGTTTCCCACTGCGAACGAGGCACGATGTGTCCTTGTATGGCCACGGCTACTCCTTTAGTTCCGGCATTGAGCTGAACGAGGAGCTCGCTCACACTCACACCATTATCAACCTGATGTGGCTGACCATTGATGATGACTTTCATAAAATAGTATCTTTATAGAAAGGAGTGCTTGCCTAGATCCGGCAAAAAGATGAGAGATATCTGTTTCTTAAACGAAACGACGAGCTATGAACAAATTCCTACGGCAGCATTATCTGCTTCAGGTTCATAGGGTATTTCTCAGCCTATGGCAACGTTGTCCATAAGCACCCCTTTTGTTGTGCCGGCAAATGTAATACTAAATGCTTGAATAGCGCTACACAACAGCAAAAAAATGTTGTATAGCGCTATTCAGATACTATAAAAAAAGAGGAGTAGCTCCTAAAGAAGGGCATTGAAGAGATAGCCCGACAAGATAATAAAGAGGGCTACTACACCGAAAAATATAGCTATCAATCGCCAAGTCATTGCTTTTTTAAGCATGGTGGCTTCGGGGATAGATAGACCGACTACAGCCATCATAAAGGCAATAGCCGTACCAAGTGGCACACCTTTGGCCACAAAAACCTGAACAACCGGCACAACGCCGGCAGCATTGGCATACATCGGGACAGCAAGTATTACTGCTAGGGGCACGCTATACCACTTATCTACAGAGAGTTGGTTTTCAAAGAAACCTTCGGGCACATAGCCGTGCATCAGTGCTCCAACGCCTATCCCAAGCAATACGTAGACCAACACGCCACGCACCACACCCCATGCATCTTTAATAATGGTAGGAAGTCGCTTTAGGAATGGTACATTTTCAGCCTCCCACTCCGCCGTTTCCATCTCGCTTTGTTCCTGTATCTGGCGCACCCAAGGGCTAAGGTATCGTTCTAAACGGAATTTACCCAACACCCAGCCGCCAACAGTTCCAAGCACTAGCCCACTAACCACATATATCAAGGTGGGCTTTAAGCCAAAGGCTGCAAAGAAGATGGCCACAGCCACTTCGTTGACCAAAGGAGAGGTAATAAGAAAGGCAAAGGTTACTCCCAGCGGGATACCCCCCTTGACGAATCCGATAAAAAGAGGGATGGATGAGCATGAACAGAAAGGGGTAATGGCTCCAAACAAGGCTGCCAAAAGATATTGAAACCCGAACAGTTTGCGTGTAACTAGAAAGTTGCGCAGCCTGTTGATAGGCAGATAGGCATTGACAACTCCCATTACTGCACTGATAAGAAACAGCAGCAGAAGTATCTTTATGGTGTCGTAGAAGAAGAAATTAATGGCTGCACCTAAGTGCGAAGTAGCATCAAGCCCAAATAGGCCATAGACTAGCCAATCGGCAAAATCTTGTATCATACACTAATCACACTTGCAATGATAGTTCGCACCACAAGGGCAAGAAGGTTCTTCCATCATCTCGGCAGTGTAGAGTTTATGAAATCTCACTCGTATCTCGTCTCTAACTCTACGAAACTCACTTTCGACAAACTCGGGAGTGCCTACGGCATCAGATGGATCATCGAAGCCAATATGCAAACGATGTTTAACGGTGCCGGTAAAAGCCGGGCAACTCTCGTTTGCTCCGCCACACACAGTAATCACGTAGTCCCATTCCTGGCCTAGATATTTCTCTACTGCATCAGAAGTATGGTTGGAGATATCGACCCCAACCTCTGACATTGCTTTAACCGCACCCAGGTTGAGCTTGCCCGAAGCCTTTGTACCGGCAGAGCAAACAACTAGATTCTTATCGAACGACTGCAAAAAGCCGTGTGCCATTTGGCTGCGACAGCTATTGCCTGTGCACAATATTAAAACCTTTATAGCCATATTATAAGGGTAAGGAATTATTTAGATAGTAATTGCTTTACTTCCTCCAAAGAGAGGCGCTTCCCTGCCGAAACAACAACATTGTCAACCACCAAACCTGGTAGTTTCATTACATTGTAAGAGATAATCTTCATCATATCTTCTTCCTTAACTACAGTGGCATCAATCCCTAAATCGGCCACTGCTTGTTTTGTTGTTTCGAAGAGTGCTTTGCAGCCGGCACATCCTGTACCTAATACTTTTATTTCCATTTTATCTATCTTATAATTATATCATTAGTTTATCATGAATCTCAACTCGGGTCTGGAGTTAAGGTAGTTCAACAGCTCTTTTCCTACTGACAACTTGATGGGACGAGCTATAAAGTCTAAGGACTGATGGTTCATATCTTCATCAATCACCTTGAAGTAGAGCTCGGTAGTACCCGGACGCTGTTTGATAAGAGCCGACAACTCCATAATCATAGTAGAATCGAGTGCGGATAGAGGAATACAAATGGTC
>CAMTOQ010000060.1 GCA_947074205.1 uncultured Bacteroides sp. | reverse complement strand
ACTCCTCACCAAACATTGAACCATCTTCGCAAATCATAGCCAAACGGTCTACGTCCGGGTCTACTACGAAGGCTACATCAGCACCGCCATTCTTCATCAAGCCCATGATGTCACCTAGATTCTTCTCAAGTGGCTCTGGGTTGTGAGCAAAATGTCCTGTAGGTTCACAGTAAAGTGTTTCGATATGTTTCACCCCTAGTTGCTCCAACAGCTGAGGAAGAACGATGCCGCCAACAGAGTTTACACAGTCGAGTGCCACACGGAAGTTGGCCTTTTTGATAGCCTCTACATCAACTAGATCAAGGGCTAAAACAGCATCAATATGCTTTTGATTATAGGTAAGATCTTTGCGGTAAGAACCAAGTTGGTCAACTTCAGCATAGTCGAAAGCCTCAGCCTCGGCTATAGTCAACACTTCATTGCCTTCGGCAGCATTAAGGAATTCGCCATGTTCGTTGAGAAGTTTCAAAGCGTTCCATTGCTTTGGATTGTGTGATGCAGTGAGAATAATACCACCGGCTGCGCCTTCCATGGTTACCGCAAGCTCGGTAGTAGGAGTCGAAGCTAAATCAATATCAACTACATCCCAGCCCATACCCATAAGGGTGCCGATAACTACATTCTTCACCATCTCGCCAGAAATACGTGCATCGCGGCCTACTATAATAGTATTGCTTTTGTTTATGCAAGTCTTACGTATCAAAGTAGCATAAGCCGAAGTAAATTTCACTATATCAAGTGGATTTAAGCCTTCGCCTACTCCGCCACCTATTGTGCCACGGATACCCGAGATTGATTTTATTAAAGTCATAAGATTAAATGTTTAAGATACAAAGAAAGGCAGACTATAAAGCCTGCCTTAATATTTAGTATATTGAAAATTTGCGAATATCGTAGAAGTAAGGGTAGACCTGAGATTGAGCCGTATTATGCCCTATCTTAGAAGGTACAATCAAACGAACATGAGCACCATCACGAATGTAGGTCAACGACTGAAGCCATCCCGATGGAACTACAGAAGACTCGTACCAGTAAGCCATACCATAATTAAAGTAATAAGCTAATCCTGGTTCTGCTACAAACTGACCGTATTTAGTGTAACCATTGTCTGTATAGCGGAAACCGTCTGGGTATAAGTTCAAGTAAGGATATGGGTTGCACACATTAGATGCAGCTGTTGTATCATTGTCGGCAATATATACTTCTACAAAACGAGATAGAATCAAGTTGTTGTTCTCAAACTGAGGAGCATCTTCTAATGAAGCATATAGCTTATCGTCGTAACGCTTTACTATTTGCATATAAAGACCATTAGAGAAACCTACATATTCGTTCTTAAGAACATCTGTAACAGTGTCTTTCTCAAATTCATCAACAGATATGATAGTAATTCCATTATCACGGATATATCTGCTAATATCATTTCGCTCATCATCGAGCATCTCTGCGTATGTCTTCGTATTGTCGCAAGCGGTAAACACTCCACCAATCAAGAGTAGTGAGAGGCATAAAAACGCTAATTTTCTCATGTTTCTTTCTCTATTAACTATAATTGTCACAAAGATAACCGATTTTGATTAATCATATCATCAAAGATGCAAAGTTCTTGTATTTTAACTATTATATGCTCTCACTTAAGCATATAAAATGCTTTATAGGTTACTAATCATTCAATAAGAGAGGTTTATACTTCTCTAACGCCTGTTCAAAAACGGCAACAGCCTCTTCCATCGTACCAAAGAATTCACCACCCGAAGCGTTGAGGTGTCCTCCGCCATTGAAGAACTCAGTAGCCAATTTATTACATGGGAATTTGCCCACCGAACGCAACGAAATCTTTATCATCTTCTTTTCTGTATCTTCGCGCAAGAAGGCTGAGAAGCATACATTTTTTATGGTCAATGGAATGTTGACGAAACCTTCGCTATCACCTTTGATATAAGCAAACTGAGATTGCTCCTTATTGGTGAGCGTTAGCAAGGCAGCATTGTAGTCATTGTAGACCTTCATCGTAGTTAAGATATGGCCCATCAATCGTAAACGACTCTCGGAATAAGTGTTGAATACCCTACGATAGATATCATCTTTATCGATACCCTTAGACAGAAGTTCACTGATGATAAAATAAATCTCTTGATTGTTAGAGTTGAAGGTAAAACCTCCCGTATCGGTCATCATACCCGTGTAGATACATTGCGCACACTCGTAAGAGATGTCGCTAAAGTAGCCCATGCGGCAGATCAGTCTAAACACTAGTTCTGAGGTAGAAGATATCTCAGGGTGCGAGATGGTGATTTTACAGAAATCTTCAGGATAAAGATGATGGTCAATCAAGATCTTTCGTGCTGGCGATTTTTCTACAGCCTCGGCCATTGCATCAATGCGTTTCAATGCATTAAAGTCAAGACAGCAGATAATGTCGGCCTCGTTAATAAGCTTGTCGGCAAACTCTTTATAGCGGTCATAGAGTAGCACATCTTTGCTTCCCGGCATCCATCTTAGGAAGTCAGGAAAAGCATTTGGCATTATTACATTTACAGTCTTGTCTTGTGATTGAAAGAAGTGGGAAAGCCCCAGAGAAGAGCCCATTGCGTCACCATCGGGCGACACGTGACCTACTATTACTATCTTATCTGCTCGGTTAAACCACTTGGTGAAGTGGTCTATTTTTGTTTGGTCAATGACTTTAGTCAGCATAATCGTTATAAAAATGTGGGTGCAAATGTAGTTACTTTTATCTATTTACGGGGCAGAATAACTAAAGAACCTTCATCAGAAAGTGAAAAGTGCGATAAGCCTAAGGTGTCGCATTCGGTACGATATCGCTGTAGGCGGTAATCTGAGATAGAAGAGTCGAAAACCACTGTGCCCGTATTGAATAAACGCATTAAGGGGGCAATTGTTCCTTTGTATCCTTGAGATAAATATAAGTAATCTATTGTCAGCGGATTATCCGTCTTCTTTTTGCCCCACCTTTTGTCTGTAACGAGAGCAATTCGATGGCCTGCGAAGTTTACAATCTGATTGAACACTTGTATCTCTTCCGTCTTATAATCGGCAGTGATTGCTTGAGGTGATTGTAAGTGGAGACGTGACCAATAGCGCCCCGCCAATCTATGCATCTCCATCTGATGAGGTAGGCTATCACCATAGACCATCCAAGAACGGCCATCAGCAGAGATACAATGTATAGCCGGAGCTACACGTTGATTATAAAGTACTATTTGCGTTTGGGGACGATCGACATAGGATAGGCCCAAACGGAATATCATAGCAAACAGGATGACCAGCATGGCCTGCAACAGAGTTTTAACCTTGTATTGCTTAAAAAACCAATAGAGCAGAAAGATAAACAGATAGAAAAACGCCACTTCGGTTTTATAGATATAAATACCGTCCAGACTTGAGAGGGGTAAATGTTCTATCCATGCTGTGGAGGAGTTGAGAAACGATAGCAGCCATTTAACTACAACTACTATCCAAGCTTGAATAGTGGGAAGTGGAGCCAGCAGCAACATAAAGGCCACAGCATACATTATTATAAAGATGAGTGTAACTAGCACTATACCCGACAACAAGAAATAGGTAGAGAAGCGCGAGAAGTAGTAGCAAATCAACGGTGCAGTACCAATCTGTGCGGCTAGCGTCACAGTGATTGCATTCCAAAGGCCACGCACTATCTTAGTATGAGTGGGTAGCAACTGATAAAGCATAGGCTGAAGTGTGAGTAGAGCCAATACTGCTACAAATGAGAGTTGAAAACCAATATCGAAAAGCCACGTGGGGTTAACTAACAGCATAAAAAATGCCGTAGCGAAGAGTGTATTGAGAGTAAAGCTTTGTCGCTGAAACGCTTGTGCCATTAGCAGTAACGATAGCATAGTGACTGCTCGCACTGCCGATGGTGCAAACCCTATGAGGTAAGCATAAGACCATAGGCAGATAATAATGATAAGGTTGCGCAGCAGATAGATCCACCTCCAACGCTTGGGCATCCAAAACAGCACAGAGCTTATCAGAAAACAAACAATACCGATATGCATCCCCGAAATGGCTAGTAGATGGCTAGCCCCGGCTACCGAATACGACTCACGAAGCTGATCGCTAACCTCGCCTTTATCACCTAAAGTTAAAGCTGCCAACAAGGCCAATTCATCACCCTCAAACCCTAGTTTACGATAGTAGTCCATCATCCGTATGCGAAGTCGCTGAGCATGCTGCACCCAATTATAGTTATCAGGCGATTTAAGCTGTTTAAACTTACCGGTGTAAACATAGGCTGTACCGCTAACATCCTTATGAAGCAGATAACTGGAATAGTCGAACTCATCGGGGTTGCCACTACCAGCGGGAGACTTAAAACGAGTATAGAGCAATAGTTCGCTACCCATAGCGAGATTAGTTGCAACACTATCGGGAGCTAGGTAGAGCAATGCATTCTTGTTTATTGGAATAGTATGTAGAGAGTCCCATTGCTCAACAATCTTCACCTTACACTTAACGCTTTTAGGGCGTAGCTCTGGTTGAGATTCTACGGTGACCCGGTAGAACTCCTCTTTCGGTGAGAAGGAGTAAGATGTATCGCTGAGGCGAAGCGTAACTAAATTAACACCGGATAGGAAGACAAATATAAATGCGAAAAGACCAAACATCCAGCGATTGGCCAACGAGAAACGATAATGATAGGCAAAAAGAAGGGACAGCAGCGAGGCAGGAAGTGCATAAAAAAAGAGCTTCGGAAGCATGGAGCCTCCGAAGCCAAAGAGAATGTCGCCACACGCTATTCCGGCAATGAGCGGTAATAACAACCGCAGAAAGGGATAACGGTGAACAACAGTATGATCCATTGTTACAATGCTTTCAATTGTTTGATAGTATCCATCGGGTCAGGTGCATTGAAAATGGCATTGCCCGCAACTAGCACATCGGCGCCGGCCTCGATAAGCGCTTTGCCTGTTTCCATATTCACCCCTCCATCTACTTGGATAAGCGCTTTTGAGCCAGTACGATCTATCAGTTCGCGTAGCTGACGCACCTTGTTCAATGAGTGTGGAATAAACTTTTGTCCACCAAATCCAGGATTGACACTCATAATGAGTACCATGTAGACATCGTTGATGATATCTTCTAAGAAACTTACTGGCGTAGCTGGATTGATGGTAACAGCAGGTTGCATACCCGCATCACGTATCTGTTGGATGACGCTATGCAAGTGTGTGCACGCTTCAAAGTGCACATTCATCACATGTGCACCCAATGCTTTAACTTCGGGAATAAATTTTTGTGGCTCAACAATCATCAAATGCACATCGAGTGGTTTGGTGGAAAGCTCGGCCACAAATTTCAATACGGGAAATCCAAAAGAGATGTTGGGTACAAAGACGCCATCCATAATGTCGATGTGCGCCCAGTCGGCATCACTTTGATTGATCATCTCGATATCTTTAGCCAAATTAGCAAAGTTGGCCGAAAGAATTGAAGGTGATATTAAAGGTTTCATCAGTCAATCAGTAAATTATAATTGACTACAAAGGTATCCGTTATCTACGTAACAAGCAAACTTATCCTAGAATTAATCCCTGCATACCTTGGGGCAGAGATGGTTCTACATAATAATTGTGAGCAAAGGCACGAAGCATTGATAGGGTCTTTTCGCTCACCTTAGGCGCTTTTTTTGTTTGATTTGTTTTTTTCGAAGATGCGGTAACAGGAGTAGAATTTTTATCCATAGGCATATATACAATAACAGTTAGTTCCCTTTGTATATGAAACGAAGGAAACTAACTGTTTAGTATATCAGTATACATTTTTTTAATCCACAGTGAGTACAATGCCGTTTTTATCGGCAATGCGGCGTAGATTAAGAATAGCGTAGCGCATACGCCCTAATGATGTATTGATACTTACACCGGTCAACTCGGCTATCTCTTTGAAGCTGAGATCTTGGTAGAATCGCATTTGCACTACTTCGCGTTGCTCATCGGGCAGACAGTCTACCAAACGACGCACATCTGATAGTACTTGCGTGTTGACTAGTAAGTTCTCGATATTGCCTTCCGAAAGTCCGGCATTATTGAGTATATTATTTTCAGGTTCGTCGCACGAAACCAGGTTTTCATTCTTTTCTTGACGGAAAGAGTCTATAATCAAATTGTGCGCTATGCGGCGTAGCCATGCCGAAAACTTGCCACTCTCAGAGTAGCGACCCTGACGGATGGTAACAATAGCTTTCACAAAAGTTTCTTGGAAAATATCCTCTGCCATTTCAGCATTGCGTACAATATAAAAGATATACGAGTAGAGTTTATCTTTATAGCGGTTTAGTAGTACATCAAATGCCTTATTCTCCCCCTTTGCATAGAGAGACACCAACGTTTCGTCGGATTGATTTGTCCAGTTTTTCATTACGTATGTATTATAGTTGATCGCGTAATGTGTTCTATAGGCATTAATGTTTTATGAGTTAATATACCGCAAAGAAAATGAAACAATACCAAAAAAACAAATAGCCACACAATTTTATGCGGCTATTAACATATAAAGATGCTTAAAAACTAACTAAATATCGAACAAGCAAGTTCATCGCTACAATAAAACAAAGTGTTAATCGTTCGCGAACTGATATCCCCGCAATAGGTCTTCCACGGGCATCCTCTTCTTTCCTGGTAGTTGAAGAGAGTCTATTGCTATATATCCATCAACCACAGCCACATAGAGTTTTTTCTTACCATCGGTAACTACCGATCCAGGTGTTTGTAGGTGCTCTTCGTTTATAATATGGCTTTGAAATATTTTCACCACCACCTCTTTGCCCGATGCGTCTTTAAGCTCACACCAAGCAGCAGGATAAGGAGAAAGGCCACGAATAAAGTCGTAAACACGCTTAGCAGGTTGATTCCAGTCTATCTTACAAGTCTCTTTAAAAATCTTTGGAGCCGCTTTAAGTTCGATGCCGGCAGCCATCTCCTCTTGTGGTACAGCCTTCACCGTACCATCCATTATAGCGTCTACAGTTTCTACCACAAGCTCCGAACCTAGTTCCATCAGCTTGTCGTGCACATCGCCTACATTATCAGTTTCTGCAATAGGGATGCTGACTTGCTGTATCACATTACCGGTATCGATGGCATGCTGCAAAAAGAAGGTAGTGATACCCGTTTCCTTTTCACCATTGATTACCGCCCAGTTGATAGGGGCAGCACCACGATATTGTGGGAGCAATGAGGCATGAAGATTAAACGTACCGAATCTAGGCATGTTCCACACCACTTCGGGCAACATACGAAAGGCCACTACAATCTGCAAATCGGCATTCCACGCACGTAGAGCCTCAACAAAAGCCTCATCTTTGAGTTTTTCGGGCTGCAACAGAGGAAGGTTTTGCTCTACTGCATATTGTTTTACAGGAGAATATTGCAGTTTGTGTCCACGACCCGCCGGTTTGTCGGGCATAGTGATAACACCTACTACATTATATCCACCTTCTACTAACGCGCGTAGGGCGGGCACCGCAAAATCGGGTGTACCCATATAGACGATTCTCAAATCTTCTTTCTTCATATCTTCTTTTTAATCTTCTGAGAAATGCACCAACACTTGTCGGTACGAATTAAATATCTTCGACTTAGACACAAAACCTAAGTATCGGCCCTCTTCATCGACCACCGGCAGGTTCCACGCTTGTGTTTCATCAAACACACGCATCACTTGGTCCATATTATCGGTGTCGGTGAGCTTAGCCGGTGCCGAGGTCATCAATTTATTAACGGTGAAGCGATGATAAAGTTCTTGTCTGAACATAATGTTTCGAATATCGTCGAGGAGCAAAACACCTATCAGCACACCCTCGCTATTAGTCACAGGGAATATATTGCGATGCGAAGAAGCGATCGACTTCACCAATTGGCCCAAATCCATTTCGGGATGCACCACTTCAAAATCACGCTCTATCACATTTTCCATCTTCATCAGCGTCAATACTGCTTTGTCTTTATGATGAGTCAGCAGTTCGCCTTTCTTAGCCAGACGCATTGAGTAGATGCTGTGAGGTTCGAACACAATAATAGTCAGGTAAGCACTTACCGAAACAATCATCAATGGTAAGAAGAGGTCGTACCCACCCGTCAGTTCTGCAATAAGAAACACGCCTGTCAGCGGGGCATGCATCACTCCACTCATGACGCCTGCCATCCCCATCAATGCAAAATTCTTTTCGGGCAGATGGGTAAACATGGCATATTGGTTGTTGAAGTTAGAAAAGATGAAGCCGGAGATACAACCCAGATAGAGCGATGGTGCAAACAATCCACCACAACCGCCGCCACCATTAGTTGCACTAGTTGCAAACACTTTTAGCAACACAATAAGCACCAAGTAGATAAGCAGAAGATTGCCATAGTCGTAAAACAGTGAGTTGTTCATCACAGTATCCCACTCTAGTTTATTTTCGCCATTGAGCAGTAACTCGATCGTTTCATAACCTTCACCGTAGAGAGGCGGGAAAAGAAAGATTAGCACCCCTAGCATAGTGCCCCCGAGTGCAAGTTTCTTTAGCGGATTGTGAAGCTTCCCAAATATTCCTTCGACCGACATCACGGCACGGGTAACATAAAGCGATACCAAACCACAAAGTATACCCAATAATATCACATAAGGGATGCGTTCCATCTCGAATGCTTGATCCAGATGAAATTTAAACATCGCTTCGGTGCCGGTCAACACATAAGACACGGTAGCAGCTGTCACTGCCGAAATCAGCAATGGCAAGAGCGACGTCATTGTCAAATCGATCATCAACACTTCGAGGGTAAACACCAATCCGGCAATGGGGGCTTTAAAGATACCACCGATAGCTCCGGCTGCTCCACATCCCACTAGCAACATCAATGTACGGTGTTCCATTTTGAATAGGCTTCCTAAGTTCGACCCAATAGCCGACCCGGTGAGCACAATAGGTGCTTCGGCTCCTACCGAACCACCAAAACCGATAGTGATGGCACTAGCAATAGTCGACGACCATATGTTATGACGCTTGATGCGCCCTTTTCTACGCGATATGGCAAAAAGGATTTTCGTCACACCGTGACTGATATCATCCTTCACAATGTAGCGTACAAACATACTTGTTATAAAGATACCGATGGTAGGATAAATCAAATAGAGGTAGTTGGCGCCATCAATATCAAAGTTGTGCGTCAAGAAGTCCTTAACCAAATGTATAAGATATTTCAGTATAAGGGCTGCAAATGCCGTAAACAATCCCACCAAAAAGCTGAGTATTAAAATAAACTGCTTCTCTTTGATGTTCTCTTCGCGCCACCTGATGATGCGCTGCATTAGCGGTAGCTTCTCTTTTTTTGCCATGATTTATCTGTGCTTCTATTATTTATCGCAAAGCGATGGAGTGTATTATTCGCGAATGATTTTCACCGTACCACCCTTACCAAGCTTAATAATGCTCGAAGGTTTTGGGCGACTCAAATCGTCCTGACGGTAGTTTACTATATAGTCCACTTTCGATTTTATATCTTCACTGATTTCATCGAAGTTGGCTGCCCCAGGCTCTCCGCTCACATTGGCAGATGTCGAAACTATAGCCTTGCGAAATTGTTGACACAAGCGATGCGAGAAACGTTCCTTAGTCACACGTATTCCTATGCTGCCATCCTCCGACAACAAATTGGGCGCAAGGTTGCGAGCGCCATCATAGATTACAGTCAATGGTTTTTCGGATAGTTCAATTAAGTCCCACGCTATACTGGGAACATCTTGCACATAAAAGTCGACCTTTACAGCCGAATCTACCAACACTAGCATCGCTTTGGAGTCTTCGCGTTGCTTAATCTCGTACACACGCTTCACAGCTTCGGGGTTTGTGGCATCACATCCTATTCCCCACACCGTATCGGTTGGGTAGAGTATCACACCACCGGCCTGCATCACTTTGCAAGCATTCTTCACATCTTCGACGATATCTTGATTCATAATTGATGATATTGATTTGCAAAATTACGATATAATTTGAATAGGCATACTAAAAGATAGGCTGTTTTTTGAGGTCTCCCCCCATTTAAAGCAACCAAGGGAGACTCTATACAATTTGCTATCCCTAAATCAATATCGGCATCGGCAAATATTTTGCCAACTATAAAATGCTATAAACAGATTAGCATTATCTTTGCCTCACTTCTAAAGTAAAATTTAGAAAAGCTAGAAATATAGTTTTCAAAGTATTAGTTTAAGTTATGGAAGATATTAAATTTCATCACAGCCTACCTATCCAGATTCGATTCAATGATGTAGACAAATTTGGTCACGTCAACAACACCGTCTATTTTTCTTTCTACGATTTAGGTAAAACAGAGTATTTCGCAGCAGTATGCCCAGGGGTCAACTGGGAGAAAGATGGGATAGTAGTGGTACACATCGAGGCTAGTTTTATTTCGCAAATATTCGGTCACGACCAAGTTGCCGTACAGACCGCCGTCACACAAATTGGGACTAAAAGTTTCCATCTTGTTCAACATGTGATTGACGTAAAAACCAATGAAATAAAGTGCACTTGCACCTCGGTGATGGTACTATACGACCTTGAAAAGCACGAATCTAAAGCCCTTAGTGAAGAGTGGGTTGAAGCTATCTGTGCTTACGAAAGACGAGACCTAAGAAAATTGAAATAAAAACGACACACTAGTACGTAAGCTAACCATTTTTTCGTACTTTTACAGCTTGTAGGTTAATTTCATATTCAATTGACCTCTAAGCTCTGAAAGAAGAAAAAATAATATATAAAATGAACCATAGATGGAATTATTTACCCATTACACCCGAACAGGCAGAGACAAGCCAGGAGCTGGCCCAGGAGCTGGGAATTAGCCCCACACTGTGTACTCTATTGGTACGTCGAGGCATTACAAAAGTCTCGGAGGCGAAGAAATTCTTCAGACCTCAGCTACCCGATTTGCACAACCCATTCCTGATGAAGGATATGGATATTGCAGTCGATCGCCTAAACATGGCAATGGGAAAGAAAGAACGCATTTTAGTTTACGGAGATTATGACGTGGACGGAACAACCGCCGTTGCACTGGTCTATAAATTTATTCAGCAGTTCTACTCTAACATCGATTACTATATACCCGATCGATACGACGAGGGCTATGGTGTGTCGATTAAAGGTATCGACACAGCTGCCGATAATGGTGTAAAACTGATTATCGTGCTAGATTGTGGCATAAAGGCTATCGATGAGATTGCTTATGCCAAGGAGAAAGGTATCGATTTTATTATCTGCGATCACCATGTACCCGACGATGAACTGCCCAACGCTGTAGCCATTCTCAATGCTAAGCGCGAAGACAACACCTATCCCTACACCCACCTTTCGGGTTGTGGAGTAGGCTTTAAGTTTATGCAAGCTTTTGCCATCAGCAATGGCATAGAGTTTCATCACCTCATCCCCCTACTCGACTTGGTTGTTGTGAGCATCGCTTCGGACATTGTTCCTATTATGGGCGAAAATCGCATCCTAGCCTACCACGGCCTGAAACAGATTAACAGCAATCCTAGCGTAGGACTGAAGGCTATTATCGATATCTGTGGATTGGCCGAGAAGGAGATCACAATCAGCGATATCGTGTTTAAGATTGGGCCACGTATCAATGCATCGGGCCGCATACAGAATGGTAAAGAGGCGGTAGACTTGCTCACAGAAAAAGACTTTTCGATAGCACTAGAGAAAGCTGCACAGATTAACCAATACAACGAAACGCGCAAAGATCTGGACAAGAGTATGACCGAAGAGGCCAACAACATTGTGAACCAGCTTCCAGATTTAGCAGACCAACGATCAATTGTGCTGTACAACGAAGAGTGGCATAAAGGAGTTATCGGCATTGTGGCCTCACGACTCACCGAAGTGTACTATCGTCCGGCAGTAGTGTTGACTCGCACCGATGATATGGCAACCGGTTCGGCTCGCTCTGTTTCGGGATTCGATGTTTACAAAGCCATTGAACATTGCCGCGACCTATTGGAAAACTTTGGTGGCCACACTTATGCTGCCGGCCTATCGATGAAGGTAGAAAAAGTGCCCGAATTCACAGCACGCTTCGAAGCGTTTGTATCGGAGAACATACTTCCCGAGCAAACTAAATCGGTAATCAACATCGATGCGGAGATTGATTTCAGAGATATCAACCATAAGTTTTTCAACGACCTAAAACGCTTTAATCCTTTTGGCCCCGACAATATTAAACCTATCTTCTGCACGCACCATGTCTACGACTATGGCACGAGCAAAGTGGTGGGTCGCGATCAAGAGCACATCAAGCTAGAACTTGTGGACAATAAATCTAACAATGTAATGAACGGTATCGCCTTCGGACAAAGTTCGCATGTGCGCTACATCAAAACAAAACGATCGTTTGACATTTGCTACACCATCGAAGAAAACACCCATAAGAGGGGCGAGGTGCAGCTACATATAGAAGATATAAAGCCGATTGAATGAGTTATCTTTCAATTCTAAAGAAATATTGGGGATATGATGCCTTTCGAGGCATACAATCATCTATCATCGAAAGCATCGGAGCAGGCAAAGACACCTTAGGGTTGATGCCTACAGGTGGTGGCAAATCGATAACCTTTCAGGTTCCCGCACTCGCACAAGAGGGGTTATGCATTGTCATCACCCCTCTTATTGCTTTGATGAAGGACCAAGTACAAAACCTTCGCAAACGAGGCATCAAGGCCGTCGCCATCTATTCGGGCATGAGCCGCCAAGAGATTCTGATTGCCCTAGAGAACTGCATCTTCGGCGATTTCAAATTTCTCTATATCTCACCGGAGCGTATCAACACAGAGATATTCCTCAATAAGCTCCGCTCCATGAAGATTAGTATGATTACTGTAGACGAGAGTCACTGTATCTCACAATGGGGCTACGACTTCCGCCCCGCCTATCTCAAGATTGCAGACATTCGCCAGCATCTACCTGGTGTTCCGGTGTTGGCCCTCACTGCCACAGCCACCCCCGAAGTGGTAGACGATATTCAGCAACAGCTTCAATTCAAAGAGAAGAATGTCTTTCGAATGAGCTTCGAACGCAAGAACCTTGCCTACATCGTGCGAAATGCCGAAAACAAAACCGAGGAGATGCTCCACATCTTGAAACGTATGACGGGCAGCGCCATCATTTATGTTCGCAGTCGTCAACGCACTAAGGAGATTACCGAATTGCTCAACAAGGAAGGTATCTCTGCCGACTTCTACCACGCCGGGCTAGACGATAGCGTTAAAGATGCCCGCCAACAGAAGTGGCAAAAGGATGAATGCCGTGTGATGGTATCGACCAATGCTTTTGGTATGGGTATCGACAAGCCCGATGTGCGTGTAGTGATTCATATCGATATGCCCGACTCGCCCGAAGCCTATTTTCAAGAAGCAGGCCGTGCCGGACGCGATGGCGAGAAAGCCTATGCCGTATTGCTTTATGCCAAATCTGATAAGACGACTCTACGCAAACGTATACCCGACACGTTCCCCGAAAAAGATTACATACGCAAGGTTTACGAACATCTACAGTACTACTATCAAATGGCGATGGGCGATGGACTAGGCTGTGTCAAAGAGTTTAGCTTGGAAGAGTTCTGCCGCACGTTCAAGCATTTCCCCGTACAAGCGCATAGTGCATTAAAGATTCTAACTCAAGCGGGCTACATAGAGTATACCGATGAGCAAGACAATGCCTCACGTATCCTATTCATTGTACATCGTGACGATCTGTATAAGATTCAAGGTACCGGTGCAGAGATGGAAACCGTGATACAGGTACTACTACGCACCTACACGGGCCTCTTCACAGAGTACATCTATATCAGCGAAGAGCTTATAATGCAACGCACAGGCTTTGATCGACGCCAAGTGTATCACATTCTAGTGACACTATCCAAACGCCGCATCATCGATTACATTCCTAGAAAGAAAACACCCTACGTCATCTATTCTCGCGAACGACAAGAAATAGATAGAATTGTTATCTCTAAAGATGTATACGAAAAGCGCAAAGAGCGTTACGAAGGCCGCATCAATGCCATGATAGAGTATGCCGACAGCGACTATGCCTGCCGAAGCCGTATGCTACTCCGCTACTTTGGAGAGAAAAACGATTGCAACTGTGGCCAATGCGATATTTGCATCAAACGCAAAAGGGAAAGCAGTTTTAGTGAAAAGAATATAGAGGATATCGGTACTGAAATAGTGGAGTTACTAAAAGAGAATCCACTCCTACCAAACGAGATAGTCAATGCGATGAGTTATGACAGCGAGCTACTAGCCGAAGTCATCGAATACCTATTCAATGAAGAATTGATCTGTCTTATAGATGGAAAATGTAGCCCTCAGAACAAGTAAATCTGCTCGTTTTTAATTAAGTTTGCAACAATCAATAAATATAATTCTTTATAATACCTATGGCTAGTTTTTTCAAATCGCTCTTTGGAGGCAGCTCAGAAGAGAAACAATCAAATACTGACAAGAAGAATTTCGAGATTCTAAAATATGATGGTCTGCGTGCTCTTAAAATGGGCAAGATAGATTATGCAGTAAAGTGTCTTTCCGAAGCAATAAAGATTGAGGATGATGTAGAAGCCATGAACTACCTAAATCAGGTCTACATCCAAACAGACGAACTAGATAAATCTGTAGAACTCCTTCAACACATGATAGAGGTTTATCCTGAGACAGTAGAGAACTATCTCATGTTGGCACAGGTCTACTATATGCAGAGCAAATACAAGGAGATGGAGCAAGCGGCAGAACAAGCAACTAAGGTAGATACCGGCTCTGCCCCAGCCTACTTTCTATGGGGTAAAGCTATGTATGCACAAAACAACGACATCATGGCTATAGCTCACCTCACAAAAGCTATCGTGCTTCGCGCAAATTATGTTGAAGCCCTATTGCTTAGAGCAGAGATCTTATTGAAGATGGGACAATTAAAAGAAGCCGCCGAAGATTTAGAAACCCTTCTAGAAGAGTCTCCTGACGAAGAAGCAGCACTACTATTAAAAGGAAAGCTTAAAGAAGCCGAAGGCAATGACGAGGAGGCCGAAACACTTTACCATAAAGTAATTGAGCAAAACCCCTTCCACGAACAATCGTTTGTACAACTGGGCCAGTTATACATCCGCCAAGATAAGCCCACTGAAGCTATTGCTCTCTTCGACGATGCCATCGAGCTTAATCCCAATTGTGTAGATGCATATACAGAAAGAGGCCGTGCGAAGTTAATGATAGGTGACAAGGAAGGTTCAGCAACCGATTTAAAGACCGCTATTGAGCTAAGTCCCGATGCAGCAGAAAGCCTCAACGGCACCTTCAGCAACAACGATCAAGCTCCTAGAGATATTTGGCAGATGTAGTAGACGCTACTCGTGTGCGTAGATTCTACGCATTCTGCTCAAAGTCTGTGGTGTGATGCCTAGGTATGAGGCAATGTATTTAAGCGGAATTTTCTGGATGTCTTCTTGAGGTCTCATCTGCATAAATGCCTTGTAGCGTGCATAGGCATCACCCGTACCTACATACGAGTAGCGACGTTCCAAAGTGAATAGTTCCGTGAAAGCTAGCGTTCTCACCCAGTTAGCCAGCTCCGCAGATGCAGCTGTCATTTTTTCAAAATCCCTTTTGCTAAACTTAAAGAGTTCAACCTTTGTCAGCGCTTCCATGTTGCAGATAGATGGTTCACCTCGCATGTAAGAATGCAGAGATGCAACGGCATCCCCTCGGCCGGCAAAGCATATTGTATGATCTTTCTCGTTTTCGACATGAAAAAACCTCATCATTCCTTTTCGTACTATATAAAAGTTATCATTCACCTCGCCTTGCATAAAAAGCATTTCACCACGGCTTAAAGTTTGAATGGTCAGATAACGCCTTACAAGTTCTACACCAATAGGCGAAACAGGATATATTTGTTGAATAAGTGAGGAAAAGTCATTCATAAGAAAAGAGAAAATTATCAATAAAATAACAAGAACGCAAAACTACTGTAAATTCTCTTTTATTCCTTATTGCAACCGCAAAAATATCCTCCAATTTCATAATTCTACTAATTTAAAAGAAATCGGCGGCATAATGATAGAATATCTTCACAAATAGCCGACAAAAAATCATCAGTCGTTTAACGTTGAGCTTAGATGATATGGCTAGGTAATCTATCTAAGCGGCCTTAAAAAATACAAAAATAAAGAACTCAAAGAACACCTTTCTAATATTCAAAGAGAGTTGAATTATTGATTGGGAAACGATAATTCACTTTTTTTTCATACCATCAAATTATTAATCACATCCCACTCGCCTATATCTGATTGATAATAAGTGCTATTGAGGTAATTTATTTATATCTTTGCACCAAAATTATACCATAACAACAACGAAGATGGCTAAATACAAACGTATATTACTTAAGCTCAGCGGTGAGAGTCTGATGGGCGAGAAAAAGAGTGGCATCGACGAAAAACGTCTAGCCGAGTATGCTTCACAGATCAAATCGATCCGCGAACAGGGTGTTGAGATTGGCATCGTGATAGGTGGTGGCAACTTCTTCCGTGGTCTTTCGGGTGCCGGAAAAGGTTACGACCGCGTGAAGGGCGACCAAATGGGTATGCTTGCAACCGTTATGAACAGCTTGGCTTTGAGCTCGGCACTTGTAGCAGCCGGTGAGAAAGCTCGCGTGCTTACTGCTATTCGCATGGAACCTATTGGTGAGTTTTACAGCAAATGGAAAGCTATTGAATATATGGAGGCCGGTGAAATTGTAATCATGTCGGCTGGTACAGGAAACCCATTCTTTACTACCGATACAGGTTCTTCACTACGTGGTATTGAGATCGAAGCTGACGTAATGTTGAAAGGCACTCGTGTTGACGGTATCTACACCGCTGACCCAGAGAAAGATCCAACAGCTACTAAGTTCGACGAAATCACCTACGACGAAGTGTTGAAACGTGGTTTGAAAGTGATGGACCTCACTGCAACTTGCATGTGCAAAGAGAACAATCTGCCTATTGTGGTGTTTGATATGGATACTGTGGGCAATTTACAAAAGGTTATCAACGGCGAGGAAATCGGTACATACGTACACAACTAATCCCTCTTTTTGTTGGCAAAAGCCTATAAGCACGCCCAATTATCAGAAGGTCTTATTGCAGATGAGCAAAATAATAATTATTTTTGTTTTAAAATCTGTGAGCTAATTATTTTAAAAACAACTATAGATATGAAAGATGTAAAGACTTGTATCAACGATGCAGAGGAAAAAATGGACATGGCCCTTATTCACCTCGAAGATTCATTGGCACATATTCGCGCTGGTAAGGCAGACATTCGTTTGTTGGACGGAATTCGCGTTGACTCTTACGGAAGCATGGCGCCTCTTAACAGTGTGGCGGCTATTTCTACTCCTGACGCACGTAGCATTGCTATCAAGCCTTGGGATAAAAGTATGTTCCGCATCATCGAGAAAGCCATCATCGACTCTGATCTAGGTATTATGCCCGAAAACAACGGTGAAATCATCCGTATCGGCATCCCTCCATTGACAGAAGAACGACGCAAGGCCCTTGCTAAACAATGTAAGGCTGAAGCCGAAAATGCTAAAGTGAGTGTTAGAAATGCACGTCGCGATGGTAACGATGCTTTGAAGAAAGCTGTTAAAGATGGTCTAGCTGAAGACGAGCAAAAGAATGGCGAAGCTAAGCTTCAAAAGATGCATGATAAGTTTATCAAGCAAATTGAAGATTTGTTTGCAGCTAAAGAAAAAGAGATCATGACTGTGTAATGTCACTGCATAAGCTATTGGCGGATGGGAGGATAGATGTTTATAGGTCTATTCTGCCTCCGCTTTTTTATTTGATAAACTGATAGATAGATAAAGATGAAGGGATTAGTAATTAGAAACACGGGAAGTTGGTATCTAGTAAAGACTGATGACGGCCAGCTAGTGGAGTGCAAAATCAAGGGTAATTTCCGCTTGAAAGATATCAAGAGCACCAATCCTGTGGCTGTGGGCGACCGTGTGACCATAATCCTCAACAAGGAGGGTACTGCCTTTATCAGCGAGATTGAGGAGCGTAAGAACTACATTGTGCGCAAGTCGTCCAACCTATCAAAACAGTCACACATCCTTGCTGCCAACCTCGACCAGAGTATGTTGGTGGTGACGATAAACTACCCTGAAACTTCGACTATCTTTATCGACCGCTTCTTGGCCTCAGCCGAAGCCTATCGCGTTCCCGTTAAACTTATATTCAACAAGATAGATGCGTATACTGAGGATGAATTGCGCTATCTTGATGCATTGATGTACCTCTACAATAGTATCGGTTACCCTTGTTTCAAGGTATCGGCCAAAGATAATATTGGAATTGATGAGGTGCGTGCCGATCTTGTAGATAAGATTTCACTCTTCTCCGGCCATTCGGGTGTGGGTAAATCGACCCTTATTAATACTCTTCTACCAGGCGCCGGGCTCAAAACAGCAGCTATATCGGCTGCTCACAACAAGGGCATGCACACTACCACCTTCTCGGAGATGTTCCCTGTACCAGGCGGTGGCTATCTTATTGACACTCCGGGTATCAAAGGATTTGGAACTTTCGATATGGAGGTAGAAGAAATTAGCCATTACTTTAAGGAGATCTTCGCAGCCTCGGCAGATTGCAAATATGGCAACTGTACACACCGCAAGGAACCGGGCTGTGCTGTTCGCGATGCTGTAGAAAATCATACTATCAGCGAATCGCGCTACAACTCTTACCTCAATATGCTTGAGGATAAAGAGGAAGGCAAATATAGAGCTGCTTTCTAAGCTCTACCCATTATACAGAACGGGCTCACTTCAAGTTGATGAAGTGAGCCCGTTTTTGTTTAAGCAGTTAAGTCAATCTGCTTATTATTTCTTATCAGGACAGCTGATTGTGCAACGTGGTTTGATTTGCTTAAAGAAGTCGTTACCCTTGTCATCTACTAGGATAAACGCTGGGAAATCTTCTACAGTAATCTTCCAAATAGCTTCCATACCGAGTTCAGGATAAGCCACACACTCAATGCTCTTGATGTTGTTTTGAGCTAGAATAGCAGCAGGACCACCAATAGAACCAAGATAGAAACCACCATGCTTTTGACAAGCATCAGTTACTTGCTGGCTACGGTTACCTTTTGCCAACATCACCATGCTACCGCCTTGGCTTTGGAACAAATCTACATACGAGTCCATACGACCTGCTGTAGTTGGGCCCATTGAGCCACATGCCATACCTTGAGGAGTCTTAGCAGGGCCTGCGTAATAAATTGGATGATCTTTGAGGTATTGTGGCAAGCCTTCGCCTTTGTCGATGCGCTCTTTCAGCTTAGCGTGAGCGATGTCGCGACCTACAATGATAGTACCGTTGAGCGACAAACGAGTAGCTACAGGATATTTGCTAAGTTGAGCCAAGATCTCAGACATTGGGAGGTTTAGGTCAATCTTCACAGCATCGCCTTCGCCGGCTTGACGGAGTTCTGCAGGAATCAATTCACCTGGGTTAGAATCTAGCTTTTCAATCCAAATACCTTTCTCGTTGATCTTAGTTTTGATGTTACGGTCGGCCGAGCACGATACACCCATACCCACTGGGCAAGATGCGCCATGACGTGGCAAACGAACGATGCGCACATCGTGAGCGAAATACTTACCACCAAACTGTGCACCAAGACCGATGCATTGTGCTGCTTCGAGTACTTGCTTTTCTAGTTCCACATCGCGGAAAGCACGTCCCCACTCATTGCCTGTGGTTGGAAGATCATCGTAGTAGTGAGTAGATGCCAGCTTCACTGTAAGCAGGTTCTTCTCTGCCGATGTGCCACCAATCACGAATGCTACGTGGTAGGGAGGACAAGCCGCAGTACCTAGCGTCTTCATCTTTTCTACAAGATAAGGCACTAATGTATCGGGGTTAAGAATAGCTTTAGTTTCTTGGAATAAATAAGTTTTGTTGGCCGAGCCACCACCTTTTGTTACGCAAAGGAATTCGTACTCCATGCCTTGTGTAGCTTCGATGTCGATTTGAGCAGGAAGATTACACTTGGTATTTACCTCGTCGTACATGTTGAGAGGAGCATTTTGCGAGTAGCGCAAGTTATCTTCAGTGTAAGTTTTATATACACCTAATGATAGCTGTTCTTCATCGCAGTAGCCGGTCCAAACTTGTTGGCCTTTTTCGCCATGGATGATAGCAGTACCAGTATCTTGGCAGAAAGGCAATTGACCTTTTGCAGCTACTTCGGCATTGCGAAGCA
>CAMTOQ010000059.1 GCA_947074205.1 uncultured Bacteroides sp. | reverse complement strand
GCTAACTCAAATTTTATGATTCTTAAATGAGTCAACCTTTTCCAGTATAAGACATACCGTTAGGTGAAAATAAAATGATTGTGAAACAAACGAAACTTGAATCCATTTATATTATATTGTATCTTTGTCTGCCATTTGATTCAAAAAGAAAAGCAATGAAAATATTTACAACTCAAAACATTCACAAGCTGGATGAATATACGATAGAACATGAACCAATCAGTTCTATCGACCTTATGGAACGCGCTGCAACAGCTCTCACACAAAAGATTACAGAGAGATGGAACAGCAGTAAACCTATCGTTGTATTTGCCGGACCCGGCAACAATGGTGGAGATGCTTTAGCGGTGAGCCGATTATTGATTGAGAAGGGATATAATGTAGAAACCTTCCTTTTCAACACTAAGAATGCACTTTCCGAGGATTGCCAGTTCAATAAGTCTCTGCTCGAGGAGATGCCGGGTGTTGTGTTTCATGAAGTAATCGATCAATTCACTCCTCCCACGCTTACAAAAGAGCACCTTGTGATTGATGGATTGTTTGGCTCGGGCCTCAACAAACCACTTAGTGGCGGATTTGCAGCGGTGGTGAAGTTTATTAATGCGTCATCTGCTACAGTTGCATCAATCGACATTCCATCGGGATTGATGGGCGAAGATAACACATTCAATGTGCCGGCCCACATTATAAAGGCCGATTATACGTTCAGTCTTCAACTACCCAAAATAGCTTTCTTCTTTGCCGAAAATGCGGAGTACTTAGGCGATTGGTCGCTTGTAGACATTCAGCTAAGCATAAGAGGAATCATCGAGACGCCTAGCAACTACTCTACGCTAGAGTTCGAAGATATAAAGCCGCTGATAAAGAGACGTTCAAAGTTTGCGCACAAAGGCACCTTCGGCCACGCAATACTAATTGCAGGTTCGCAAGGCATGGCGGGCGCTGCTACACTTTCGGCACGAGCTTGCATGCGTTCCGGTGCCGGACTGCTAACCATACATAGTCCTATCTGCAACTGCAATATACTTCAAACTACAGTGCCCGAGGCAATGGTAGAACGAGATATTCACGAGCAATGTTTTGCCGAAGCAGTGGATGTAGACGACTATCAGGCTGTTGGCATAGGTCCCGGTTTAGGACAAAGTGCCGAAACCGAAGCTGCCCTTTTAGACCAACTAAGTAGTTGCAATGTTCCTCTTGTAATCGATGCTGATGCATTGAACCTCTTGGCACAAAATCGAAAAGCCCTTCAACAGTTACCTAAGGGGTCTATACTGACACCCCACCCCATCGAGCTGGAAAGATTAGTGGGCAAATGCCGCAACAGCTATGAAAGATTAATCAAAGCTGCCGAGCTGGCTCGTTCGGCTGGAGTTTATATCATCGTTAAGGGAGCCTATAGCACTATAGTAACTCCAAGCAATAGTTTCTACATCAATACAACGGGTAATCCTGGAATGGGAACGGCAGGAAGTGGTGATGTGCTTACCGGTATCATTTTAGCACTATTGGCACAAGGCTACAAGCCAGAAGAGGCATGTAAAATTGGAGTATATGTGCATGGCATAGCAGGAGATATGGCTGCTCAACGCATTGGGGAAATCAGCATGAATGCTAGTGACATCATCACTCACTTATCTCCAGCCTTTAAAATGTTAAGTGAATAATCGCTAAGTTATTCTTTTAAATCGGTTTAACTTGATTACTTTTGTTAGACAAAAAACAATTAAATAGCTAACGATAATGAAAAAAATCATACTTCTCAGCAGTTTAATGGCCGTAGGCAGCCTGTCCTATGCACAGACCGATGTGGTGCAAGGCGTGATGCGCGGCAAAGACTATGGCGTGACCTATATGCTACCACAAACGATATTAAATATCGAAGCAATAGTCACAAAAACTCAGTATACGCCGGGAGAGTTCGCTAAATATGCCAACCGCTATCTAAGACTGAATAATATATCGACTACACCCGATGAGTATTATGAACTTACAAAGGTGGACGTAGCGCCGATAGGGATTCCTAATACCGAGCAGACCTACTTCATCAAGATGAAAGATAGAACAGTAGCTCCACTGGTAGAGTTAACCGACGAAGGTATTATTCGCTCTATCAATATTCCACGCTCTGGTGCAACCGAGGAATCGGTGTCACAACCCATCATTATCAGCAGCCAAAGATTAGTAGATCCTAAGGATTTTCTGACTGAAGAGATTCTAATGACCAATTCGACGGCGAAGATGGCAGAACTTGTGGCGAAAGAGATCTATGCGATACGCGAAAGCAAGAATGCATTGGTGCGCGGCCAGGCCGAGTTTATGCCACAAGATGGCAATCAGATGAAAATGATGATGGAGGAGCTGAACATGCAAGAAGCTTCATTGATGGCAATGTTTGTGGGCACTTACCAAAAGGAGGTACTGACCTACTCTGTTAAGATTGCCCCTCGCGACATGAAGAAAGAGATTGCCTTCCGATTCTCTAAGAAACTAGGCGTGGTGGGCAATGAAAACTTAGGGGGTGAACCAATCTACATCACAATTGAGGATCTAAAGAGTGTAGCTATTCCTGAGGATGATGGAAAGAAAAAGGTAGACGGCATAGCCTATAACGTGCCGGGAAAAGCCTTTGTAGAGCTGACTTATGGCAAACAAACCCTCTATAAAGCAGAAATTCCTGCTTCCCAGTTTGGCACTACAGAATATCTGGCACCGGTACTGTTCAACAAGAACTCTACTATCCAAGTTGAATTCAACACTTCAACTGGTGGATTAATCAAGGTTGAGCGGGAAGAGAATAGGTAATAAAACCATCTTTCTGCAACTGCCCAATATAAGTTGTAATTCTAGACTCGTAACCTTCTTCATTATTGAATTGGTTTGCGAGTCTTTTTATTATATCGCCTACCGTGTTTCTGCCATCAATCAGGTTCCATACATAGGTTCCATTCTCTTCGAGCCTCACACGAATATAGGGTGACATTCCTTTGGGTAGAAATAGGCGTCTCACCCAATCTCTTTTAAATCGTGGGAAGACGATCACAGCGCAATCGTCTTCCCATTCTGTTGTTACATGAGGCTTGCGCAATGGCACCACCTCGAGCAAGCTTATCTTATTTTTCACTCGCTGGAATATCTTTTGTTATGTTGGGCAACTCCAATCCATAACCTTTCTTCTTATCTTCACGCTTAAGCAGAAGTCCCACAAATAGAGCCAACACACCAAACGAAGCGAAGATCATCATAGGCAATGTATAGTCGTAAGTTTGGAATCCATCTACTACAGCACCTTTACAATAAGTGTCAAGCACCCATCCAATCAACAAAGGCACACCCATCAAACCCCAGTTTTGTACCCAGAAGATTAGAGCGTAAGCTGTACCCAACTGACGTTCTGGAACAATCTTTGGAACAGAAGGCCACATAGCCGAAGGTACCAATGAGAAAGCAAAACCTAATATAATCATAATGATAGTAGCAAACCACCACACATTAAGGATAGGCAAAGCAAACATGGTATGTACAAAGATCAACATGATAGAACCAATAATCATCAAAGTAGCACCTTTACCAATACGGTCGTAGAGCGAACCAAACAATGGAGTAAGAATGATAGCGCCGATTGGAAGCAAGCCCGGAATAGTACCTGCCAGTTCTGGACCTACATTGTACTTTTGCACCATCAAATCAGCAGCATATTTGATAAATGGGAAAACTGCAGAGTAGAACAATACGCACAAAAGTGCAATAAGCCAAAAGCCCTTGTTTGCCACAGTGGTGAAGATATCTTTGATTTTGAAACCTTCTTCAGCTGCCAATTCTTCAGCACCGATAGATTCGTCGAGCTTCTTATCGAAGATAGTGTATACAAAGTAAGCAATTGTACCGATACACAACAAGATAAGACACATCAAGATAGGCATTGGAATGCTAGGGTGGAATTTACCCAATTCATCATAAACACCAAAGTATTGCGCCATAGGCACAGTAAGCACCATTGCTAGAGTAGTACCAATACGGGCAGTAGCCATTTGCAGCCCCATTGCCAAAGCCATTTCTTTACCCTTAAACCATTTTACAATGATCTTTGAAACGGTGATACCGGCGATTTCAACACCCACACCAAATATAGCATAACCTAATGCTGCCATGAATACTTGAGACTTAAAGCCAAACATCATAGCACCTGGATCGAACTCCCTTGATATTGCAAAATACTTAATACCGCATCCTATTACCATTAAGATACAAGCACCAACACCGGTGAAGCGTACACCCATCTTGTCGAGGATAATACCACCAATGATAAGCATAAATAGAAAAACATTGAACCAACCGTAGGCACTAGTGAAGAAACCGTAATCAACACTATCCCACATCAACTCTTGTTCGAGCATTGGTTTAAGAGGCGACATTACGTCTGTTAGGAAATAACCGCAAAGCATCGTAAACGAGACTAATGCAAGCACACTCCAACGAAGTACTTTAGAATCGTTGAGCTTTTGTTTTAAAAGTTCTGTCATTGTGAAAGTATAAAAGCGTTTTTATTAATAATATTGCTACAAAGTTAACCTTTTATTGGATTATATGCGTAGCACTCCTGTGGTTTTTACAAAAAGAAGGAACTCTATGATTGTTTTTCATGAATTCCCATCTAAAAACGAAGATAGCGTATTCTTTAAGCTCCGGTATTTCGAAAAATATATTAAATTAATTTGTAGGAAAAGTGACGAAAACGTTTATCTTTGTGAACATATAAGGGTACTTATTCCTTATATTTTAAAAAACTATCGTTATGTTTAATTCATTTGGCAATATATTTAGATTGACCAGTTTTGGTGAATCACACGGTAAAGGAATTGGAGGAGTTATCGATGGATTTCCTTCAGGTATCAATATTGATTTGGACTTTATTCAAGCGGAACTCAACCGCAGACGCCCAGGTCAATCAAACATTACGACCCCACGCGATGAAGAGGACAAAGTAGAAATCCTCTCGGGGGTATTCAATGGCAAATCAACAGGTTGCCCTATCGGCTTTATTGTTTGGAATAAAAATCAACATTCCGAAGACTACACAAATATGAAAGAGGTTTACCGCCCCTCTCATGCCGACTACACCTACACTGTTAAATATGGTATTCGCGACTACCGAGGTGGCGGACGCTCTTCAGCACGCGAGACTATATCTCGGGTTGTTGGAGGAGCTATTGCGAAGTTGGCACTGCGTCAGTTGGGGATAGAAATACAAGCCTTCACCTCACAAGTTGGACCCATCCGATTAGATAAGGATTATTCTGAATATGATCTGGATTTGATCGAAACCAATCCTGTGCGCTGTCCTGATCCAATGAAAGCGAAAGAGATGGAAGAGCTTATTCTAAAGATTAAGAAGGAAGGCGACACCATTGGCGGTGTGCTGACTTGCGTCATAAAGAACTGCCCCATAGGCTTAGGACAACCCGTATTTGGCAAACTTCATGCGGCACTGGGCAATGCTATGCTCAGCATCAATGCAGCCAAAGCTTTTGAATACGGCGATGGTTTCAAAGGATTAAAATTAAAAGGCTCCGAACAAAACGATGCCTTTTATAATCAGTGCGGTAAGATTCAAACAAAGACCAACCACTCGGGTGGTATTCAAGGTGGTATAAGTAATGGTCAGGATATCTATTTTAGAGTAGCATTCAAGCCTGTAGCCACAGTATTGATGGAACAAGAAACCGTAAATATAGACGGAGTAGACACTACGCTAAAAGCCCGAGGCAGACATGATCCTTGTGTATTACCACGTGCGGTGCCAATTGTAGAAGCAATGGCCGCCATGACTATACTCGATTATTATTTATTAGATAGAACAACACAACTATGAGTTATTTGAAAGACTACATTGCAAAAAATGAGCCTCAAATGATGGAAGACCTTTTTAGTCTTCTACGAATTCCAAGTATTAGTGCCAAACCAGAGCACAAAACAGATATGAAAGCCTGCGCCGACCGTTGGGCGGAATTGCTTCTCGACGCAGGAGCTGACGAAGCAGTGGTAATGCCTTCAAAGGGCAATCCTATCGTCTTTGCACAAAAGATAGTTGACCCTGCGGCTAAAACAGTATTGGTATATGCCCACTATGATGTGATGCCAGCAGAGCCATTAGAACTTTGGAGTAGCGAGCCCTTTGAGCCGGAAATTCGTGATGGAAAAATCTGGGCACGCGGTGCTGACGACGATAAAGGACAAGGCTTTATTCAGCTTAAAGCCTTCGAATACCTAGCAAAAGAGGGAACTCTTAAGAATAATGTTAAGTTTATCATAGAGGGTGAAGAAGAGATTGGTTCGCCAAGCCTTGAAGCATTTTGTGAAGAGCACAAAGAGTTGCTATCAGCCGATGTGATTCTCGTATCGGATACAAGCATGCTTGGAGCAGACTTACCATCACTTACAACCGGACTCCGTGGTCTTGCTTACTGGGAGATAGAGGTTACAGGTCCAAATCGCGACCTTCACTCTGGTCACTTTGGTGGTGCCGTGGCCAACCCTATCAACGTACTTTGTAGCATGTTGAGCAAAGTAATAGACGAAGATGGCCGTATTACCATCCCCGGCTTCTACGACAAGGTGGAAGAAGTCCCTGCCGAAGAGCGCGAAATGATCAAGCACATTCCGTTCGACGAGGAGAAATACAAAGCCGCTATCGATGTAGACGACCTTGCGGGCGAAAAAGGCTATAGTACACTAGAGCGTAATAGCTGCCGACCAGCATTTGATATTTGCGGCATTTGGGGTGGCTACACCGGAGAAGGTTCTAAAACCGTTCTTCCATCAAAAGCCTTTGCCAAAGTGTCTTCTCGCCTAGTGCCTCATCAACAGCACGAAGAGATTTCGCAATTGTTTATCGACTACATCAAAGAGATTGCACCCAAAAGCGTTCGCGTCAAAGTAACTCCAATGCATGGTGGAGAAGGCTATGTTTGTCCAATATCTCTGCCTGCTTACAAAGCAGCAGAAGTAGGCTTTGAAGCTGCATTTGGTAACAAACCTCTAGCTGTACGCCGCGGAGGCAGTATACCAATTATTTCCACCTTCGAAAAAGTATTGGGAATGAAAACAGTTTTGATGGGTTTCGGACTAGAGTCTGATGCTATACACTCACCTAACGAGAACTTCTCGTTGGATATCTTTAGAAAAGGTATTGAGGCTGTAGTCATCTTCCACGAAGAGTTTGCAAAGATGTAAAAACATTGACTTATAATTGATAAAGGATATATCACTCAAATATTAAAAATGAGTGATATATCCTTTTTTTATTAAGCAAAACATTGGTATTTAATAAATTATTTATAATTTTATTCTACCTTAAATCATTTACAAAGGTTTTGAACTACAATTTGAGTCTAGTTTTAATATTAACCAATAAAATTATTCTTTACATGAAAAAGTTTGTAGCAGAAATGGTCGGCACATTCGCACTTGTGCTTTTTGGTTGCGGTAGCGCAGTATTTGGACAAGCATTTGTCGGAGCAGACGCGATGACCACTATGGGAAATCCTATCACTATCACCGCAATCGGTTTATGTTTCGGTTTGGCAGTATTAATCATGGCTTACACCATTGGCCCAATATCGGGTTGCCATGTCAATCCGGCTGTAAGTCTTGGTGTATACCTCAATGGAGGTATGAAAATGAACGAAATGCTTTCTTATTGGATAGCACAACTCATTGGCGGTGTACTTGGTGCAGTTGCTATCGGTCTTGTATCACAACAGTGGGCATCGTTTGGAGCCAATCAGTACAATCCCGAACAGGCAGGTCTGGCAGGAGCCTTTATAGGTGAAATAATCTTTACCTGCTTATTTGTGCTTGTGGTTCTTGGGTCAACTAGTAAAAAGGCACCTGCGGGTTTTGCAGGTATAGCTATCGGTTGGGCACTCGCCATCGTCAACATCGTAATGATCCCTATTGACGGTGCATCAGTAAACCCTGCACGTTCGTTTGGTCCTGCTATCTTCCAAGGTGGTGAAGCTTTATCTCAGATATGGGTGTACTTTGTTGCCCCACTTGTAGGTGCAGCTGTTGCAGCATTAATTTGGAGAATAATTAAAGAAGATGAAACGGTAAAGACAGCCTAATCAAGGTAAACTATAGATCATAAAAAGAAAGCGCCGGACTCTATGGCAGAGTCCGGCGCTTATTTGTTATTTATAAAGTCCATACGTAGTTCGCAGTACTTGGAACTCTGTTCTACGATTAATTGCATTACATATCTCTTGCTGATCCTCGGGCAGAGCTAGAATAAACTGTTCGTTAAGCGTATCACCTAGAGTGAGAAATGGAGCCGTGCGCAACACTGATTTGTTCACCACCTTAGGGCTTTGTTCCCCATAGCCCTTTGCCACTAGGCGATCGGAAGCTATGCCGTGACCAATAAGATAACGCACCACCGATTCTGCTCTACGTTGAGAGAGGCGTTCGTTATAGGTATCGTCACCTTTATAGTCGCAATGCGAAGCCAACTCAATTGTGACATTAGGATTATCATTGAGCAATTTAATCAGTTCATCGAGCGCTTGCGTAGATGCAGACGTTAAATCAGCTCTATCGAATTCGTAGAAGATGTTTTCGATAAGCACAGGGCGTGTGATAGAAGCAAGAGGAAACTCAACCTCATAATTACGATCGGCTTCAATTGACTCTGTCAACAAGTCCTGCTTGTTATTCAGGTAACCCTTACAAGATGCTAGCATCACATATTTCTGACCCGGAGCGACCTTCTGCGTAAATGAGCCATCACGGCGAACATCTATCTTTATGTAGGTACCATCTGCACCCACAACAGTAACTACGGCTTCGGGCAAAGCCTCACCCTCCTTATCGTAAACCCAGCCCGTTAAAGTATGTGCCACCACAGGGAGCTCAAAGCTATAGATATGATCCCATCCGCGTGCATCGCCACGATTGGAAGAGAAAAAACCACGATTGGGTGCCTTAGGTTCAAAAGTCATTCCGAAATCATCGCCCATAGAGTTGACGGGTACACCCATGTTTTTGACACTCCAGCTCTCTCCTATTGAGTCGTAACGAGCTTCGAAAATATCTAAGCCACCAAGTCCGGGGTGACCATTGGATGAAAAGTATAGTGCACCATCGGGTCCAAAAGTAGGAAACATCTCGTCACCAGCAGTATTGATTTCAGATCCGAGGTTATCAACATAGCCAAAACCATCCTTAACCATATTGATACGCCAAATATCCAAGCCACCTTGACCACCCGGCATATCCGAAACAAAGTAGAGGAAATCTCCTGCTGGTGAGGCAGCGGGGTGGGCCACAGAAGATAGTGTATCGTTAATAATAGCACATTTCACAGGTTTAGCCCAGTTGGCACCTGTACGACTGGACGAATAAATTTCTGCATAAACAGGGCTATTTGGCGAAGTGCGGCAGCGAGTAAAATACATAGTTTTGCCATCAGCGGAGAATCCGGCAGCTCCATCTTCGAACTCCGAGTTAACCTCAGACTCTATTGGAGAAGGTTTCTGCCATGCCCCCTTATCATCGCGCTTCGACATAAAAATATCAGCGCTCTTCATCCCTGTTATACCATTCAAGTCGTTGCCTTTCGCCTCATTTCTTGTGGAAGTAAAATAGAGAACGTCTGCTTCATCGCCGGCATACATGGGCGAATAGTCTGAGCGACGGGAGAAAAACACCGGCACACGTTTTACAGAATGACGAGTGGGTGCATCTTTTAAAGACTGAGCCAGCTCGCAGGAGTAGAGACCATTAATAGCCAAGCTATCATCAGGTTGATAAGAAAGATAGGTTTGATAGACTTGTGCCGCAGCCTTATACTCACCATTCTTACGCAGACTCTCAGCCAAATAGAAATGTGCGATAGAATCGGGGTAGTTGTAACGAATTGCATTAAGGTATGCACCTTTCGCCCTTAGGTTGTAGTTGATGAGTCGATAGCAGTCTGCCATCTTATAAGCAGTTTCGGCACGCAGCTTACGTTCTTTAGGAGGGATGGCCGCATAGGCTTTGCGGAAATGTCGGGCTGCATCAAAATACTCACCGCGCGCATAACTTTGCTCGGCTTTCTTCAAGCTTTGACTAGCGCCACATGACATCAGCAACAAAGCCACTAAAATGGTAAGAAGTATCTTCAGTTTCATATAATATGCATTATACTTAACTGAAAAAGAAGAATTTTATTGTAAGAAGAAGTAAAAGCTAGATGGACAAACCGGGTCCGATAACGGTAATAAATAAAAACCTTCGAGTAGCAAATATTATATTTATACTACTCGAAGGTTATATCTAGTGTTTATTTAACCGAAAAATACGTTTACGTAAAGATATACCTGTATGTTTTCCGGATCAGAAACATCAAAATCAATTTTATTTTCTCGCGCCAACCAGCCTATTGCCGAATACAGCTCAATAGTATTCAAGCCCGATTCTTCTTTTAGGCCTTCAATATCCCATTTGGTGTTATTGCTAAGCAAATGCCAAACTTTTCCGGCGTTTTCACCTATCTCATGTTTATCCATAACTATGTTGTTTTTAAATTAATAATCAACAAGATACATAGGGGATTTGTTGCAAAAATAAGTATTAATTCTTCAATTTATCAATAAAACACCAAAAAAAATTAATATTTAGAATACATAAGCAAATCCCACATTCAAATATATAGGATACATATTGAACTCAATTACATCAAAACTGCTCTTGAAAATGTTGTTTAAACCCCATGTCAAATCGGCATAAACATTGAGATGTTTAAAGGCTCTCCACTCACCCGAAAGCTGGGCACCCCATGCAAATTTTCTCAAATCATCAGAAAAATCATAGGTAGCTTCGGTTACAAAAACTTTTTCTCCGGTAGGATCTTCATTTCTTAAATAGCCATCATAAGCTGTTCCCGAGAACTCTCCATCGGCCATATAAGAGACATAAAGTCCACCTCTCAGCACCCATCTAGGCGAAATCTTATAAGATGCCAAAACCGGAAAGGTAAGGTAAGAGTTGCGCACTTTTGTTTTTACATTTCCAGTCCATGCGCCCTCTAGATAGCCTTGATCGGCAGTAGTCATAACCATATTATAATTTTTCACCTTAGCATCAGTTTTCATCCCCTTATCTTCTAAGCGAATTCCTACTGTCATCCCCCATTTATAAGAGAACCATTTGGTGGCATTACCTTCTAGTGCTACCAAGAATGTGGGGTTATAACTGTCAATAGAGCGAATCTCGGCCGGCAACGGGATGGGAGAAACCCCACCAATACTAAAACCTCCTTTGATTTGATACTCCATACCACGCAAAGACGACTTTTCAAGATAAGCATTTCTTTCTTCTTGAGCAGAAACGTTGGTTTGCACTGCAAAGAGCGCCAACAAAAGCAGGGTGTATATTTTAATTTTCATCTTTGATACTTCTTTAGTTATTAAATAAGAGTTTGGTTAGAAGTGAACGAGTTCTACTTCATCAACAAGTAGCTCACTACCTGGGGCTCCCTGAAATTTATCACCATTGATGCTCGAGGACATCACTATGGAAACATTATATTTACCGGCATTGAGTTTCTCAACATCTATGGTTTTACCCGGTTGAAGGATAAAAGGTAAGATAAAATAAGTCCAATCTTCTCCGTCAATCACTTTATCTTCTTCTTTCATACGAGCAATAGAGATCAAATTTGGACTAGTAAGGAAGTTGGTTCCATCTAGGTACTTCACTTCTGCATCGGTTTCGTAAAGTATGGCATAAAGGTCGAAAGAGTCCGATCTATCCGGATCTATTTTTCCATCGGCAAGCATAAATTCAGGGCCTTTCGTATATTTATAGTAACCTTTTAGCACTATTGGCACGAAATCGAATGGCACACCAAAGTGAGTAGCTGCCGTAGGGTTGGTTACACCTTGTGCAGTATCAAATTCACCGATAAACAAGCTTCCGGCTGCGATTGGCATTTTCATCATTGCCCCTAAAGAACCTGTTTTCTTGGTAGTCATACGCAAACAGTTGCCATCCTTCCCAAAGGCATACGGAGTAGTAGGATAATCATCAGGAGTCGCTTTGCTTGCTACAAAACTAAAACCTGCGTTTCCACTAGCCCAAATAAACTGCTTTTGGTCATTCTGCACTTCATAGAAGACATAATATTTGCCATTGGCACTTAGTTCAAAATGCTCGAAGTTATACTCGGTAATGATACCATCTGTGCTACAAGTCACAGTGTAAGTTTTGCTCCACTGCTTATCTTCAGAAGTTACAACATAGGTTTGAGGGGTCTCAAAGTTGCGGGGTGTTCCGCTTGGTGGGTCTATAGTTGCACCAGGAGTTAACACAAACTCCGGAGCGATGTTATCCAAATAAGCTGTGGGTTTGACCATCAAAAAAATGGCATCGTTCTCAATACGAGGATCCATTTTGAGTACATCGCCTGGAACAATTACTTGTTCTATATCACACTCTGCATTCTTGGGTTCATCTTGAATACACGACGATATCAGCGGCAAGATTGCTAAAAAGCAAATCAGCTTAAACAATGATTTTTTCATCATAAATTAATAGGTTGGTTTAAAAAAGAGCATGCTTCACTAAGTATACTCAACAAAATTAAAGGGTGCAAAAATAGCCCTCTTTTTCTATTTAAATATTTTAAGGACTATAATACAACATTTTATAACACAAAATGTTTTAAAACGCATGGTTTGTTTTTGCGACACCCTCTACTATAAAACTCTTAAAAATAGGACGGTTAGCACTTCTAGATTGCAATAGAATTGTTTATTTTTGTCGACAATAAAAAACACTAAAATACATAATCTAGACTATGTCTACAATTGAAAGAACAAAGATTATCGATTTGATCAAACGCGAAGTAATACCGGCGATAGGGTGCACCGAACCCATTGCTGTATCGTTGTGCGTGGCCAAAGCTACCGAGATATTAGGATGTGTCCCTCAAAATATAGAAGTTAAGCTAAGTGCAAACATTTTGAAAAATGCCATGGGGGTAGGCATACCCGGAACTGGCATGATTGGTTTGCCTATAGCTATAGCCCTCGGTGCACTAGCTGGCAAATCGGAATATCAACTAGAGGTGCTACGCAACATTTGTAAAAACGATGTAGATGCCGGTAAGAAGATGATCGATGAAAAGCGTATTAAAATTGCGCTAAAAGAGGATATAGAAGAGAAGCTTTATATAGAAGCTATTTGCTACCATGGCAACCAAAAATCTATAGCTATCATCTCGGGGGGGCATACCAATTTTATATATATTGAGCAATGCGGCAAGGAGTTATTAAATGTTGCCCACTCTGCATCTGAAAGCAATGAAGAAGAAGATCTCAAACTAAGCCTTAGAAAAGTGTACGACTTTGCCATGAACACTCCACTCGACGAGATTGACTTTATTCTCGAAACAGCCCGTCTTAACAAAGCGGCTGCCGAAGAATCGTTTCACAATGATTATGGGCACTCGCTGGGGCGCACCTTGCGCGGCAAATACGAGAAGCAGATTATGGGTGATAGCATCTTCTCGCATATTCTTTCGTATACATCGGGGGCTTGCGATGCTCGTATGGCAGGCGCTATGGTACCGGTGATGAGCAACTCGGGCAGCGGCAACCAAGGCATATCGGCCACACTTCCGGTAGTGATCTTTGCAGAGGAAAACAATAAAAGTCAAGAAGAACTGACACGTGCGCTGGTTTTAAGTCACCTCATGGTAATATATATCAAGCAGAGTCTTGGGCGTTTGTCGGCACTTTGCGGTTGTGTGGTGGCAGCAACAGGATCGAGCTGCGGCATCACTTACTTAATGGGAGGTAACTACAACCAGATAGCCTATGCTGTAAAGAACATGATTGCCAATCTCACCGGTATGATTTGTGATGGGGCTAAACCTAGCTGCGCGCTCAAGGTATCGACTGGAGTGTCGACTGCTGTATTGTCGGCAATTATGGCGATGGAAGATCGCTTTGTCACTTCGGTTGAAGGCATCATCGACGAAGATGTAGACCAAAGTATACGCAACCTAACACGCATCGGCTCGCAAGGCATGAATGAGACCGACAAATTGGTGCTCGAAATCATGACCAACAAATAAAGACATCTAAGCGTAAAACACTATATTACAACAGTATACGCATCACACCCAGTAAGTCGTATTATATCAAAACATAGCAAGGGCTACTCACCGTGCTGACCACAGCTACTCTGGTCGGTGAGTAGCCCTTGCCTGCTTGCTGAGTAGGGCTACCCACCAAACCACCTAAGGGGCCTCAAAAAACGAAGCTACTCAAAATCAAAAATCGGGAAACCGTCTTATCAATGATAAGCTCAGTTTCCCGATTGAAATAGATATAATTAAATTGGCGATTATAAATGGAGATGAAAAAGATATATCGCCAAAGAATTAGTATCCAGTATTAATGACATCCGCAGCCACCTTCGCTGTCGCAACAACCGTCGCCACAATCGCCGTCGCCACAACCACCTTCACCACAGCCACAGCCACCGCTCATCATTTTGATGATTTCGTTAACTTCTTCTGTAGTAGCAGGACGGTTTTCAGTAACTTCGCCTTCGAAAAGAAGATCATCACCAGCCAATGGGTGGTTCAAATCTACTTCTACAGTCTCAGGAGTAACATTTGTTACAACACCATTGAAGCGGCGTCCGTCTTGACTCATCAAAGGAACAATCTTACCTACTGCGATGTTTTCTTCGTCGAATTTACCTTCAACTTCGAACATGTTTCTTGGCAATGAGTGAACGTGCGCATCATCGTATTCACCATAAGCTTTGTCAGCTGGGATAGTAAATGAGAATTTGTCGCCAGCTTTTAGGTTCGCCACTTGCGCTTCGAACTCTTCCAAAGTAGTTCCTAGGCCTGAAATAAAGTTGAAAGGATGCTCAGGTTGAGTTTCTTCAACCAATTTCTTTTCGCCATCCTCTATAGTATAGAGTTTATATTGTACATTGATGTACTTATTTTCTGCTGTTTCCATTTTCTAAATTCAGTATTTAGTTAGTGATTAATAAAACAAAGATAATAATAAAACAACTATCAACCTTGAAGTACCAAGGCAATTATGTTTATTTATTAAATATATAACTCTAATATATACATCACCACTCGAAAATATTTCATAAAAAGGTTCATGAATCCCTATTTTAAGGAAGAGCCAAACCCTGTTACATTTATATAGATGAGTATAGCCTACTTGCAGATTGTAATATATTTTAATCCATATCTTTCGAATAGTGAAAAAGCACCCACTTTGTGATAAATACAATCATTTAGACCTCACTTTTCTTACAATTGCTAATAATTCTTTTATTTTTTTAGTTAGATTGTTTGTGTATAATAAAAAAGCATTTACCTTTGCAGCATCGAAAAATCAAAAAGATGTAAAGCAATGAATTGTATTACTCCTATCAACCTCGCAGTACTGCATATTATTATTCTAGTGGTGGTCACATCTTTAGGGTGAGAAAGGTTGTTGTATGTATTCGGTTCAAAACTAGAAACTATAAATATTTAGAAGCCTTTCTCACAACACTGAGAAGGGCTTTTTGATTAATAATTCAAATCCAATATGAAGAGGCAGTTACGTAGTTCCGCATCAACACAAGGTCGCCGCATGGCTGGCGCAAGAGCTTTGTGGAGTGCCAACGGAATGAAAAAAGAGCAGTTCGGCAAACCTATTATTGCAATCGTAAACTCGTTTACGCAATTTGTGCCCGGGCATGTTCATTTACACGAAATAGGCCAATATGTAAAGGCTGAAATAGAAAAACTAGGTTGTTTTGCAGCCGAATTCAATACAATAGCCATTGACGATGGTATCGCCATGGGACATGATGGCATGCTCTATTCTTTACCTTCGCGCGACATTATTGCCGACAGTGTGGAGTATATGGTAAACGCTCACAAGGCCGATGCAATGGTATGTATCAGCAACTGCGACAAGATCACTCCGGGAATGCTAATGGCTGCAATGCGCCTCAACATACCTACTGTTTTTGTATCGGGCGGCCCCATGGAAGCCGGCGAACTGAAAGGCAAGCATCTCGATTTGATTGATGCCATGATTCAGGCTGCCGACCAAAGCGTGAGCGATGAACACGTGCAAGAGGTTGAGCGTAATGCTTGTCCGACATGTGGTAGCTGTTCGGGTATGTTCACGGCCAACTCTATGAATTGTCTCAACGAAGCTATTGGATTGGCTCTTCCAGGCAACGGAACGATTATTGCTACGCACGCCAATCGTAAGAAGTTGTTCGAAGAAGCAGCCCAATTGATTGTAAACAATACCTTTAAATACTATGACGAAGGCGACGATAGCGTGCTTCCACGAAGCATCGCTACTCGCCAAGCCTTCCTCAACGCTATGACGCTCGATATAGCAATGGGCGGATCGACCAACACAGTACTTCACCTTTTAGCCATCGCTCAAGAGGCAGAGGTAGACTTTACTATGGACGATATTGATACACTTTCGCGCTACACTCCTTGTCTTTGCAAAGTGGCGCCCAACTCGCAAAAATATCACATTCAAGATGTGAATCGTGCAGGGGGCATCATGGCTATACTTGGCGAATTGGCCGCAAAAGGTCTGGTAGACACTGCGGTTAATAGAGTAGACAATATGATTCTAGCCGAAGCGATAGCCCAATATGCCATCACAAGTTCGCAAGTAACATCTGCTGCTATCAGCAAATACTCGAGTGCTCCGGGTGGAAAATTCAATTTAGTACTTGGTTCGCAAGATGCTTATTACGAAACGCTCGATAAAGATAGAGCTGAAGGTTGTATTCGCGATGTGGACCATGCCTACAGCAAGGATGGCGGTCTAGCGGTATTGAAGGGAAATATTGCACAAGATGGCTGTGTGGTAAAAACTGCCGGTGTTGACGAAAGCATTTGGAAGTTTACCGGCCCTGCCAAAGTGTTTGATTCGCAAGAGGCTGCGTGCGAGGGTATCCTTGCCGGAAAAGTAGAGAGTGGCGACGTGGTGGTTATCACACACGAAGGTCCCAAAGGTGGACCCGGTATGCAGGAGATGCTCTACCCCACTTCATATATTAAATCGCGCCACTTGGGTAAAGAGTGCGCTCTCATTACTGATGGACGTTTTAGCGGTGGCACATCGGGCCTCAGCATAGGCCATATCTCACCCGAGGCAGCAGCCGGGGGTAACATTGGTAAGGTAATAGATGGTGATATCATCGAAATCGATATTCCTGCACGTACCATCAACGTGAAGTTATCGGACGAAGAGCTTGATTTACGTCCTATGCGCCCAGTGCAAAGAGAACGTTATGTTCCAAAAAGTTTAAAGGCGTATGCTAATATGGTGAGCTCGGCAGATAAAGGTGCCGTACGTATCATCGACTAATCATTATAAATCTAAGTACAACCACAAAAACTATAAGGAATGGGTAAAGAGGTAATAACAGGAGCAGAAGCGCTGATGAGGTCGTTGATTCATCATGGCGTGAAGACGATGTTCGGCTATCCGGGCGGCTCGATTATGCCAGCATTTGATGCACTATTCGACTATGGAAAAGAGATTAACCACATATTGGTGCGCCACGAACAGGGTGCTGTACATGCAGCACAAGGTTTTGCACGCGCTTCTGGCGAAGTAGGTGTTTGTCTGGTTACAAGCGGACCCGGTGCCACTAACACAATAACTGGTATTGCCGATGCTATGATTGATAGTACGCCAGTGGTAGTCATAGCCGGCCAAGTAGGTATTAACTTCCTAGGCACAGATGCTTTTCAGGAGGTCGATTTGGTGGGTATCACTCAGCCTATCTCTAAATGGAGTTATCAGATTCGTAGCGCCGAGGATGTGCCTTGGGCAGTAGCTCGCGCCTTCTATATTGCCAAAAGCGGTCGTCCTGGCCCCGTGGTACTCGACTTTGCAAAGAATGCCCAAGTAGAGAAAGTGCTGTACAAAGAGACAAAACTCGATTTTATCCGCAGCTATGTACCGGTTCCCGACACCGACCCACAATCTATTATAGATGCTGCCGAACTAATTAATGGTGCCGAGCGTCCACTTCTACTAGTGGGACAAGGCGTTGAAATCGGCAATGCACAACAAGAGGTTAGAGAGCTTATAGAAAAAGCGGATATACCTGCCGGATGTACTTTACTAGGACTTTCGGCACTGCCTACCGAGCACTCTCTTAACAAAGGAATGCTAGGAATGCATGGCAACTTAGGTCCTAATATCAATACCAACAAGTGCGATGTATTGATAGCTGTAGGTATGCGTTTCGACGACCGTGTTACGGGCAATCTTGCTACCTATGCTCCACAAGCTAAGGTGATTCATTTCGACATTGATCCGTCTGAGATAGGAAAAAATGTACAGCCCGATGTAGCAGTACTGGGCAACTGTAAAGAGACACTAGCTGCGGTATCGCAACTATTAAAACCTAATAAACATACCGATTGGATAGATAGCTTCGAAGACTATGAGAAAGTGGAATTCGAAAAGGTGATACGTCCTGAGCTACACCCCACTAGCGAATCGCTTTCGATGGGCGAAGTGGTGCGTGCTGTAAGCGATGCCACAGAGCACAAAGCTATCTTAGTGACCGATGTAGGCCAAAATCAGATGATGGCTGCCCGCTACTTTAAATATACTCAAAACCGTAGTATCATCACTTCGGGTGGATTGGGTACAATGGGATTTAGTCTTCCCGCTGCAATTGGTGCCACATTTGGTGCTCCTCACCGCACGGTTTGCTCGTTTATGGGCGATGGCGGTTTGCAAATGAATATTCAAGAGCTAGGAACCATAATGGAGCAGCGAGCACCTGTAAAAATTATCATGCTCAACAACAATTATTTGGGCAATGTGCGTCAATGGCAAGCGATGTTTTTCAATCGTAAATACTCGTTTACCCCTATGCTAAACCCTGATTATATGAAGATTGCTTCGGCCTATGACATTCCTTCAAGACGTGTGATGAAAAGAGAGGAGTTGAAAGAGGCAATAGCAGAGATGTTGGCCACCGATGGTCCTTACCTTTTAGAGGCATGTGTCATTGAGGAGGGGAATGTCTTGCCGATGACCCCTCCAGGAGGATCAGTCAACCAAATGTTATTGGAGTGTTAGTCAACAAATAATAGGGCCGAAAGAAACAACTTGATGAGTTATGGATAAAGATAATAAAACCTTATATACACTGATTGTCCACTCGGAAAACATTGCCGGTGTACTCAATCAGATTACGGCAGTTTTTACTCGCCGCCAGATCAATATCGAAAGCCTCAATGTGTCGGCTTCATCCATTAAAGGTATTCACAAATATACCATCACTGCATGGACCGATAAAGACACCATAGAGAAGGTGGAAAAGCAGATTGTAAAAAAGATAGATGTGCTTCAAGCTCACTATTTTGTGGAAGATGAAATTTATTTCCATGAGATAGCTTTATACAAAGTAGCTACACCCGAATTTCAGGCTACTCCGGAGGCCTCGAAAGTTATTAGGAAGTACAATGCTCGTATAGTGGAGGTAAACCCTGTGTTTGGCATCGTAGAGAAAAATGGTAATAGCGAAGATATCACATCAATGTACAATGAATTGAGAGCATTGAACTGTGTACTTCAATTTGTACGTTCGGGAAGAGTGGCTATCACCACCAGTTGCTTTGAACGTGTAAACGAGTTCTTGGCGGATCGAGAAGCCAGATATAATGCATCAAAAGAAGAATAAAATAATGACGAATCAGTCTAAAGTTGGAATTTATAAAAATGTAGCCGAACCTTTTCATGTGGACTTCACCGGTCGACTAACAATGGGGGTACTGGGCAATCATATATTGAATAGTGCAGGATTTCATGCCACCGAACGTGGGTTTGGCATTGCTACACTTAACGAAAGCAATTACACATGGGTGTTGTCAAGACTTGCCATAGATCTAGATGACATGCCTCATCAATATGAAGAGTTCGCTATAGAAACATGGGTAGAAAATGTCTATCGCCTCTTTACAGACCGTAACTTTGCTATTCTCAACAAAGAGGGCAAACCCATTGGCTACGCTCGTTCAGTATGGGCCATGATCGATTTGAACACGAGAAAGCCCGCTGATCTGTTGATTTTGCATGGTGGTAGCATCACTGATTACATTTGCGACAAGCCTTGTCCTATAGAAAAGCCGTCGCGCATCAAGGTAAACAGTAAAGATTGTATCGAAACAATCAAAGCAAGATATAGTGACATTGATGTAAATGGACATTTTAATAGTATTCGTTATATAGAGCATATCCTGGATTTATTCCCGATGGAGCTTTATAAGGAGAAGCGCATCAAACGTTTTGAAATGGCTTATGTGGCCGAGAGTTATTATGGCGACGACGTTTCATTCTTTATGGATGAAGTTAATCCTAACGAATATCACATAGAAGTAAAAAAGAATGGTGAGGAGACGGTTTGTCGCTCCAAAATCATATTTCAATAAATAGAAGAAAAACAATTTAATTAATAACAGGGCAGTATAGCTACTGTCTGCTAAAAACAAGATTAAAAAATGGCACAGATGAATTTTGGTGGTACTATGGAAAACGTAGTAACCCGTGAAGAATTTCCATTGGAAAAAGCTCGTGAAGTATTGAAAAACGAAA
>CAMTOQ010000058.1 GCA_947074205.1 uncultured Bacteroides sp. | reverse complement strand
AAAGTAGAGGGTTTTGCGTCTGCAGCCAAATATTTTTGGGTATTTCTTTTTGAATAAGTTTGGGGGAGATAGTCAAAGGTTTGCAGGTGTGCGAGTTAGCCTTTGGCTTTTATGGTTCGTTGACAAATGGCAAGTAAATGTACATACCTCTTATTATATGCGTGCGCGCGAAGTAACACCACACCATACAATAAAAAGTGGCAGACCTTAACCCATATATTAGGTTTAAGTCTGCCACTATATCATATTTCTGAGGTGATTACCGCAACCTCAGAATAATCATTTTTTAATCAAGTGCAAAGATTGAAGTACTTCTTCGGGGACAATAGTAATTTTCGATTCATCGATCTTAGAACGATCTAATCCAAAAACCTCACCAAAGAACTCATACACCGGATTCCTTTTATTAGGACCAAAGTCGTGACGTTCTGTAGGTAAATGTACATTCGTCACTTTATCCTCTGCGCCATAAAATCCATATACGTTCTGCAAAAATGGATATTCCAAGGTAGGAACACTAGCAGTCCAATCCCCACCATCTGACACTACAAGCAATGGCTTCGGAGCAAAGAAAGCGGCTAATTCAGCGTTACAAGTTCCACCACCGGCTAGCTGTATAGGCTTACCACTTTCGCAAGGACATCCTCCATCAAAGTGAGATGCTAAGCTAACAATAGGTGCTGATGCTGTAAATCTATCATCAAGTACCGACAATAGAACCGTTTGCGAGCCACCTCCCGAGCCGCCATTCACACCAATCTTGGTTGTATCTATATCTTTACGATTGGCCAACATATAGTCTAGGATCAACAAACCATTTAGGATTTGATCAGTATGCGCTTGGCTATTATGATGAGCCTCTTTGCCTACTTGCTTTTCAGACTCTCCCCAACCTATTAAGTCATAATCCACGCATATAGCACCCATACGAGCCAATGTGCCTAGACGCTGCTGTTGGTCTTCACGATAACGGCCTTTATTAAAGTGCCCATTAGGACAAATGATTAAGGGATGTTTCCCTTTTGATAATGGTGCATAAATTGAGCCACATACATACACTCCCGGGTAAGTCTCCAAAGCAAAGTTCTGTACTGAATACCCATTATACTTACGAATCTTAGAAAGAGTTACTTGTGGTTTTTCTGCCACATGTGATAAAGCCTCATCTAGTTCCAAACGTTCGCGCACCTCCTTACGCACCACCTCTTTTCGCTTTTCAAAGCTAGTTTGATCTGTGTATAAACCGCTAAGGTAACCCAACAGTTTGCGTCCATCTTCATCCGTACGTCGTGCATATTCATAAGGCTTAATCTTAAAAGTCTTATTACCTTGCTTCACCACTTTAAAATCGAATGGAGCCAATACATTGTTCAGCGATTCTTCCACCGAATAGGAGCGAATACGAAAATCAGCATAAGGAAGAACCTTCCCCACTGTGTCTACATCATATTTAAGACGCACATTGAAACGTGCCGAAATCTCATTAAGCACTTCACCCAATGGACGGGCAAATTTAGTCTCGTATGTCTGTGCTTGCATAGTTAGAGCTAAACCGCCAATGCAAGTCGCTAAGAGAGTTCTTTTCATCATATTGGTGTGTTATTTAGGAAGTGTAAACTCCTTACCGTTGATAAATACATCATCCAATACAACATCTTTGTAATCTTCGAAGATGCAAGATTGCTTAGCATCTTGTATAAAGATGTCACGAAGCACAATGTCTGTAATTGGCGCTTCTTCAAGTCCTACCACTTTAATAGGAGTATTTACATCACGAACTGATACGCCAGAAACAAACACATTGCGAAAGACTGGAGTACGTTCGCTAAAGGCTTCTTGAGGCATCTTGCTATATTTAAGATTAAACACCAATGCCTCTTTAGAGATATTGTTCATTACAATATTGCTGATACGAATATCTTCGACTACACCACCACGTCCACGAGTAGATTTCAGACGGATACCACGATCGGTACCATCGAATACACAGTTGCTAATGGTTACTCGTTTTACGCCACCACTCATCTCGCTGCCGATAACCACACCTCCGTGGCCCGACATCATAGTACAGTTGGTAATCGTAATATTCTCACAAGGCACACCGATATTACGCGCTTGAGCATCGCGACCCGACTTAATAGTGATACAATCGTCGCCTACAGATATATGGCAGTCGCTGATGTGAACGTTACGACAAGATTCAGGATTGATACCATCTGTATTAGGCGATTTAGGGTTAATCAAAGTTACACCACGAACAGCCACATTGTCGCAAAACTGAGGATTGATCGTCCAAAAAGGAGAGTTGATAATCTTAATACCCTCTATACGAATGTTTTTACAGTAAAGCATTTGTATAAATGGAGGGCGGAAGAATCGGCGGTCCAATGTGCCATGCCAGTCCTCATTCACCTCTGCACGAATAGCATCTACATCATTAGCCTCATCAAATAGAGTTTGATATTTGTTTACTGTGCGTTTGCCGTTATCTCTTAAATCAATATAAACATTAAAGAACTCGTTCCACCAAGTTTTACCTTGGCCATCAATTGTTCCTTCGCCTTTGATAGTGATATTTTCAGCATCACGGGCATAGATAAGAGGTTGAAAGCTCTTCATCATCACACCTTCGTGGCGCACCTCTATATAGGGTAGATAGAGGTCGAAATCGTCCGAAAACTTCAAAATGGCACCAGCTTCCAGCTCAATGGTCATATTGCTTTTTAGCTCGATGGGACCAGTAGGATAAGTACCGGCAGGAAAGAAAAGAGTTCCACCACCTTGTTCTTCTAGTTGCTTTACCTTATTACGTATAAGCTGAGTATTAAACTTGGCATTGTCGCCATTAGTTTTAGCACCCGCAGCCTTCATATCTATGCGCTCGGCATGAGCCATTGCACCACTAAAAAGTGATAGCATTGCTATTAAGAATAGTCTACTTGTTATTTTCATTGTATGATTGTTTTCGATTATATTGTACATTTAAACGTATGCTTGCCACTTCCCACTGAGATAGGTGCAGATCCATCAGGTAAATATACCTTAGCTGTATTTCCTATTGGCACTTCCACCTGCAACTCAAACTTATTTGATTCGCGTTTCCAGTCCACTGAAACTTTTCCATAAAGGGTTTCAGTCGAAGCAGTAACATATTTAAGATCGCCCACAGGATAGGGACGAATTGTCAACTCTTGTCCACCGTGAGGCAAAACAGCAAACTCATTGAAGCCGGCTAGTGAGCGGAAGAACCATTCATCAATCTGTCCCATCATAAAGTGATTCCAAGATGAGCCCATACGTGGATCCCACTGCTCCGTAAGAGTAGTAGCACCAAATTTAAGCTGAAAGCCATATCCGGGTGCTTCATCATGATTGTGCATGGTGTACATCAGTTCATTCAACCCATTCTGTGCTAGCGCTTGAAACAAGTAGCGATTACCCACATCTCCGGTAGTAAGACGATTGCCGTTCTTCTTAATATCTGCCACTAAATTAGCAAGTACTTTGGGACGATTCTCTACATCTACCATATTTAAAAAGAGAGGTAGAGCATTGCTGCACTGGCTTCCTGTGCCGTATTGCATAGTTTCTTTGTTAAAAAAATCAGTATGGAAAGCTTGATTCACCTCCACAGCCAATCTTTTAAAGTATTCTAGATCCAACTGATTTCCTACCAGCTCAGCTGCCTCTATCATATAGATGATATCCATATAATATTGCGCAGTTGCCACCAACGGCACCGGCGTATTGCGCGAAAATCCGGCTTTAAAGTCACCATAGTCATACCAATCTCCAAGTCCAAACGATACAATACCATTTACAGAGCGAGCAGTAAGATTGTCTAAGTAGCGACGCATAGGGTAATAATACTTACGAATAAGCGAATCGTCACCATAAGCATCACGATACATAAAAGGAGAAATGATAAAAGCACTACCCCACTCTGGCGATTGTGCAAAGTCGTCCATACCCGGGCCTTCAAACACCACATATTCAGGAGCAGTGGTAGGAATAGCGCCATCTGCATGCTGTGCATCGGCCATATTCTGCATCTGTTGAGGAATATATGAAGTAAGATCGTAATTAAAATAAAGACCGGGACCATTGAGATGAACTTGCTCTAGCCATCCCAACTTCTCGCGATGAGGGCAATCTGTAAATACCGATTGCATGTTGCTACGTACAGCCTTCTCGATGATGCGATGCGTCTGATTGAACATATCATTAGAGCACTCGAAAGTCGAAATCTTAGGTGCAGAGTTGTAAACAAAGCACGACTCTATCTTCTCGATTACCGGAAGTTTATCCGGATTGCGACTACCCTTCATCACTGCTCCTTCGACCTGAATATAGCGGAAGCCATAGTAAGAGAAACGAGGATGCCAAGTCTCCACTCCACTACCTTTCAGTGTATATTGATAATAGTGCTGACGTCCTGTTTGACGTTGGTTACAAGCGCCTTCGTCAGTAAGTGATTCGGCTACCACAAGAGTTATCTTTTGTCCTTTCTTCCCTTTTACTTTTATCTCCGGATAGCCCGCTAAATTCTGACCCATGTCTAGCACAAAAGCCGAAGCATCTACTTCACGTTTTGTAGATTTACAAGCCGAAATCACTTGTTCCTCAGAGAGCTTTGTTTGACTCTTTACACCATATCTTTCCATTATCTTTACCGGAGGAGCCATTTGTGGACGAAGTTCACCTTTAGGAGCTTCTTGCAAAACAATAGGTTGCCACTTAGCATCGTCAAATCGAGGACTATCCCATCCTCTTTGTTCTAAGCGCGCATCATAGTCTTCACCACCATAGATACAGTTGAACACTATTGGACTAAGCGAATATTTCCAATCGCTATCCGAGCACACTAACTCTTGCGTACCATCAGCATAGTTTATTTTCAGTTCGAAAAGCAAAGTTGGAGGGCCGAAACTTATCTGTAGTTTACGGTAGCGTCCACCTTGAACATTATAGAAACCGTTGCCAAGGAGTACGCCAGCAACATTATCACCCTGCTTAAGCAGTGAAGTAACATCGTAAGTATTAAAGAAAACCGACTTATCGTAATCACTCCAAAGTGGAGCAAATTCCGATTCGCCTACTTTATTTCCATTCAAGGTTAATTCATAGAATCCCAATCCTGCAATAGACAGAGTGGCTTTAGTAATCTTCTTATCGGTGGCGAATGGTCTGCGCAAATAGATGCTCTTCTTGGCTAGCGAATCTACAGCCTCCCATGCCGCTTTCACCTCAGGTTTTCTAAGTTCACCACCGGTAAACTTGCGTCCTTGTGGAATATTGGCATCAGCACGAGTGATAGCGCCAATCCATTGACTAGAGGCAAACACTTGAGGCGATGCAGAAGGTTGGTAACCAAAAGTAGCATTAGCACTCCATGGAGAAACAGTATCTGTTTCATCCCATACGCGCACCTTCCATACATATTGGCCTGCACCTGATGTAGGGAATACAGTCTCATCAAGAGAGACAAGCTGACTTTGAGAGGAGTGTACCTTGCCACTATTCCAGAGCTTGTTGCCCGTCAGAAGATCAGCTAGTTCAATCTCGTAAGCCGTCTGAGATGTTCCATTTTCGCTAGAGCTCATCTGCCAGCCAAGTCTTGGAAGTTCGGCCAGCAAAGCCGGGTTATCTTTCATTTCGGCGGTAAGCCGTGTAACTATAATTCCCTTGGCCGAAATAAGCCAAGGGAATACTAGTAAACATATCAGTATATAATACTTTTTTGTCATTGATTTAATAATTATGCGTTAAGCTAATGAACTACAATACACCCTCGCAAACAATACGAGCCAGCTCGTCCGATTGACCAACTTCCACACCATCTACATAGAGACGTAGACCTTTACCGCGGTTGTATTTGTTGCCATATTTATCCCAAAGGATAGTGATATTGCGGCCATGATAAGGCACGTTGTCTAGACAGAACCAGTCCCAAGAATCAGCAGGAACTAGAGGATTTACTTCTAGCGTATTATCCATGCGTGGACGAAGACCTATCAAACCCGATATCATCAAATCGTTGAATGTAGAATGGTTGTAGTAGCGAGCACGCTCTTGATCACCTTTTAACCAATAACCGGTAACTTCATCTTGGTATTCGCCAATGTAAGGGCGACCTCTATGATATTGCGACTCTACATATCTTTCCATCTGATCGAAGTAGATGCTATCGTTCACTGTACTTTGAGGATAGTTATTGATATAGTTGGCCATAGCTGTTAGGGTTTGGGCAGAGGCGAAAGGCCATATTGCACCATCCCACTCACAACGGCCTACACCGTGTGTACGGAACTGTGGATGACGACGCTCTGCAGTAGTCATACCATAAGGAGCATTAAATCCATCTTTATCGGTGATTTGCTCCCAAGCCACTTCGTATTTTGCATCTTTATCAGGCAGATTGAAGTACCAAGGGATAAAGCCGATAGCTTCGCGTACCATAGCAGACGAATCGCCACGCACAGTTTCGAAGAACTGATGTTCAGAGTTCCACAGTTTATCTTGTGTCAAAGTCTTGATAGAGTCGGCTTTCATGCCATAAGTTCTCGCCATACCTTCGTTACCCGTAAGTATTCCGATGGTAGAGAGTGCTTTTGCATTACCATACATATAGCTATTAATAGTAGGGCGATAGTACTGTTTACGACGGCCACCACTGATAGACTCTTCCATTCCATCTTGTACGTCGCCTTGCCAGTATAGACCATTAGGGTGTCTGTTTTTCTTCTCCCAAAGTCCATATTCGTTTTGCAAATCCGGAACCATATCTAGCAGATAATCCAGATTGCCATTCACCATATAGCGATTCAATAGTGCATCGGCAGTCCACGAACTAAAGTTTCTAAGACGCGCCATAGGTTGGCCATCGTTACCACGGAACCAAGTGTGTACTATCTGATCTAAGTATTGAGGATCGCGCAACCAACGACTTTCGTAGATGTGATGTCCTAATGCACAAGAGATGAGATTGTACTTATCAGCATAAGAGCGTGGTACAAGAAACTCGGTCATAGCAAAACCTACAGGTGTGTTTTTGATGTGCTTGCGCAACGACCACCAACGGAAATAGTACATCTCTTCGAAGTTCTTCTGAGGACATTCGAACAATGGGATATTCTCTTCCATCCATGCCGATGATTGAGCATTAGGAATAGCTTGAGCTATATTTTCGTCTTCCATGTCGTTGAAGTAATCGGCATAGTGGGCAAAATCTTTATAGCTAAGCACAGCAGCTGAAGCATCTTTATCTGTAGATTCTGTTTTAAAATTGGCAATACGATAAGTGCTCATAGGATCTTGTCCACCTGCATTAGGTAGAGCTCCATCCCAATCGGCAGGAGTCTCAGGCGTTGGATACATACGGCGTTCGCCTGTACGGAATGCCACACGCTCGATAGCAGGGACAGGAGCGTAGAACATACGCTGACCGATCTTCTTACCATCCACATAAATCTGAATCACACGGTTGGCTACCGAAAGCACAGCCTCTACATGATACTTCTTACCGGGCTGATAGTTTAGTATATTGGCGAAACGTGCTCCCCCTTTGAGACGCATCACTCCATCGGGAGTTAACTCGAGGCGCGAAGCAGCTACACCATTATTATCTAAGAACTCGATTTGCAACGTACCTTTATTGTTTTGATCGGCCTGCAAGTCGAAAGCTACCTTCAGCTCTTTGCTAGCAGGAATCATACGTTCCACACGTGCATAGTCGAATGGGTCTTTATCTTCTAACTTCAACCATTCACCATCTAGCGATACAGGTGCCCACTTTGGTGAATAAATATTCCAATCAGTGAGCTCACTCAAATTACCAAAGTTGGCAAAGTTATCGTTGGCTTGCCCTGTAGCTTGTAGGCGAACAGGTACCGGCACGCGGGCTACCCACATATCTTCTTTGTTCACGCTATAAGTCAACCACATATCACCATCTTCAGGAGTGCCGTTGCCTTCTTGTATGCCGCGCACATATTGTGGACCATACGATTTATAGTTGCCACCATAGCGCATCGGTGTGATTTCGCCATGAACCAAATTAAGGGTTGTATATTCCAAGCCATCCTTACTCAAAGACACAGCTAGTGGCCAGCGGTATTCCGATGGGTTGTAAACAGTAGCATAAGAACCATCGCTAAGGCGTTGTCCCCAAATTTTGGCATTGCTATTTACAAAACCTTTGGCACGTTCTACCGGTTCGGCCCAAGTTTTACCACCGTCTTGACTAGTCGAGGTAAGGGCATGTTTCCACAGTGCTACCAAGTCGCCGTTAGGAAGTGTATAGTCGCAGTACGCCTTATAAGACTTCTTAAGAGGAATTAGCGGTTCGTTGCGATCGGCCTCCTCTACCCACTGCATCATATAGCGAGGGTTGTCCAGAATCTCCTTACAAGCTTTTACAAATCCTTTGTCTTTGCTACGGGTATAATATGGATAGTTAGTATTTTTTTCGTTGAACGCATGGTTGTAGTAGATAAAATAGATGGGACCTAACGAACCATCGGGATAGATTTCGCGTACTACACGACCTATACCGTTGCCATCATTGGGATCATCTTTCTTATCAAGTGCCACTCCATAAAAGCCCATAGCCAATAGACGATTGTCTTTTGACACATAAAAGCCCACACGCTGATGCATAATGGCATCTAGATCTTTAGCTTTGTCTTCACGGCCGGGTTTTCCGTAGCCATCGGGCACTCTATATATTGGGAAAAGCACTTCCGGATTGGTCCACGTATAGCCGTCTTCCGAAGTCTGCAAAAATGTTTGTGATGGTGGCACATGTTCATCGGCGGGATCGGCCAAATAGTGCATAAAGAATCGACCGTTCCAATAGGCCAACATCGACTGGTGGTTGTAAGTCCATCCATTACCATTCTCTTCAGAAGGGTTTTCACGGTTGGCACGCATCGTTTGGATGTTGTGTACCCCCATCACCGGCGACAGTTGTCCATCGTGATAATCAGGGTTGGAAAGTTCGGTTCCTGTGTAGTGTACTCGCTGCTGAGCCACAGTGCTACAAGTAGCCGAACACAGCATTGCTAGGGTAAATAGTTGATTAAATCTCATGGTTTTGATATATTGTCTGTTAGGGCAAAATATGCTCAAATTCTTAAAGGTTTAGGATTTCTTGTTTTGTGCCTCGCTAAGCATCTTCTGCACTAACGATTGTGGAGCACGAAATATTGTGCCATGCTTATGTCCATCAGGGATACTCACTTCATCTGTGATATCAGTAAACTCGACAAAGTCTTTGGTGCTTTGTGCGCCATACACCTTCTTACCATAGTCGTCATAGTAAACGATGTACTCATCGCCTACCTTCACAATGTTTGGACCTTCTGACAAGAAATCAGTAAATGGCGCCGAAGGTTGGCTCCAAGGGCCATAAGGTGAGTTGGCAAAAGATATCTGAAGGTTACGGTTTGGACGTGTATTATCTTTGATTACCATCACATAGTCTTTTGAAGCACGTTTAATCAAGGCTGCATCAATAGAGCTATAACCCGGATCGATAAGTAGCTTTGTTTCCGAAATAGTTTCAAAGTCTTTTGTAGTAATGTAGTATTGACGATGGTTGTTCATCTCATCTTCAATGCCTCTATCGAATGCACCGGGAATACAAGAAGCCCAGATCACCATCATCTGATCATTTTCGTCATCATAGAATAACTCTGGCGCCCACACATTAACTGTAGTTGTATCATAGGCCATCACAGGAATCATGCGTTGTTCGGACCAATTGATAAGGTCTTTACTATTAGCATAGCCAAAACCTAAATCACCACGCCAGCTTGTAGTCCACACCAAGTGATAAGTACCATCGGGAGTACGCACCATAGATGGGTCGCGCATCACCTTTTGCTTGCCCACTTCCGGGGTGAGCCATACACCGGGGATGCTATCCCAATTCACTCCATCCTCGCTATACAAGAAACGTAGTCCATCGGTAGCGGGTTCGTGAAATGAGGTAAAGAGATAGAGTTCCTTCTCGGGTTTGCTACAAGCCATCATCAGCAGCAAAGATGCAATAGCGCAAAGCTTTAATAGTTGTTTCATGATCCGTTTATAAGATTCGTAATTCGTTTTTTATCTATATCAGAAGACGTTATTACTAATTATTTGTACTCTTTGGCAAAGAAATGAGGGGTGTTATGAAGGGCGTTTATACACTATTTATAGGCCGTTTGCTGGCAAGGGCTACTCAACGTGCTGACCAGCCCTTGCCAGCGTGCTGAGTAGCCCTTGCCACCACGGTGACTAGCCCTTGCTATGTTTTCGAATAGAGCGCATCAAGAAGCAATAGATTAAAATGCTATATTTCAACCTTTTACAACGAAGTATCAAAAGAAATGAATAGCTCAATTAAAAAAGTATGAGATGCTATATGCCCTTAACACGAAAAGGGATTTTAAATCAAACTATCGATAATTTAAATTATTATCTTTAAATTGCAACACTATAAAAAACAACCTATTTTTTCCAACCAACATTCAAATTTAAAAACACCAATATCTATGGACGAAGATGAGTTTCTATATCGACTAATGAGCCCCGAAGATGAGTTTTATATGGGGATTGATGAAGAAGAAGGAGATTGCAGATTAGAACCAACAAGAGAAAGAGGAGAAATTGTATCTTTCTGCGCCGGAGATTGCGAAGATGCTAATCGCAAACTGGACTATATGATTGCTAGCTTAGAAAAAGAATTGAACGAGCTTAAAAAGAAAACATCTCCCAACACTAAAAGGTAGTGAAGGGAGATATCATAATTCTATCTTATATATAAGGTAGGAAGATTATTCCCACTCGATAGTTGCGGGAGGCTTAGAAGAGATATCGTAAGTGACACGATTCACCCCTTTTACCTTATTAATAATGTCGTTAGACACTTTAGCCATGAATTCGTAAGGAAGGTGAGCCCAGTCTGCCGTCATTGCATCTGTAGAAGTTACAGCACGAAGAGCAACTGCACGTTCGTAAGTACGCTCGTCGCCCATTACGCCTACCGACTGTACTGGCAACAAGATAACACCTGCTTGCCATACTTGATCGTAAAGTCCCCAATCGCGCAAACCTTGGATGAAGATATCATCAGCATCTTGCAAGATACGCACCTTCTCTGGAGTGATATCGCCAAGGATACGCACCGCCAAACCAGGTCCAGGGAAAGGATGACGACCAATCAAGTGCTCGGGCATACCCAACTGACGACCCACGCGGCGAACTTCATCCTTGAACAATAGGCGAAGAGGCTCGCAAAGTTGTAGTTTCATCTTCTCAGGAAGTCCACCTACATTGTGGTGACTCTTAATCACTGTACCCGTAATAGAAAGTGATTCGATGATATCGGGATAGATAGTACCCTGAGCCAACCATTTTACATCTTCTATCTTATGAGCTTCAACATCGAATACATCGATGAAACCTTTGCCAATAATCTTACGTTTTTGTTCGGGTTCGCTTACGCCGGCAAGTTCGCTAAAGAACTTTTCGCTAGCGTCAACGCCAATCACGTTAAGTCCTAAACATTCGTAATCTTCCATTACCTTCTTGAACTCATCTTTGCGAAGCATACCATGATCCACGAAGATACATGTCAAGTTCTTACCGATAGCTTTGTTAAGCAATACAGCAGCAACAGAAGAATCGACGCCACCGCTCAAACCAAGCACCACTTTATCATCGCCAAGTTGCGCTTTCAATTCGGCAACAGTACTTTCGATAAATGATGCAGGAGACCAATCTTGCTTGCAACCGCACACATCGACAACAAAGTTTTTGAGGATTTGCGTACCATCAGTGCTATGATACACTTCTGGGTGGAACTGCACACCCCACACTTGCTCGTTGGCAACTTGATAGGCAGCAATCTTAACCTTATCAGTAGAAGCTATAATATTGAAGTTGTCCGGAATCGAAGTGATTGTATCACCATGACTCATCCACACTTGCGAATTGAGTGGAATGTCCTTAAACAAAACATTGCCTTCCACTATTGATGTCAGATGAGCGCGTCCATACTCACGAGTATTGGCTGGTTCAACTGTTCCACCGTTGGTGTAGGCAATGAATTGAGCTCCATAACAGATTCCTAATATAGGATATTTACCGCGGATCTCACTTAAATCGATTTTAAAAGCATTCTCATCATAAACCGAGAAAGGACTTCCGGAAAGAATTACTCCTTTTACAGTAGGGTCGTTGTGAGGAAACTTGTTGAAAGGTACAATCTCGCAATAAGTATCGAGCTCGCGCACACGACGCCCAATCAGCTGCGTGGTTTGTGAACCGAAATCAAGAATAATGATCTTCTCTTGCATATAAATGGTTGGATTTATAAAATGATGCGCAAAAGTAGAAAAAACTCACTAAACCACGCTCATACCCTAACACTTATTTAGCATTTTGATCTTTTAAGATATCTCGAATCTGTGTCAACAATACCTCTTCGGCCGATGGTGCAGGTGGTGCTGGCGGTGCAACAGGTGCTTGTGGCTTACGATTTAGATTAGCGATAATGCGAATAAAAAGAAAGATAGAAAAGGCAATAATCAAGAAATCAATAGTGGCTTGAATAAAGTTACCATAATTAATAGCAACTGCAGCAATCTCCTTTTCACCCTCCATGTGTGCCTGTCGAAGCACCCACTTAAGGTCGGCGAAGTTTACACCACCTACTGCCATGCCCACTAAAGGCATAATAATATCAGATACCATTGAAGAGACGATTTTGCCAAAAGCACCACCAATAATGATGCCGACAGCCATGTCAATTACATTGCCCTTCATGGCAAATGCTTTGAAATCTTGTAAGAAAGTACTTTTACCCATTTTTTTAGATTTAATTATTAGTTTCGTATTTGGATATAAAAACAATTTTGTAATTTTGCACCGCAATCTAGACTTAAATGCAAGTTAGAAAATATATTTAAATAATATATCATAACAACCCTTAAAAATTAAAACAAAATGATTAAAGTAGGTATTAATGGATTTGGCCGTATTGGACGTATGGTATTCCGTGCAGCTGTACAAAACTTTGGTAATGACATTCAAATCGTAGGTATTAACGACTTGCTAGACGCTGACTACTTGGCTTACATGTTGAAATATGACTCAGTACATGGTCGTTTTCAAGGTGATGTTAAGTTCGAAGACGGTGCGTTGATCGTTAATGGCAACGTAATTCGCTTAACAGCAGAAATGGATCCTGCAAACTTGAAATGGGACGAAGTAGGTGCTGACGTTGTAGTAGAATCTACAGGTTTCTTCTTGGACGACGCTACTGCTCGTAAACACATCCAAGCTGGTGCTAAAAAAGTAATCATGTCTGCTCCTTCTAAAGACGCTACTCCTATGTTCGTATATGGTGTAAACGACAAAGAATATGCAGGTCAAGATATCATCTCTAACGCTTCTTGTACTACTAACTGTTTGGCTCCTATCGCTAAAGTATTGAACGACAAGTTCGGTATCGTGAAAGGTTTGATGACTACAGTACACGCTGCTACTGCAACTCAAAAAACTGTTGACGGTCCTTCTAAGAAAGACTGGAGAGGTGGTCGTGGTATCCTAGAAAACATCATCCCTTCTTCTACAGGTGCTGCTAAAGCTGTAGGTAAAGTATTGCCAGTATTGAACGGCAAATTGACAGGTATGGCTTTCCGCGTTCCAACTTCTGACGTTTCTGTAGTAGACTTGACAGTAGTTCTTGAAAAAGGCGCTTCAATGGCAGAAATCTGTGCTGCAATGAAGGAAGCTTCTGAAGGCGAATTGAAAGGTGTGCTAGGTTACACTGAAGATGCAGTTGTTTCAACTGACTTCCGTGGCTGTGCTCTTACTTCTATCTTCGACGCTAAAGCTGGTATCTCTTTGGATGATAACTTCGCAAAAGTTGTATCTTGGTATGACAACGAGTGGGGTTACTCAAACAAGGTATTGGAAATGGCTCGCGTAATCAGCAAGTAATAAATCCACTACATAAAGCTTATAAAAGCTGCTTTGCTATGGCAAGGCAGCTTTTTTTGTAGATATACTCAAGAACAACGAGCGTATCAAAACACTAATACTCTTTAAAAAGCACCTCATCATCTTCAAAGATGTAAGCTATTTCATTAATTTTGCTAAGAATCAACAGTATATACATTTTATATTATTACTATGAGTATCAGAAATATTAGTATCACACTATTACTACTTTTTGTTATGACTACCACTAACGCTCAAAACCCGTTCTTCGAGACTCACAATACGCCTCATGGAACTTTTCCTTTCGATAAGCTAAAAACAGAGCATTATGAACCCGCTATGCGCGAGGGTATGCGTTTGGAGAATTTAGAAATAGATGCCATCTGTAACAATCCTGCCGCACCAACCTTTGAAAATACGGTATTGGCAATGGAAAAGTCGGGAGAGCTACTTAACAATGTACTTACAATATTTGGTACACTCAACGGAGCAGAAACCAACGACGATATGCAGGCGCTAGCGCAAAAGATGACTCCGGAACTTAGCAAGCACAGCAACGATATCAACCTCAACGAAAAATTGTTTGCACGTATCAAAGCTGTGTACGAGCAATTGCCTAATAGCAATTTAACTCCGGAGCAAAAGAGATTAACGGAGAAGCTTTATAAAGGATTTGTGCGCTCGGGGGCTAACCTTGACGAAGAAAGCAGAAACCAATATCGCGAATTAAGCCAAAAGCTAAGCATGCTGACTCTGCAATATTCACAAAACAACCTGAAGGAAACTAACGAGTACTTACTAGTTATAGACGATAAGAGCAAACTTGCCGGTCTTCCTGATGGCGTATTGACAGCAGCCGCAGAAACAGCTAAAGCCAAAGGTGTTGAAGGCTGGGCTTTCACTCTACAAGGACCTAGCTATATTCCTTTCATGCAGTATGCCGATAACCGCGATCTTCGCAAGGAACTTTATATGGCGTACAACACAAAGTGCACGAAAGACAACGAATACAACAATCTTGATCATGTGAAAGAGATTGCTAATACTCGCATGCAAGTGGCACACTTGATGGGCTTCAAAGATTTTGCAAGCTATAATCTCCAAGAGAGAATGGCGGAAAACAGTGAAGCAGTTTACAATCTACTCAACCAACTAGTAGACGCTTATACACCAACTGCACAAGCCGAAGTGAACGAACTTCAAACTCTAGCACGTGAAAGTCAAGGCAACGACTTTATTGTGATGCCATGGGATTGGGCTTACTACTCTAATAAGCTAAAAGATAAGAAGTTTAACCTCAACGAAGAGATGCTTCGCCCTTACTTTGAGCTAGAGAACGTGAAGAAAGGTGTATTTGGTCTAGCTACCCAACTCTTCGGAATCACTTTCAAAAAGAATACAGATATTCCTGTGTACCACCAAGAGGTAGATGCCTATGAAGTGTTTGACAAAGATGGTAACTATATCGCTGTACTTTATACTGACTTCCACCCCAGAGCCGGGAAACGTGCAGGCGCATGGATGACTGAGTTTAAAGGACAATGGAAAGATGAAAAGACAGGTGAAAATAGTCGCCCTCACGTATCTATCGTAATGAACTTCACTAAGCCAACCGAAGAGAAACCAGCTTTGCTTTCGTTTGACGAGTACGACACATTCTTGCACGAATTTGGACATGCGCTTCATGGCATTTTGGCCAATACTACTTACGAAAGTATGAGTGGAACTAGTGTTTACCGCGATTTCGTGGAGCTTCCTTCTCAGTTGATGCAAAATTATGCTACAGAGAAAGGTTTCCTCAACTCATTTGCTAAGCATTACCAAACTGGAGAGGTTATACCACAAGAATACATCGAACGAATCAAGGATGCTGCCAACTTCAACGTAGCATACGGCTGCTTACGCCAAGTGAGCTTCGGACTACTAGACATGGGCTGGCACACAATAGAAACTCCTTTCGATGGCGATGTACGCGCATTCGAAAAATCGGCTTGGCAAAAAGCTCAAATACTTCCAACTGTAGAAGATGCATGTATGAGTACGCAGTTTGCTCACATCTTTGCTGGAGGATATGCTGCAGGTTACTATAGCTACAAGTGGGCAGAGGTACTTGATGCTGATGCTTTCTCGCTATTCCAACAAGAAGGTCTTTTCAACCCCGCTGTAGCTGAGTCGTTCCGCGAAAACATCCTTTCAAAAGGGGGCACAGAACACCCTATGGAGCTATACAAACGCTTCCGCGGACAAGAGCCAACTATCGACGCTCTACTCAAAAGAAATGGTATCGAAGTTCAAAAGAAGTAGATTATGAGAAAAAATATATGGATTTGGGGAGTGCTTTTGCTACTCCCCCTCCTTCTAAATAGCTGTAATGACACAGATGACGTGGAAGGAATATTTACCGGACGCACCTGGAAGTTCAACTACATCGCTCAAGATGGTAAAAATGGTCTACTGGACCCCTATCGTTTCTCGGACGTTACGCAGAGCAACTACAACTCTTACTCTAATGGTAGTAAGTCTTTCACTCTAGACTTCGAAGGCTCAACAACCAATGATATCACTATGGGCGATTTTGTAGGAAGTGGTTCCGTCACAATGAAAGGAAACTGGCAAGCCGATGGGAAAAACAACGAGATGAAAACCACTGTGAGCACCTCTAAAGTCCTTGATTCGGCAGACAATCTAGGTAAAAAGATAGTGGAGGCTATGAAAAGTATCGATTCATATAAAGGTGATAATAATAATTTATATCTTTACTTTGATTATAATACAGGTACACAATACGAACCTATCAGACTATGTTTAGTATTTGCACCGGCAAAATGATAATGACATATGAATGAAAAACAGATAGAATTAGACAAACGCTACATACGCATGGCCAGAATATGGGCAGAAAACTCATATTGTGTACGCCGCAAAGTAGGAGCTCTAATTGTAAAAGAGAAGATGATTATATCTGATGGCTACAACGGCACACCTTCGGGCTTCGAAAATATTTGCGAGGACGAGAACAATCTGACAAAACCTTACGTTTTACATGCCGAGGCAAACGCAATTACAAAAATAGCCCGTTCAAACAATAGTAGCGAAGGGGCAACTATGTATGTAACTGCCTCGCCATGCATAGAATGTTCGAAGCTAATCATCCAAGCAGGTATCAAGCGTGTGGTCTATTCTGAACACTATCGTCTAGAAGATGGTATCGAACTACTAAAACGAGCTGGTATAGATGTAGTATACATTGAACCAAAAGAAGCTTAGATTATTAAATCTCTATCCTTAAAGATAACAAACATTGATTATGAGTAAAAAGAACTCTTTCCGTTTTACGCCCATTATCATTGCGATAAGCGTGGTAGTCGGTATTTTTATCGGCACCTTCTACACAAAACACTATGCAGGAAACCGACTGGGTATCATCAGCGGATCTTCTAATAAGTTGAACGACCTACTCCGTATCGTCGATGACCAGTATGTGGATACCATTAACATGAGAGACCTAGTAGAAAATGCAATGCCACAGGTATTGTCTGAGCTCGACCCTCACTCTACCTACATTCCTGCTAAAGATTTAGAAAGTGTAAACTCAGAGCTAGAAGGTAGCTTCAGTGGCATTGGAATCCAATTTACTATTCAAGACGACACTATCCATATTTCATCTGTTATTAGCGGTGGACCCTCAGAAAAGGTAGGACTTATGGCAGGCGACCGTATTGTTACAGTTGATGACTCTTTATTTGTGGGTGATGCTGTATCCAACGATAAAGCTATGCGCAAACTCAAGGGCCCCAAAGGAACTGAGGTCAAAGTGGGAGTAAAACGTGGCGGTGAGAAAGAGTTAATCGATTTCAACATCATACGTGGAGATATTCCTCAAAACACTGTTGACGCTGCCTATATGATGGATGGAGATATAGGTTATATCCAAATCAACCGATTTGGTAGAACCACTCATGTAGAGATGTTGAATGCCTTGGCGCAACTGCACCACCAAAACTTTAAGGGACTTATCATAGACCTTCGTGGCAATACTGGTGGTTATATGGAAGCTGCCACACGAATGGTGAACGAGTTTTTACCTGCTGGCCAACTTATCGTTTATGCCGAAGGACGCAAATACCAACGTATGAGTGAATTTGCCAATGGAACAGGAAGCTTCCAAAATCTTCCATTAGTTGTTCTTACCGACGAAGGTTCGGCTTCAGCAAGTGAGATTTTTGCCGGAGCTATCCAAGACAACGACCGAGGTACAGTTGTGGGTAGACGCTCATTCGGAAAGGGACTTGTGCAACAACCCATCGAGTTTAGAGACGGATCGGCTATGCGTCTTACCATTGCCCGCTATCATACTCCATCTGGAAGATGTATCCAGCGCCCCTACAATAATGGCAAGAATAAAGAGTACGAAATGGACATTTACAACCGCTACACACACGGAGAATTCTTCTCTAAAGATAGCATCAAACAGGACCAAAGTCAAAAGTTTACTACCCGACTTGGTCGCGAAGTATATGGTGGTGGAGGAATCATGCCTGACATATTCGTTCCACAAGATACTACTGGACTATCTTCATACTCTACAGAGGTGTTCAACAAAGGTCTAACTGTGCAGTTTGCTTTCCAATACACGGATAAGAATCGCGAGAAACTTAATGAATATACAACCGAAGAAACTTTACTTGCTTATCTTAAAAGACATGGCGTGATGGATCAGTTTATCCGCTTTGCCGACTCAAAAGGTGTAAAGAGACGCAACATCCTAATCCAGAGATCGTACAAGAAGTTGGAAAGAAATGTATATGGTAACATCATCTATAATATGCTAGGTAAAGAAGCCTATATTAAATATTTCAACGAATCTGATCCTACTATCAAAGAGGCTGTAAAAGTACTTGAAGCAGGCGAAGCTTTCCCAAAAGCTCCCCAGCAAACCGAAAAGTCAGATAGCATTGCCATCGGATAAAGATGAAAGAATACAAGAAAATATTACGAAAGGAAGTGGCGCGGAAGAAGAAGTCTTTCTGCGCCACTGCGCTTTTAGAACTATCGAAAGATACGCTAAAGCTGTTGGAGAATCATCCGAAGTTCAGAGAGGCCGAGACCATATTATTATATTACTCTCTACCCGACGAAGTAGACACTCATGATTTCATAGAGAAGTGGTATAAGAAAAAACGAATAATACTGCCAGTAGTAATAGGCGACGAACTCGAACTTAGAAAATATGAAGGAAAAGACTCACTCAACATGGGTGCGTACAACATATTGGAACCCAACACAGAGATCTTTAGGGAGTATCAGTTGATTGATCTCGCTGTTGTACCGGGAGTGGCATTCGACAAGGAAGGGTGCAGACTAGGCAGAGGCAAAGGATACTATGATCGTCTTCTACCACTAATTAACTGCTATAAAATAGGAATTTGCTTCCCTTTTCAGCTGTATGATTCTATCCCCACTGAAAAGTTTGACATTAAAATGGATGAGGTGATAGTGGGGCCTATCACCTAAATATTATATTGACAATAACCGTTGCGCCCACTTTTGCATTGAGATTCTTCACCAACAAGTCACGCCCCATCATCAACTCTTGGCGAAGCACAGCTGAGGATAGATGAACATATAGAGTTTGGTTGCGTATATACAAATTAGTGGTATAAGCTGCCATTGCTTCGCCTATTACTTGCGGCCAAGCACTAAGCAAACGTTGCTCGTTAAGTGGAGAATCTAATGATTCCCTTCTTAGATAGTCTTGGAGCAATTTTCCAATAGATTCAGCTTTATTTCTTCTCATACATTTTGGGGTTGCTCTATTTCAGTTATATTCCCACCTTCCACACCAAACAGTTTATATTCACTACCTACCCGATGCAATATAGTATCGAGATTGGCACTGTTGGTATCGGTTATAAAGATTTGACCAAACTCATCACCACCAACTAATTTTACAATTTGCTCTACACGCTGTGCGTCAAGCTTGTCAAAGATATCATCTAATAATAGTATAGGAGTCACCTTTGCATTCTCCTTCAGAAAAACAAACTGAGCCAATTTCAAAGCGATAAGATAGGTCTTATTTTGTCCTTGTGAACCTTCGCGTTTGATCAAGAAGTCCCCCAAAGACATTACCAAATCATCTTTATGGATACCACGCAGAGTATAACCCATAATCAAGTCTTTGGGACGATTATCCCTGATTACCGTAGCTAAATCGCCTAAGCGTGCATGAGATTCGTACTGCAAACCTACCGTTTCCTTATCTTGAGAAATAACTGCATAAAAGGATTGAAAAAGCGGAATAAAGCGGCTGATGAAGTCCTCACGCTTATTGAATATTATCTCACCGGTCTGCCCCATCATTTCTTCCAATACAGACAACAAAGAATCATCTGGGGGCAGCTCCGACTTCAACAAGGTATTGCGTTGTTGCAAGGCCTTATTGTAGCGTATCAGCGCATCAAGATATGACTTATCATATTGCGAAATAACCATATCCATAAAACGACGACGCTCTTCACTTCCACCACTTAACAGGTCAGAATCTGCGGGAGAAACCATCACCAAAGGTAAGAAACCAATATGATCGGAAAGGCGCGTATACTCCTTCTTGTTTCTTTTAAATCGCTTCTTGCTTCTGCGTTTTAAGCCACAATAAATCTCTTCGTGAACATCATCCGCAAGGGTGTAGTCACCTTGAATCATAAAAAACTCTTCATCATGCGTAATATTCTGAGAGTCGATAGGATTAAAAGCACTTTTGCAGAAAGAAAGGAAATAAATAGCATCTAGAAGATTTGTTTTTCCCATCCCATTCAAACCAAATAAACAGTTGAGTTTAGTAGAGAAAGACAAATCTGCCTGACGTATATTCTTATAATTTAAAATTGACAATTGATTGAGTAGCATATCACCATAACTATGTGAGGACAAAATTAGTAAGTAATTTGTAGTTTAGAGTCCTGAAACAAAAAAAGATGGTTACAAATTTCTTGAATATCTATAAAAAAGCTACTTTTGCGATTCAAAAGATAAAATCTGAATAATAACAAAAATAATTCTATAAGAAATGGCAGAACAAAAACACACTAATGTTGAAGATGCACTAACACAATCGGAAACATTTATTATTAAGAACAAAAAATCTATTCTAGCCTCTGTAGCTGCAGTTGTCATTATCGTAGCAGGTATTATTGTATACAACAATATGTATAAGACTCCACGCGAGGCAAAAGCTAACGCTGCTCTTTTTGGCTGCGAAAACTTATTTACGCAAAACAACTTTGCGCAAGCTCTTAATGGCGATAGCCTAGGAACTGTAGGTTTCCTTTCTGTTATTGATGATTATAGCGGTACAAAAGCTGCTAACCTTGCTAAAGCTTACGCTGGTATCAGCTACGCACAACTTGGTGATTATAGCAAAGCCATTTCTTATCTTGATGGATTCAAGAGCAGCGAAAACATGGTAAGTGCAGCTGTGCTTGGTGCAGCAGGTAACTGCTACGCTCAACTTGGACAACTAGAAAAGGCTGCATCTACTTTGGTAAAAGCTGCTGATCGTTCGGATAGCAACACACTTAGCCCAATCTATTTGCAACAAGCTGGCGAGATCTTTGTTAAGCTTGGCAAATACAACGATGCTATCAAAGCTTATACTACTATTAAGGATAAATACTTCCAGTCTTATCAAGCTATGAACATCGATAAATACATCGAACAAGCTTCTTTGCTGAAAAAATAATAAAAATGAAATCATAAGAAGGGGCGAAAATGTTCTGTCTAAATGGACAGCATCGTTTTCGCCCCTTTTCTTTGTCCTAAACTGAACTAATAATACATATATATAAATTGATTAATATGGCAACAGCTAACCACAACCTATCGGAGTATGACTTCAACTCAGTTCCAAATGCTGAAGAGATGAAATTTGGTATTATCGTTTCCGAATGGAACTTCAATATCACAGGTGCTTTGCTCGAGGGAGCAAAAAAAACACTAAAGCTCCACGGAACTAAGGAAGAAAACATCATCGTTAAATTTGTTCCTGGAAGTTTTGAACTAACTTTTGCTGCAAGCCAAATGGTGGATAATTGTGATGTGGATGCAATTATTGCAATTGGTTGCGTAATTAAAGGCGATACCCCACATTTTGACTATGTTTGTATGGGCGTTACTCAAGGAATCACAGATCTAAACCTAACTAGCGACATCCCAGTTATTTACGGATTAATTACCACTAATGACATGGAGCAAGCAGAGGATAGAGCCGGTGGCAAGCTGGGTAACAAAGGTGACGAATGTGCAATCTCTGCAATAAAAATGATCGATTATATTTGGAGTCTAAACAAATAGTCGTATCTTTGCATCGCAATTGAGAAACAAACTATCTCAAAAGCGAAAAAGGGCAAATACCAGAGTGGCCAAATGGGACTGACTGTAACTCAGTTGTCTTTCGACTTCGGTGGTTCGAATCCATCTTTGCCCACAAAATTTGCGGAAGTAGCTCAGTTGATAGAGCATTAGCCTTCCAAGCTGAGGGTCGCGGGTTTGAGCCCCGTCTTCCGCTCTCAGAAAAGAGAATCTGTTTATAGGTTCTCTTTTTTTATGCCATTAACTCAGCTTTCACTTAGCCGGATCATACCGGGATCATACGGATCATACCGAAATCCTGAGGGATTGCAAATACTAAGCATAAATTTTAGAGGA
>CAMTOQ010000057.1 GCA_947074205.1 uncultured Bacteroides sp. | reverse complement strand
TCCTGATGAACTCGCTTCATCGATCAGCTTGGTTGCTCTTTGACGTATTGTAATATATCTTCTGGTATACGGCTTACTTACGGGCATCTTATCGAAATATCTGCTTGTAGATAAGCTATATACTAGAAATGAACCTCTAATACTTTAAGTTTTCCCTTCGTTATATGAATAAATGTTGCTTTTTCTCGAATAGGAAATGTGCTGATACTCTTGTAAAGAAAGCAAAAGTTAGCCGCTATAGAGTACACAAACCCTCTTTCTACGTCTAAAATGTATAATGCATAATTAGAAATAGAAAATAATTTAAGATGAAAAGATTCTGGATTTTAAGCGGACTGATTTGGATGAGCTCCACCTTCTTTGCTTCTGCACGAACACATAATTTATGGTATGATAAGCCGGCTCAGGTTTGGACTGAGGCTCTTCCCCTAGGCAATGGTAGATTGGGCGCAATGGTTTATGGTAACCCTGCTGTTGAACAAATTCAACTCAATGAAGAGACACTGTGGGCAGGACGCCCAAACAATAACCCTAATCCAGATGCATTAGAAAATATTCCTAAGGTACGTGATTTAGTTTATGAAGGTAAATATTTAGAAGCGCAAACGCTGGCAACTAAGAAGGTGATGTCGCAAACGAATAGCGGCATGCCGTATCAAACGTTTGGTGATCTTCGTGTTGCTTTTCCAGGACACAATAGATATACTGATTATTACCGTGAGCTAAGTTTAGACTCGGCTCGTACCATTGTTACCTACAAGGTAGATGGTGTAAAGTATAAACGCGAAACAATAACATCCTTTCCCGATCAAGTTATTACAGTTCGTCTTACTGCCGATAAGAGCGGTATGATTACTTGTAACGCTACACTGATTTCACCTCACCAAGATGTAATGATCGAGAATGATGGTCATGAAATTTCACTGTCGGGTATTTCTTCTAATCATGAAGGATTGCGTGGTAGAGTGGAGTTTCAAGGACGTATAGCTGCTCATACCAATGGTGGTCGCAGAACAGTTCGCGACGGTGTATTGTGTATCGAAAATGCAGATGAAGCTATTATTTATATCTCTATCGCTACTAATTTTAAGAATTACAAAGATATAACTGGTGATCAAGTAGCTCGTTCTAAAGAGTATTTGCGTAAAGCTATGAAGAGAGATTATGAACTCTCTAAAAGTGAACATATAGCACATTTCAAGAAGTATATGGATCGCTCTTCTTTAAATCTAGGAGAGGACTTATATGCTCATGTTCCTACCGATATTAGAGTTGAGAAATTCAAGGAAACAAACGATAACTTTTTGGTTTCTACTTACTATAACTTTGGACGTTATCTACTAATTTGTTCATCACAACCAGGTGGTCAGCCTGCTAACTTACAAGGTATTTGGAATGATAAGCTTTTTCCATCTTGGGATAGTAAATATACTTGTAATATCAATCTAGAAATGAACTATTGGCCTGCTGAAGTTACCAACCTTTCGGAGCTTCATCAACCCTTATTTCAACTTATTAAAGAGGTAAGCGAAAGTGGCAAGGAATCGGCTAAAGTAATGTATGGTGCCGATGGTTGGGTGCTACACCATAACACTGATATTTGGCGTATGACAGGGGCTATCGATAAAGCACCTTCGGGTATGTGGCCTCTTGGCGGTGCTTGGTTGGTACGTCATCTTTGGGAGCGTTACTTGTATACTGGTGACAAAGAGTTTCTTCGTGAGATATACCCTATTATGAAAGAATCGGCGATCTTCTTTGATCAGACTATGACCTACGAGCCTACTACCGGATGGTTGGTGGTGTGTCCTAGTAACTCGCCCGAAAATACGCATGCCGGAAGTGATGGCAAAGCAACTACAGCTCCCGGATGTACAATTGACAATCAGCTTATATTTGATTTGTGGAATCAGATCATCACTGCTTCAGAGGTGTTGAACCATGACAAAGAGTTTGCTCAGCATCTAAAAGGACGTCTCACAGAGATGGCACCTATGCAAGTAGGTCGTTGGGGACAACTACAAGAGTGGATGTTCGATTGGGACGATCCAACAGATGTTCACCGTCACATCTCTCATCTATATGGTCTTTTCCCTGGTAATCAAATCTCCCCATTCCGTAACCCGGAATTATTTGATGCGGCTCGTACATCGTTAATCGCTCGTGGAGATCCTTCGACGGGTTGGAGTATGGGATGGAAAGTTTGCCTATGGGCGCGTCTGCTCGATGGCGATCATGCCTATAAACTCATTACAAACCAGTTAACGTTAGTACGTAATGAGAAGAAGAAAGGTGGAACATATCCTAATTTATTTGATGCGCACCCACCTTTCCAAATTGATGGAAATTTTGGTTGTACTGCAGGTATTGCAGAGATGCTGATGCAGAGTCATGATGGATTCATTTATCTTCTTCCAGCTCTCCCTTCTTATTGGAGCCAAGGTGATGTGAAAGGTTTAGTAGCTCGCGGTGGTTTTGAAATTACTGAATTGAGTTGGGAAGATGGTAAAGTGAGTAGATTAGTAGTGAAATCAAAAAATGGCGGTTTGTGCCGTCTTCGTTCGGCAACGCCATTAAAAGGTAAAGGTGTGAAAGTGGCTCGTGGCGAGAATAAGAATGCGCTCTATGATGTGCCCGCTATCGCTACGCCGTTAATCAATAAAGAAGCTAAGCTGAACAATGTGAATTTGGAAGAGACATATCTTTATGACTTACAAACTAAGGCGGGTCAGGAATATGTATTGATAGCAACAACGAAATAACAATATATTGAAATGAAAAAAATAGGAAAGAACTTTATTGGCTGCCTAGTGCTAGCAAGCAGCCTATTCTCATGCGGTACTACAGCCCAACAAGAAGAAGCTCCGAGATGGAGTGAACGTATGGCTCAGTCAGAAATGACACGTTTCCCAGAACCTTGGATGATTGAAAAAGCAACCAAACCACGTTGGGGATATACACATGGTCTAGTGGTAAAGTCAATTCTCGAAACATGGAAAGAAACAGGCAATCAAGCTTATTTTGACTATGCAAAGATTTATGCTGATAGCTTGATTAACGCTGATGGAAAGATCAGAATGAACTATCTTTCTTTTAATATTGATAATGTGAATCCGGGTAAGGCTCTTTTTGATCTTTATGATCAGACCCATGACTCACGTTATAAGGTGGCGATGGATACTTTGGTGAAGCAAATGAGCGAGCAACCCCGTACGAGTGAGGGTGGTTTCTGGCACAAAAAGATTTATGAAAACCAAATGTGGCTGGATGGTATCTTTATGGCTTCTCCCTATTTAGCTCAATATGGCAAAGAGTTTAACGACACAACTCTATTTGATGAAGTTGTAAACCAAGTTACTCTGATGGCCAAATATTCATACGATGCTAACACTGGATTGTATTTCCATGGTTGGGATGAGAGCAGAAAGCAACTTTGGGCAAACAAAGAAACTGGCTGTTCTCCCAATATTTGGAGTCGTAGCATTGGTTGGTACGCTGCTGCTGTTGTTGATATCTTGGATTATCTACCGGAAACAACTAAGGGACGTGATGAAATTCTTGCTATTGTAGATACACTAGCTCAAAATATAGTGAAATATCAAGACCCAGAATCGGGCGTGTGGTGGCAAGTAACTGATCAAGGTAACCGCGAAGGCAACTATCTTGAATCTTCTGCATCAGCACTCTTTGTTTACTTTTTGAGCAAATCTATAAACAAAGGCTATATTCCAGAAGAAGATTATTTGGTTGCAACAACCAAAGGCTTTAACGGTATGATTAAAGAATTTATCAAAGAAGAAGCAGACGGCACTTATACATTAGTTAACTGCTGTGCAGTAGCTGGTTTGGGTGGTAAAGGAAACCGTGATGGTAGTTTTGCTTACTACATCAGTGAACCAATTATAGAAAACGATCCTAAATCTGTAGGTTCATTTATCTTGGCTGCATTAGAATTTGAAAAGCTAACGGAAAAGGATTCCTAACTCATAGATTAGTTATAACAAGTAAACGGTAAATCAACTATAATAAACTCATAATTACTATACACAATGATGCAAAAGATATTCCTAACCCTCCTTTTAGCGGTAGTGACGCAGGTGGGTTTCGCACAAAAGAAATCAACATACATTCCTTGGAAAAACGGTAAGTTAGTCGTATCAGAAGAGGGACGCTATTTGAAGCATGAAAACGGTGTGCCCTTCTTCTGGTTGGGCGAGACAGGCTGGTTGCTACCTCAGCGTTGCGATCGTGATGAAGTTTCTTTTTACCTTAACAAATGCAAGAATGCAGGCTATAATGTGGTGCAAATTCAAACATTAAATGGTGTACCCTCACTAAATGTATATGGTCAACTTTCTAATATTGATGGTTTCAACTTTAAGAATATCGATCAAAAAGGTGTTTATGGCTATTGGGACCACATGGACTACATCGTAGAAACTGCCGCTCGCAATGGAATCTATATCGGCTTTGTTCCTATCTGGGGTACTCCGGTAGACCAAGGATTGATGACCGTAAAAGATGCACAGGCTTATGGTAAGTTCTTAGCAGAACGCTATAAAGACAGCCCTAACATTATTTGGTTTATTGGTGGTGACATTCGCGGTGATAAGAAGACTGATGTATGGTTGGCTTTAGCTAATGCTATTCGTTCTATTGACACTAATCATTTGATGACATTCCATCCACGTGGTCGTACTACATCAGCTACTTGGTTTAACGATGAGCCTTGGATGGATTTCAATATGTTTCAAAGCGGACACCGTCGCTACGGACAACGTAAGGGTGACGGTGATTATCCAATCGAAGAAAATACTGAAGAAGATAACTGGCGCTTTGTAGATGCTAGTCAAGCATACGATATCTTGAAACCTGTAATAGATGGTGAGCCAATCTATGAAGATATTCCACAAGGTTTGCACGATATTGAAGATACTCGTTGGATGGATTACGATGTTCGCCGTTATGCTTATTGGTCTGTATTCGCAGGCTCATTTGGTCACACTTATGGGCACAACTCGATTATGCAATTCCATAGTCCAGGCAAATCAGGTTCTTTTGGTCCTGGTAAAGCGTGGTGGGAAGCTCTAGAAGATCCTGGTTTCAACCAAATGATTTATCTAAAAAACTTGATGTTGGCTTTCCCATTCTTTGAGCGTGTGGCTGATCAATCGGTTATCGCAGGTAAAAATGGCGAACGTTACGATAGAGCTATTGCTACTCGTGGCAACGACTATATCTTGGTTTACAACTACTCGGGTCGTCCTATGGAAATCGATCTAACTAAGGTAAGCGGTGCTAAAAAAGATGCTTGGTGGTTCTCTGCTAAGACAGGTCAACTGGAATATATTGGTCAGTTCGACAATAAGGTTACCAAATTCCAACACGATAGTGGTTATATGAGTGGAAACGATCAAGTATTGATCTTGGTAGACTCTGCTAAAAACTATGTGAATAAAGAGTGGACTTCTTTCCCTGATGCAAACTAATATTGCAATGAAAAATATTATCATACAATCACTACTTGTGCTTTGTTGTCTTTTCCCCACTACTTTGTGGGGAAAAAACATTAAGGCAATAGGTTTATTGACCGAACAGATGGTCAATCCTATTGGTCTGGATACAGCAGAGCCTCGCTTTAGTTGGCGTTTGGAAACAGATGTCAAAGATGTAAAGCAAACTGCCTATCAGATATTGGTGGCTTCATCATTGGACTTACTCGATAAAAACCAAGGAGATCTTTGGGATTCGGGTAAGGTTACATCAGATGCTACTCTATGGATAGAGTATAATGGTAAGGAGTTGAAAAGCAACGAACGTGCTTATTGGAAAGTGCGTAGCTACACCAATAAAGGTGTGACCCCTTGGAGTGAACCTGCGCTTTTTAGTATCGGTTTATTAAAAGAGGCTAATTGGCGCGGACAGTGGATTGGTCTAGACGCAGCAGCCCCAGGAGACAGTGAAACGCAATGGAGCAGACTCAGCTCCCGCTACCTTCGCAAAGAGTTTAAGCTAAAAGATAAACCTGTGAAGCAGGCCACTGCACACATTACTGGTATGGGTATGTACGAGCTATTTATCAACGGACAACGCGTGGGCGACCAAGTATTGGCTCCTGTACCTACGGATTATCGCAAATCCATCACCTACAACAGCTTTGATGTTACATCTATGCTAGCGGACAATAATGCAATGGGTGTTACACTTGGTAACGGCCGTTTTTACACTATGCGCCAAAACTACAAACCCTATAAAATTCCTACATTTGGATATCCCAAACTGCGTATGAATTTAATAGTGGAGTATGAAGATGGAACAAAAGATACTTTCAACTCGGATGCTTCTTGGAAACTTTCTACCAATGGGCCTATCCGTAGTAATAATGAGTATGATGGTGAAGAGTATGATGCACGTATGGAAATGCCAGGGTGGGCCGAAGTTGGTTTTGATGACTCATCATGGCGTCCTGCACAACGTGTAGCTATTCCTTCGGGAGTACTACGCGGTGCTATGACTCCTAATATGAAAGTGGTAAAAACCATGAAACCACAATCTATAACGAAGGTAGGTGATAAATATATCCTTGATATGGGGCAAAATATGGTAGGTTGGATCAAAATGAATATTCCTACTGTTGCCGAAGGAGACAGTCTTAAACTTCGTTTTGCCGAACTTCTACAACCTGATGGTAATCTTTATGTAGAGAATCTTCGTGATGCACGTGTCACAGATACCTATATCAGTAATGGTAAAGATGCAGGCAACACATGGTCGCCTCGTTTTGTGTATCATGGTTTTCGCTATGTGGAAGTAGATGGCTATCCTAATCCTACTGTAGATGATTTCATCGGCGAAGTAGTAAGTGACGAGATGGATAATAACGGATCTTTCACTTCTTCTAATGAGATGCTGAACAAGATCTATCAGAACGCATGGTGGGGTATCTTAGGCAACTATAAAGGTATGCCTGTAGACTGTCCACAACGCAATGAACGTCAACCTTGGTTAGGTGATCGTGTGATGGGAACATGGGGTGAAAGTTATCTTTTTGGTAACGGCCAACTCTATGCGAAGTGGGTGAATGATATTTGTGAAGCTCAACGCGAAGATGGATGTATACCTGATGTAGCTCCAGCTTACTGGAACTATTTCTCCGACAACATGACGTGGCCAGCCTCGTTGCCTATCATCTGTGATATGCTTTATACGCAATATGGGAACAAAGCTCCTATCGAAAAGCACTATCCCAATATGAAGCGTTGGTTGAAGCATATGCGTGATGAGTATATGAACGAAGATATGATTATCACCAAGGATCGTTATGGCGATTGGTGTGTACCACCCGAATCGCTTGAGCTTATCCATAGTAAAGATCCTGCTCGTCAGACAGACGGTGCACTAATCTCTACAGCTTACTATCTAAAAATGTTGCAAACGATGCACCGCTTTGCGGAAATTCAAGGTTTCGACGAAGAGAAAGAGATGTGGAAGAATATGGAGCATCAGATGAAAGATGCTTTCAATAAGAAATTCCTCACGGTGAAAAAGGGTACTTCACTTTCGCCTGGACATGTGCTTTTCCCAGATAGCATCTTTTATGGTAATAATACGGTAACTGCCAATATCTTGCCATTAGCTTTTGGGCTAGTGCCACAAGAGTACCGTGACGATGTAGTAAAAAACGTAGTCAACGCTATTATCACCACAAATAAAGGTCATGTAAGTAGTGGAGTTATTGGTCAACAATGGATTATGCGTGAACTTTCGCGTAAAGGTTTTGCTGATGTAGCCTATCTATTGGCTACAAATGACACCTATCCATCTTATGGATATATGGTAAAACAAGGTGCTACTACCATTTGGGAACTTTGGAATGGTAATACTGCAAGTCCTAAAATGAACAGCGGCAATCACGTGATGTTGCTTGGTGACCTACTTGCATGGTACTATGAAAACTTGGCAGGTATACGTAGTGATCGTAAGCAGATAGCTTTTAAGCATATCGTGATGAAACCTAATTTCGAGATACAAGACTTGAGTCATGTTGATGCTTCTTATATGTCACCAAATGGTCTTATAGTGAGTCGTTGGGAGAAAAATCTTCAGCAGTTAGATTGGGAAGTAGTGATACCTGCCAACTCAACAGCCGAGGTACATCTGCCAAATGGTAAAGTTGAGCAAATTGGCTCGGGAAGCTATCGTTTCAAAGTAGATATTCCGACAAAAGATCCATTGATAGTACAAGATGAGTTTTTATACGAACAATCTACGTTCCCTGAATGTCACGGAGCAACTATCGTGGAGTTGAAAAACGGCGACTTGGTTGCCTCTTACTTTGGCGGAACCAAAGAACGAAACCCTGACTGTGGTATCTGGGTGAGCCGTAAGCTAAAAGGCGCTAAGTCATGGACAGCGCCTTACCTTGCTGCTGATGGTGTGTTCAATCTAAATGATCCTTTAATTAAGATTGCAGGCCTTTCTGGTATCAATGAGGAAACTACACCTGCAACTGCCGGACCAATGTCCGTGCACTTCGATGGTGATACGTTGAACTCTCGTCGTAAAGCTTGTTGGAACCCAGTACTTTTCCAAATACCAGGTGGCGATTTACTTTTATTCTATAAGATTGGTACTAACGTAGGCGATTGGACCGGTTGGTTAACACGTTCATCGGATGGTGGAAAAACATGGAGCCAGCGCGAACCACTTCCTGAAGGTATATTAGGCCCTATCAAGAATAAGCCCGAGTATATTAATGGACGCATCATTTCGCCTTCGAGCACAGAAGGTAAAATGGGTTGGAGAGTGCACTTTGAAATCTCAGATGATCAAGGTAAAACTTGGAAGAAGGTAGGCCCGCTTGATGCAGAACTCGACCTACCTACCATTTCTCGTAAAGCAGAGGTAAAGGATGTTGACGACCAAGAAGGTGGTGAGGCTATTGTAGGTAAAGATATGAAGCCTATCTATGCCATTCAGCCTAGTTTGTTACGTCATAGGGATGGAAGACTTCAAGTGCTTTGTCGCACCCGTAATGCTAAGGTAGCTACAGCGTGGAGCTCAGATAATGGAGAAACTTGGAGTAAGGTTACACTTCTTGATGTGCCCAACAACAATTCGGGTACCGATGCTGTGACCTTGAAAGATGGTCGTCATGTATTGATATACAATAATTTTGAGACACTTCCAGGAACTCCAAAAGGTCCTCGCACTCCGTTGTTAATTGCCATCTCTGAAGACGGTATCAATTGGCGTCACGCTGTGACGTTAGAAGACTCTCCTATCAGTCAATACTCTTATCCTTCTATCATACAAGGAAAAGATGGTGACTTGCATGCTATTTACACATGGAGACGTCAACGAATCAAATATGCTAAAATAGATACGAAATCAATTAAATAAGAATATAGAAATGAAAAAGGCAACCCTACTATCTTTGTTTGCTTTTGCAGCCACAATGCCCTCCTTTGGTCAAGCCAATGGTCTGACTGACACTAGTAAAAGCCAATATGCAAAAATGGTCAATACCCCCATTGATGCAGTGAGCTGGACCGATGGATTCTGGGGCGATCGCTTTAATGTGTATAGCAACACTTCGTTGCAAAGTATGTGGAATACTTGGAATACTCCCGAAATTTCGCACGGTTTCCGTAACTTCGAAATCGCCGCAGGTGTGTGCGATGGTAATCACTGGGGACCTCCTTTTCATGACGGTGATATGTATAAATGGTTCGAAGGTGTAGCATCGGTCTATGCAGTGAATAAGAATCCAGAGCTAGACAAGCTGATGGATCATTTCATTGAGCATGTAGCTAAATCGCAGCGTGCTGATGGATATATACATACTCCAGTTATTATAGATGAGAAGAATCGTGGTGTCGATACACACGCTAATGCTCCGCAAACTGTTATTGGAACAAAGGTGGGTGCAGAAGATGAAAAAGGCGCATTCGCTAATCGTCTTAATTTCGAAACCTATAATCTTGGCCACTTGATGATGGCTGGTATTATTCACCAACGTGCAACAGGTAAGAGTACCTTGTTTGATGTAGCAGTAAAAGCTACCGACTTTCTTTGTTATTTCTATGAAACAGCTTCGGCCGAACTCGCTAGAAACGCGATATGTCCATCGCACTATATGGGTGTTGTGGAGATGTATCGTGCAACCGGTAATCCTCGCTACTTAGAACTCTCGAACAACTTGATTAATATCCGTGGCATGGTGGAAAATGGTACAGACGATAATCAAGATCGTGTACCTTTCCGTGAGCAATATAATGCTATGGGACATGCCGTTCGCTCAAACTATCTTTATGCCGGTGTAGCTGATGTCTATACAGAGACCGGTGAGGAACAGTTAATGAAAAATCTTACTAGTATTTGGGAAGATATCGTGAACCGTAAAATGTATGTTACAGGAGCTTGTGGAGCATTGTATGACGGTACATCGCCTGATGGTACCAACTACGAACCTGATAGCATTCAGAAGGTACATCAGAGTTATGGTCGCCCTTATCAGTTGCCCAACTCTACTGCGCACAACGAAACTTGTGCTAACATTGGTAATATGCTCTTCAACTGGAGAATGCTTACCACTACTGGTGATGCAAAATATGCAGATATCGTAGAAATGGCACTTTACAACAGTGTGTTGAGTGGTGTTAGCCTTGACGGTAAGAAGTACTTCTATACTAATCCTCTTCGTATAAGTGCTGATCTGCCTTATACTTTGCGTTGGCCAAAAGAACGTACTGAATATATTAGCTGTTTCTGCTGTCCTCCTAATACATTGCGTACAATCTGTCAAGCACAGAACTATGCTTATACAGTTTCTGATAAGGCGTTGTGGGCTCACCTATACGGTGCAAATAATCTCAATACTTCTATTCCTGGAGTTGGTAAAGTAGGTATTACACAGTCTACTGACTATCCCTGGGATGGAGCAGTGAAGCTTACCATTAATGAGGTGCCTCGCAAATCGGCTAAGAAAGATTTTACTATCTATATGCGTGTACCTGAGTGGTGCGATAATGCGACTTTAACGGTAAACGGCCAACCCGTTGAAGGAACTTGGGCGCCAAATACATATGCTGAAATCAACCGCGTATGGCAGAAAGGGGACCAAATAGAGTGGGTGATGGATATGCCAGTAAAATTACTCGAAGCTCATCCGTTGGCTGAAGAAATCCGCAATCAGGTAGTAGTGAAGCGTGGTCCATTGATCTACTGTTTAGAGAGTATGGATATTGATGGTGGTAAACGTATCGACGATGTGTTGATACCAACAAATATCGAACTAACTCCACGTAAGATCCAAATAGATGGCAGCCCTATTGTGGCCCTCGAGGGTGTAGCTCGCCTTGCTGACAATGCTTCTTGGGATGGTGTACTCTATCGTCCTGTGGCTAAAACAGACAAACCAGTTTCTATTCGTTTGATTCCTTACTATGCTTGGGGTAATCGTGGTAAGGCAGAGATGACTGTTTGGATGCCACTCTCTCGCTAACCAATCTTTTTTTAACCATACTTGAACACATATTTATAAATGAAGAAAATATTTCTAACCGGTGCTTTGTTGCTCAGCTTTTGCTGGGCACAAGCTGCCGACATCTTTGTTTCGCCTAAGGGAAGTGATCTCAACGACGGAACTAAAGCCTCTCCTAAAGCTACTTTGACCGCCGCGCTGCGTCAAGCTCGCGAATTGCGTCGCCTCAATGATCCAAGTGTAGCTGGAGGAGTTAATATCATCCTTGAATCGGGTAACCACTATGTGCACGAAGCACTTTTTGTTCGTCCCGAAGATAGTGGTACAGCCGACTCTCCAACTATTATTAAATCAGCAGGTGATGCTGTCATCAATGGTGGTGTTGAAATCAGCAGTTGGAAAAAACAAGGTAAATTTTATGTTGCCGACGTTCCCACTTTCAATGGTCGTCCATTAGATTTTCGTCAGTTGTATATTAATGGAAAGAAAGCCGTACGCGCTCGTGATGTGGCCGATTTCGAGGATATGCATCGCATCATCAATAATGATCCTACAAATGAGATTCTTTGGGTACCTGCTAAGGCAGTGCGTAAGATTGCAAAAGCTAAGTATCCGGAAATGGTGCTTCACCAAATGTGGTGCATTGCTAATCTTCGCATCAAGTCGATCGATATTCAAGGCGACAGTGCTGCAGTTCGCTTCCATCAACCTGAAAGTAGAATACAGTTCGAGCACCCTTGGCCTCGTCCTATGGTGACCGATAATGGACATAACTCGGCTTTCTACCTTACTAACGCTATGGAGTTGCTCGATGAGCCAGGCGAATGGTATCATGATATAGACGCACGTAAGGTTTATTATTATCCTTATAAGGGCGAAACTATCACTCATGCCACTGCTCCAGCAGTTGAAACTTTGGTAAATGTTGAAGGTACGCTCGATAATCCTGTATCTAATGTACGCTTCGAGAATGTAGCATTTGAGTACTCTACCTTTATGCGCCCTTCGTTGATGGGTAATGTACCTTTACAAGCGGGGATGTATCTGACAGACGGCTATAAACTTCGCCCACAAATGATTCGTCCGGATCGTAATCATAAACTTGATAATCAAGGTTGGTTGGGGCGTCCTTCTTCAGCTGTAGTGGTGAGTGCGGCCAATAATATCGACTTTATCGGTTGCCGCTTTGAAAACTTGGCCTCTTCGGGACTAGACTATGAATGGGGAACAGATGGTGGTATTATCGAAGACTGTTTGTTTACCAACATTGGCGGTAATGCCATCGTTGCAGGTAGCTTTAGTCCAGCTGCTCACGAAACTCATATCCCTTACAACCCTGCTGATCAACGCGAGGTTTGCTCTAATCTGCGTATCTACAATAATATTGTTCGCGATGTAACCAATGAAGATTGGGGAACAGTGGGAATATTGGCTGGTTATGTTAAAGGAATCCATATCGAGCACAACGACATTAGTGATGTATCTTATTCAGGTATTAGCTTGGGATGGGGATGGACTTCTAGCATCAACTGTATGCACAATAATGAGGTACATCGCAATCATATCTACAACTACGGCAAGCATATGTATGATGTGGCTGGCATTTACACTTTAGGTGCCCAACCTAAGACTTTTATCACAGAAAATTCAGTTCATAGTATTTTTACGCCCACTTATGTTCATGATCCCAATCATTGGTTTTATCTTTATACAGATGAAGGATCGGCTTTCATGACGGTGAAAGATAACTGGACAGAGGCTGAGAAATTCTTACAGAACGCTAATGGTCCTTGTAACAATTGGACAAACAATGGTCCGATGGTAAATGATTCTATCCGTGCTAATGCCGGATTGAAAAAACCTTTACCTCATTTTCAAAAAAACTAATCTCTGAGATAAATATGAAAAACAGATTGAAAGCCTTATTGCCTGCACTGCTACTTAGCAGTGCGGCTTTCTCGCAAACTTGGATTTGGTACCCCGGCGATTATGAAATATGGTTGGGTAACCAAATGAACAATCGCCGCACAGAACGTGGCGCCTTTTTCCCACCTTTTTGGAAGGCCGATAGCCATTTTGTAACTGTTGAGTTTAGCAAACAGCTAGATCTTGCTGAACCCGAAGAAATCTTTATTGCTGCCGAAGGTAAATACAATGTTAAGTTAGATGGAAAGCTACAGTTTGGTATGCCACAAACGATGACATTGCCGGCAGGTAAGCACAATCTAAATATTAAGGTTTGGAATCAAGCTACTCCTCCAACTGTTTATGTAAAGGGTAAAACCGTTAACTCGGACAGCTCTTGGAAAGTGACTTATGAGGACAAAGAGTGGATTGACGAGAGTGGTAAAGCTAGCGATACATCTGCCACAAGCTACTTGGATGCCGGTAGTTGGAACTTCGATGGAGCTACGCAGCGTCCCTCCGAATTTCAGCTGGACCGTACACCAATGCAGGCGGTTGCTACAGTGCAAAAGGGCGATGGTATTGTCTATGATTTTGGCAAAGAAACTTTCGGTTTTTTGACCTTGTCTAATGTAACAGGCAATGGCACTATCAATATCTATTACGGTGAGAGCATGGAAGAGGCTTTGGATAAGGAACATTGCGAAACCCTCGATCAATTCTATGTAGGCAAAGGCAATATCACCGATATGTCGGTAAACGAAACCTACGAACTTACTCCCGAATATACTTTTGATAATAGTAAAGCCTTCCGCTATGTTTATGTAGTACCACAAGCCGGTGTTAAGATTGGCGACGTATCTATGCAATACGAATATTTGCCACTAGACTATAGAGGTACTTTTAAATGTAACGACGAAGAGTTGAACCGTATTTGGGAGATTGGTGCTTACACAATGCATCTCACTTCACGTGAATTCTTCATCGATGGTATCAAGCGCGACCGTTGGGTGTGGAGTGGCGATGCTATTCAAAGTTACCTGATGAACTACTACTTGTTCTTCGACAACGAGTCGGTGAAACGTACCATTTGGTTGTTACGTGGTAAAGATCCTGTGACTAGCCACATCAATACCATTATGGACTATACGCTGTTCTGGTTCTTGAGCATTTACGACTACTATCTATATACCGGGGACAAACATTTTGTGCAACAGGTCTACCCACGTATGCAAACCTTGATGGACTATGTTCTAGGTCGTGCTAACGAGAATGGAATGATTGAAGGGCAGACAGGCGACTGGGTGTTTATCGACTGGGCCGATGGCTACATGGACAAAAAAGGTGAGCTGGCTTTCGAGCAAGTATTGCTCTGCAAAAGTCTTGAAACAATGGCTTTGTGTGCAGACATTGCAGGCGATAAGACAGATGAAACAAAATATGAAAAGTTGGCTAGCACGCTACGTGCTAAGTTGATTCCTGCATTCTGGAATGACGAGAAACAAGCATTGGTGCACAATCGCGTAGATGGACAGCAAAGTGAAGCCATCACTCGTTATGCTAATATGTTTGCTACCTTCTTTAATTATCTTGAGCCGGAGAAACAGCAAAGCATTAAGAAAAGTGTGTTGCTCAACGACTCTATCATGAAGATCACTACACCTTATATGCGTTTCTACGAACTCGAAGCTCTTTGTGCGCTTGGCGAACAAGAAGAGGTGATGAAAGAGATGAAAGCTTATTGGGGTGGTATGCTAAAAGAAGGCGCTACATCGTTCTGGGAAAAATACAATCCCGAAGAGAGCGGTGCAGAACATCTGTCTATGTATGGTCGTCCTTACGGTAAGAGTCTATGCCATGCTTGGGGTGCTAGCCCCATCTACCTATTGGGTAAATACTATTTGGGCGTGACTCCGACATCAGCTGGATACCAGACTTATGACATCATGCCTACTCTTGGTGGTTTGAAATGGATGGAAGGCACAGTACCAACACCATTTGGTGAAGTTTCTGTGTTTATGGATCGCAAAACCATCAAAGTTAAGTCATCCGGTGGTGTGGGAACACTTTATATTCCTACAAAAACAGGCCGTAAGGCTGTGGAAATTGAACCAGGAAAAGAATATAAGTTCAATTATCCAGTGAAATAATTTAATCTTTCTTCATAGAAGTTGAAGCCTTCTGCCGATAGCCTTTTTTGACTATTGGCAGGAGGCTTTTTTTTGTCCCAATATCAACATTTACTTGTATCCTCTTTGGCACTTTCATAACCACAGCTACTCACCAAGCAGGCAAGCCCTTGCTACCGTGCTGAGTAGCTGTGGTCACCGTGCTGACCAGCCCTAGTCACCAATCCCTCCTTTAACCCTCTCTACAATGCTTCTAGGAGGGGTTTTGAACCTCTGCAATTACTCAAAAGTCTCCTATTCGTATGCTTTTCTGAGTACATAGAACTGCCTGCCGCGTCTCATTAGTAAGTAATCAACTAGAAACAGACTATTAAATCAAAACATGAGAAAAGGATTTTTCGGAACACTACTAATTTCTGCAGCTATGCTGGTGGGATGTCAAAAGACGACAGTGAATATCGTTATTCCCGATGAAGCATCAAACAGAGTAGAATTTGCAGGAGAACAACTAAAGAAAGCTTTGACAGAAGCTGGTTATCAACCAATGCTTCAGACTGATGTCAATGCGATAGACACAACACAAATTACTATCTTTTTGGCACAAGCTGCCGACACTACCGGACTTAAAAAAGAAGGATTTAGCATCCGCACTCAAGGTAAAAAGACTACTGTAGTAGGCAACGATGCTTCGGGTGTGATCTATGGTAGCTGTGAGCTGATTGATCATCTGAAAGATAATAAAAACCTCAACTTCCCTGTTGCTATGGACGATGCACCCGAAATGGTGTTGCGTGGTGCGGCTATTGGGGTGCAAAAAACTGAGTTTCTTCCTGGACATACCGTTTACGAATATCCTTATACTCCCGAGTCTTTCCCTTGGTTTTATGATAAAGAGCACTGGATTGAATACCTAGATATGTTGGTAGCCAACCGTATGAACTCTCTTTATCTTTGGAACGGTCACCCGTTTGCATCGTTGGTAAAGCTTGAAGATTATCCGTTTGCCATCGAAGTAGATGATGAGACTTTCAAGAAGAACGAAGAGGTGTTTAGCTTCCTTACTGAAGAGGCTGACAAACGTGGTATCTTTGTGATTCAGATGTTCTACAATATCCTAGTAAGTAAGCCTTTCGCTGAACACTACGGCATCAAAACTCAAGATCGTAACCGCCCAATCACTCCTGTGATTGCCGACTATACACGTAAATCGATTGCAGCGTTTATTGAGAAATATCCTAACGTAGGTCTTTTGGTTTGCCTTGGCGAAGCTATTGATAGCTACGATAGCGATGTGGTTTGGTTTACCGAAACTATTCTTCCAGGTGTAAAAGATGGTTTGAATGCACTTGGCCGTACTGACGAACCTCCCGTATTGGTGCGTGCTCACGATACAGACTGTAAGCGTGTGATGGATGCAGCATTGCCTATGTATAAGAACCTTTATACTATGCATAAGTACAATGGTGAGTCGTTAACAACTTACGAACCACGTGGCCCTTGGGCAAAAATCCATACTGACCTTAGCTCATTGGGTAGTATCCATATCAGCAACGTACATATTCTTGCCAACCTTGAACCATGGCGCTGGGGTTCTCCAGATTTCGTGCAGAAATCTGTGAACGCTATGCACAATGTTCATGGAGCTAATGCTTTGCATCTCTATCCACAAGCTTCTTATTGGGATTGGCCTTATACTGCTGATGATTTGGGTGATGGCAAACGTCAAAAACAAATCGACCGCGACTGGATTTGGTATAAAAACTGGGGTCGCTATGCATGGAATTGCCACCGCGATCGCAAGGATGAAATGAATTATTGGGATGCTCAATTGGCCGATTATTATGGTACTTCTTTAGCCAATGCAGCCAACATACGTGATGCTTATGAAGAGAGTGGCGAAATCGCACCTAAACTTCTTCGTCGTTTTGGTATCACAGAAGGCAATCGTCAAACACTTCTGTTAGGTATGTTTGCTAGCCAGTTGGTCAATCCTTATAAATACACCATTTGGCCGGGCTTCTACGAAAGCTGTGGACCAGAAGGTGAAAAGCTAATCGAATACGTAGAAAAAGAGTGGAAAGGTCAACCTCATGTAGGCGAACTTCCATTAGATATAATCGCTCAAGCAGTGGCTCATGGTGATGCAGCAGTAGCAGCAATCGATGCAGCCGAACCAACAATCAAAAACAACAAAGAAGAGTTTGCACGTCTTCAAAACGATATGTATTGTTACCGCGAGTTTGCCTATGCATTCAACTATAAAGTGAAAGCTGCGCAACACGTTTTGAACTACCAATGGGGTAAAGATATTGCCGAACTTGATGCTGCTGTGCCTTTGTTGGAACAAAGCTTGGAGCACTATCGCACTTTGGTTGACCTTACAGAAGGTACTTACCTCTATGCTAACAGTATGCAAACAGGTATGCGCCGTGTGCCTATCACGGGCGAAGGTGGTATCAACAAAACATGGACAGAATTGCTACCTCACTACGAAGAGGAAGTTGCCAACTTGAAATACAACATCGCTATGTTGAAAGAGAAGGCTGCCGGCAACATTGAAGATAAGAAAGCAGAAATCACACCTTTGACACCTGCTAAAGTAACAGTGCTCAACGGATTGAAAGCATCTACTTTAAAAGAAGGATCGGTATTGTTTACCAATCGCCCAAATTGTAAAGTAGACCAGCTAGCTGCCGAGCTTCAAGGCTTGCAAGCCTTTAGCTTCGAAGGCGAAGGACAACGTAGCCAAGCTACCGAAATATCTTTCGAAACAGAACAACCTGTGACAATGCTTGTAGCGTTCTATCGCGACGACCATATCCGCTATGCAAAAGCTCCACGTTTGGAGGTAGATGCATCGGCCAACGAATATGGACAAGCTGAACCCATATTGACTAACGCTATTCGTTTAGCAGATATGCCATTGGCCAATGTACATGGCTATCAGTTTGCAGCAGGCAAGCACACCATTTTATTGCCAAAAGGCTATATCTCTGTGCTAGGCTTTACAGCCGACAACATCACTCCACGCAATGCTGCACTAGAAGGTGCTGAAGAAGCTGCGGATTGGTTATTTTACTAAGACATTAAGTAAGTTGAATAATAGATTGTTTTTATTTAGGAATTGGTAAGGAAAAAAGAATTGTTCAAGGATTAAGAAATATAGGGGCCTGCCGCTTAAATCTAGTAGATAGTGGTGAGTCCCTATATTGATAAAAACAAAAAAGGATTGAAAACAGAAATGCTTCATCGAAGCAAAACAGATATTTAATAACAATGAGAAAAGTAGTTACATCATTTATTTCCCTATTTTTTGCGATGGGCCTGATGGCTCAAAGCGAGGTAGCTCCCGAGCGAATGGCCGAAATCTACGAAGAGGCAAAAACGCCTTATAAGTATGGCTTGGCAGTTGCTCCAAACGACAATTATCATAAGATTGATTGCCCTACTGTGTTTCGTGAGGGTGATAAGTGGTACATGACCTATGTGGTCTACAATGGTAGAACCGGTACAGATGGTCGTGGATACGAAACTCATATAGCTGAAAGTGATAATCTATTGGATTGGACACCACTAGGCAACATCTTGTCTTATCGTGATGGTTACTGGGATGCTAACCAGCGTGGTGGTTTCCCAGCTCTTCCCGATATGGAGTGGGACGGAAGCTATGAACTTCAGAAGTACAAAGGCAAACATTGGATGACCTATATTGGTGGTGAGGGTACAGGCTACGAAGCTGTACGTGCCCCTCTTCATATTGGTTTGGCTTGGACCGACCAACCTATCGGAACTGCACACGAATGGCAGTCGCTGGACAAACCTATCATTGCTGCCAACGATAAAGATGCACAATGGTGGGAGCTGTTGACCGAATATAAAAGTATCATCTATTGGGATAAAGATAAAACACTAGGCGCACCGTTTGTGATGTTCTACAATGCAGGTGGCCGTCACCCCGAAACCAATTTGAAAGGTGAGCGTGTGGGTATTGCGCTTTCAAAAGACCTAAAGAAGTGGAAACGCTACGAAGGAAACCCTGTGTTTACGTACGAGGCAGAAGGTGTAATCACTGGTGATGCACACATCCAAAGGATGGGTGATACCTATGTGATGTTCTACTTCTCAGCGTTCAACCCTAGCCGCCCATACAAGGCTTACAATACATTTGCTGCCAGCCACGACATGGTGAACTGGACAACTTGGGAAGGTGAAGATTTAATCATCCCTTCAAAAGACTACGACGAACTGTTTGCACACAAAAGCTATGTGGTGAAACACGATGGTGTAGTCTATCACTACTACTGTGCGGTAAACAATGCCGACCAACGTGGTATTGCAGTATCTACTAGCAAACCAATGGGCCAATCTCAAGTAAAATTCCCTGCTCCTGAAACGAAAGGTAGAAGAGAGCTTACAACACTCGAAAATAACTGGGCAACTTGGTTGCTCAACAATGATAAGAAAGATACCTTGACAGTGAGTGTGCCTCACAACTGGGACGATTACTATGGCTACCGTCAGTTGACTCATGGCAACTTGCACGGCACAGCGATGTATCAAAAGAATTTTGATGCTACAATCAAGTCAGGCAAACGTTACTTCCTTCGCTTCGATGGCGTTGGTACCTATGCTACTATCCATCTCAATGGTGTTGACTTTGGCAAACATCCTGTGGGACGTACCACTTTAACTCTCGATGTGACTGATGCGTTGAAGAATGGTAACAATATATTGACTGTAAAAGCTGAGCATCCCGATATGATTGCAGATATGCCTTGGGTATGTGGCGGCTGTTCATCAGAGTGGGGATTCAGTGAAGGCTCTCAACCATTGGGCATCTATCGCCCTGTGATGTTGGAAGTAACAGATGAAGTGCGTATCGAGCCTTTTGGTGTACATATTTGGAACGATGATAAAGCACAAAATATCTATATCGATACAGAATTGAAAAACTACGGTTCTAAACCACGCACTGTAGAACTAATCAATAAGTTTGCTAACTCGGATGGTCGTCAAATCTTCCGTTTGAAACAAGAGGTAACTTTGCAACCGGGTGAAACTAAAGTAATCCGTCAAGAGACACCTATCGAAGATGCAAATCTTTGGAGCCCAGAATCTCCATATCTATACAAACTTTCTACAATGATTAAATCGGAAGGTAAGACTTCTGACGAAATAGGAACGCCATTTGGTATCCGTACCATCAGCTGGCCGGTGAAACGCAACGATGGCGATGGCCGCTTCTTTGTGAACAATGAGCCGGTATTTATCAATGGTGTATGCGAATACGAACATCAGTTTGGACAGAGTCACGCCTTCAGCAACGAGCAAGTAAAAGCTCGTGTTAAGCAGATGTTGGCAGCAGGTTTCAATGGATTCCGTGATGCGCATCAACCGCATCATCTCGACTATCAAAAGTATTGGGATGAAGAGGGTATCTTGTTCTGGACTCAACTTTCAGCACACGTTTGGTATGATACTCCTGAGTTTCGCGAGAACTTTAAGAAACTGCTTCGTCAGTGGGTGAAAGAGCGCCGTAACTCTCCAAGTGTGGTAATCTGGGGTCTTCAAAACGAAAGTACTTTACCTCGTGAATTTGCCGAAGAGTGTAGCGCTATCATTCGTGAAATGGACCCTACAGCAGAAAATATGCGTATCATCACTACTTGTAACGGTGGCGACGGTTCGGACTGGAACGTTATCCAAAACTGGAGTGGTACGTATGGTGGCAATCTTAATAATTACGGCAAAGAACTATCTCGTCCCGACCAATTGCTCAACGGCGAATACGGTGCCTGGAGAAGCCTAGGCTTGCACACCGAGCCCGGTGAATTCGAACAAAACGGGGTGTGGAGCGAAGGCCGTATGTGCCAATTGATGGAAACTAAAATCCGTTTGGCCGAAGAGGTGAGAGACAGTGTATGCGGGCAGTTCCAATGGATCTATAGCAGTCACGACAATCCGGGTCGTCGTCAGCCCGACGAGGCATATCGTATGATTGACAAAGTGGGCCCTTTCAACTACAAAGGATTGGTTACTCCATGGGAAGAACCTTTGGATGTTTACTATATGTACAAGTCAAACTATGTGTCGGCTGAAAAGGAACCAATGGTCTACCTGACCTCACATAGCTGGCCAAACCGTTTCGAATCGGGGCGCAGACGTGCCACTATTGAAGCTTATAGCAACTGCGACTCTGTGTTGCTTTACAATGATGCTACTGACGAACAGTTCCTTGGAAGAAAGAAAAAAGGTGGCATCGGTACACACATGATGTGGGAAAACCGCGACATCCGTTACAATGTGCTACGTGCTGTAGGCTATTATAAGGGCAAACCCGTAGCCGAAGATATCCTTGTACTAAACGGCTTAGAACAAGCACCCAACTTCGAAGCGCTTTATTCAGGCTCTACCATTGTACCAACTGCTGCTCAAAACTACGCAGCTGTGGCTGGGAGAAATGCTGATCTAGCTGTAGCGCGCGACGTAAAAGGCATGAACGGTTACGAGTATCTTTACCGTATCAACTGTGGTGGTGATGACTATACCGACACTTTCGGTCAAACTTGGTTGCAAGACAATACTAATTTCTCACACTCTTGGGCTGACGAATTTATTGCAGCGGGCGACACTTTGCTTAGCCCTTATCAAGCAAGCCAACGTCGCGTATTCGATCCAATCATCGGTACACGCGACTGGGAATTGTTCCAAACATTCCGCTTCGGTCGCCACAAGCTTTACTATGAATTCCCATTACCTAACGGTGATTACCGCATCGAGCTTTACTTCACTGAACCATGGCACGGTACAGGTGCTAGCACTAAAACAGATGTTGAAGGTTTGCGCCTATTTGATGTAGCTGTAAACGATGAAACTGTGATTCGCAACATGGATATCTGGGCTGAAGTAGGTCATGATGGCGCTCTTAAAAGAGTAGTAGATGCTAAGGTAGAAAATGGTATGATCAAGATTAGCTTCCCACAAGTAAATGCTGGTCAAGCTGTAATCTCTGGTATCGCCATCGCTCGCAAAGAGGGTACCGGTGCTGCATTCAAAGCAAATACTACTAAGCCTGATGCTTCATTCACATGGGCAGCGCAAGAAACAAATGTAGTAGAGAAGACGCCAAAAGAGTTGCTTCCCGAAGATAAAAACGCTCGCGAGCAGGTAGTTTATCAAGCCGAAGATGCAGTGTTGAAAGGTAAATACACAATGAAAGAGGTGCGCCGTCAAGAAGGTGTGTTCTTTGGCAAAGGCAAGAATAACAGCATCACTTGGAATATCTCTACAGGTT
>CAMTOQ010000056.1 GCA_947074205.1 uncultured Bacteroides sp. | reverse complement strand
CCGTGACCCCATGCGTGACAGGCATGTATTCTAACCAACTGAACTAACGCACCATGATTTCATTTGTTATTCGCATCTCTCTCGATTGCGGTTGCAAAGGTAGGTGTTTTTTTTAAACCTGCAAATTCTCATCTCACTTTTTTTGGTGGCAAGCGCTTGCTAGTATCTCTTACTGTCTTATAATGAGGATGTTTATGCCTGAAAAAAAAATATCACTTTTTTTCTTGCTGATTTCGGCCCTACAGCTACCTCTAGAGGTGTTTTAATGCGGGGTGATTAAGAAAATGTCTTAAAAATCTTTCTAACTGTAAGAAAATGGTATTGTATTTCAAACTTTCAGTAGCTAAATATAGTATAATTACAATAATTGGTTAATTTTGCAGGCTAAAATTATGAAAAGATGATGACAACAGCCAAATTGTTATTGCACTGCCCCGATAAACCGGGTATTCTAGCCGAAGTAACCGATTTTATTACGGTGAATAAAGGTAATATTGTGTATCTAGATCAATATGTAGATCATGTAGAGAACATTTTCTTTATGCGTATCGAATGGGAATTGAAAGATTTCTTCATACCTAAAGAGAAGATAGAAGATTATTTCTCTACTCTCTATGCTCAAAAGTATGATATGCAGTTTCGACTCTATTTCTCGGATGTGAAACCGCGTATGGCACTTTTTGTGTCGAAGATGTCGCATTGCCTTTTCGATATATTGGCTCGCTACACGGCTGGCGAGTGGCATGTAGAGATTCCTATAATTATAAGTAATCATCCCGATATGGCTCCTGTGGCCGAAAGATTTGGAATTCCTTTTCATGTTATTCCAATCACTAAAGAAACAAAAGCTGAACAGGAAGAGTATCAGTTGAAGCTTTTAGCTGAAAATAATATATCGTTTATCGTGCTGGCTCGCTATATGCAGGTGCTCTCCGAGAAGATGATCGATGCTTTCCCAAACAAAATTATCAATATACATCACTCTTTCTTGCCCGCTTTCGTGGGAGCAAAGCCCTATCATGCTGCCTTTCAGCGTGGGGTTAAGATTATTGGTGCTACAAGCCACTATGTGACTTCTGAACTTGATGCCGGTCCTATTATAGAACAAGATGTAGTGCGCATATCTCATAAGGATACTGTGGACGACTTAGTGAATAAAGGAAAGGATTTGGAGAAAATTGTTTTGTCGCGTGCTGTGCAAAAGCACATTGAACGTAAAGTGTTGGCTTATAAAAATAAGACAGTTGTCTTTAATTAATATAGGTTATGGATGTAGCAATCATTAAATATAATGCCGGAAACATTCGCTCGGTGGACTATGCCCTTCGCCGGTTAGGCGTTGAAGCTACCATCACGGATGATAAAGAACGCTTGCTGGCTGCCGACAAGGTGATATTTCCTGGTGTGGGTGAGGCGGAGACTACGATGCTCCATCTTGAGGCCAATTCTATGGATCAATTCATAAAAGATTTAAAACAACCGGTGCTGGGCATCTGTTTAGGTATGCAGTTGATGTGTTCATCTTCCGAAGAGGGAGATACGCATTGTCTTGGTATTTTCGATGTTCCGGTGAAGCGATTTGTGTCGTTACGCCATGAGGATAAAGTACCTCACATGGGTTGGAACACTATTTCGAATTGCAAAAGTCGGCTTTTTGATGGTTTTAACTCGGATGAGTTTGTCTATTTTGTGCATAGTTACTATGTACCTCTTTGTGATGATACTGCTGCTGTGACTGATTATATTCATCCATTTAGTGCTGCTTTGCACAAAGATAACTTCTATGCCACCCAGTTTCACCCCGAAAAGAGTGGTTCTACCGGTGAGCAAATCTTGAAGAACTTTTTGGCACTTTAATCAGTTACGATACTTATAATAATACAACTTCCTATGATAGAAATAATACCAGCAATTGATATAATAGATGGCAAATGTGTGCGCCTCTCACAGGGTGACTACAATAGTAAGAAGGTCTACAATGAAGATCCATTGGAAGTGGCTAAGGAGTTTGAAGACTATGGTATACGTCGCCTGCATCTTGTCGACTTAGATGGCGCTTTATCTCATCATATAGTAAATTATAAGGTGTTAGAGAAGATTGCATCTCGTACATCTTTGGTTATTGACTTTGGGGGCGGCATCAAAAGTGATGAAGATTTAAAGATTGCTTTCGAATGTGGCGCTCAGATGGTTACTGGAGGGAGCATTGCCGTTAAAGAACCTCAACTGTTTACCTCGTGGATTGAACGCTATGGAAGTGAGAAGATAATTCTTGGTGCCGATGTGAAAGATCGGAAAATAGCAATTAATGGATGGACTGAGCAGAGTGATAGTGATATTATCACTTTTCTAGGCAACTATATTGATAAAGGTGTTTCTAAGGTAGTGTGTACGGATATCGCTTGCGATGGTATGCTCGAAGGTACTTCAATACAGCTTTATAAAGAAATACTACAACACTATCCATCCCTGTATCTTATAGCAAGTGGTGGTGTAAGTGGCATGGTTGATATTGAAGCCTTGCAAGATGCCGGCGTACCAGCTGTGGTATTTGGCAAAGCACTCTATGAAGGCAAGATTAGTCTGCGCGATTTGCAGATCTTTCTTTAAGAGATAAGCATAAAGATTGTATTACAATAATAGATATACATAGCGTGTTAGCAAAAAGAATAATTCCTTGTTTGGATATAAAAGATGGCCAAACGGTGAAGGGTACCAACTTTGTCAATCTTCGACAAGCTGGTGATCCTGTAGAGCTAGGAAAACAATATAGCGAACAAGGCGCCGACGAATTGGTTTTCCTTGATATCACCGCAAGTCACGAGGAACGTAAAACCTTTACAGATTTGGTAAAGCGTATTGCAGCGCATATCAACATCCCTTTTACAGTGGGTGGAGGTATTAATGAGCTAGGCGATGTAGATCGTTTGCTGAGCGCTGGAGCCGATAAAATTTCGATAAATTCCTCTGCTATTCGCAATCCTCAACTCATTGATGATATAGCCAAAAACTTTGGTTCGCAAGTGTGTGTGCTGGCTGTAGATGCCAAGCAAACAGAGTCGGGTTGGAAGTGCTTCCTCAATGGTGGGCGCATAGAAACCGATAAAGAGCTGATGACTTGGACTCGCGAAGCGCAAGAGCGTGGAGCAGGCGAAGTGCTTTTTACTAGCATGAATCACGATGGCGTAAAGACGGGTTATGCCAACGAAGCATTGGCGCAACTGTCTGAAAACCTATCTATTCCGATAATAGCATCGGGTGGGGCAGGTGAAATGTCACACTTCAAAGATGTCTTTACCCAAGGTAAAGCCGATGCGGCGCTGGCTGCCAGCGTTTTTCACTTTGGAGAAATAAAAATTCCCGATTTAAAATTGTATCTTTGCCGCGAGGGTATTACTGTTCGTTTGTAAAGTAAAGCTTGAAACTAAATAAATTAGAAAGAAATGAAATTGGATTTCGATAAAATGGATGGTCTTGTACCAGCTATAATTCAAGATAAATGGACGCGTAAGGTTTTAATGCTCGGATTTATGAACCGTGATGCGTACGATAAAACTGTGGAGAGTGGTAAAGTTACTTTTTATAGCCGCACCAAAGGACGACTTTGGACCAAAGGTGAGGAGAGTGGAAACTTTCTCGAAGTGGTGTCTATCAAAACCGACTGCGACAATGATACTCTGCTTATTGAGGTACATCCTGTTGGCCCTGTTTGTCACACGGGTACCGATACTTGTTGGGGCGAACAAAACGATGAACCGGTAATGTTCATTAAGCTTTTGCAAGATTTTATCGATAAGCGTCATAGCGAGATGCCCGAAGGTTCTTATACTACAAGTTTATTCGAATCGGGTATCAACAAAATAGCACAAAAAGTTGGAGAAGAGGCTGTGGAAACAGTCATAGAGGCAACTAATGGTACTGATGAGAGACTACTCTACGAAGGAGCCGATTTGCTATACCACTTAATTGTGCTTCTAACTTCGAAAGGTTACCGCATCGAAGATTTAGCTAATGAATTAAAAGAAAGACATACTGCTTCATGGAAGAAACATTAATCTCCTATAAAGATGTCACCATCTACCGCGACGAACTTGAGGTGTTGAGAGATGTAAATCTCACATTGCACAAAGGCGAATTTCTATACCTCATCGGCAAGGTGGGAAGTGGAAAATCGAGCTTGATGAAAACCTTTTATGGTGAAGTCGATGTGCATAGTGGCGATGCTGAGGTGTTGGATTACAATATGCGTAATATTAAGCGTAAACATATCCCTCAGCTTAGACGTCGATTAGGTATAGTGTTTCAGGATTTCAAACTACTCACTGATAGAAGCGTATTCGATAATCTTAGTTTTGTGCTTCAAGCTATAGGCTGGAAAAACAAGAAAGAGATTAAACAGCGTGTCGACACCATCCTCGATTTGGTAGGTATGCAGCAGAAAGGCTATAAGTGGCCCAATGAGCTTTCGGGCGGCGAACAGCAACGCATTGTTATTGCTAGGGCTGTGCTCAACTCTCCAGATATTATACTTGCTGATGAACCTACAGGCAACTTGGATGTGGAAACCGGAAAACAAATTGTGGAGCTTCTTCATTCTATAAGTAAGAATGGTACGGCTGTGGTGATGACCACGCACAACCTTAACTTCTTACAAGAGTATCCTGGTAAGGTTTTACGCTGTGCTCATCATGAGCTGCAAGATGTAACCAATGAGTACGCTGAATGCACTTCAAACGTCGAAGTGACAGAAGAGGTGGCAGTCGCAATTGAACAAGATGAAGAAGAGATTGAAATCTATTCTGAAGTATGAGTCTCCTCTTTGCGTGAATGAGAATAATAAGATAATTACATATTAATTTTAACACAGAAACGAAAATGAAAGTTTTAAAGTTTGGAGGAACTTCTGTTGGATCAGCCCAACGTATCAAAGAAGTGGCCAAATTGATTACCGATGGTGAACAAAAGATTGTTGTCCTTTCAGCAATGTCGGGTACAACCAACACATTGGTTGAAATTTCCGATTATCTGTATAAGAAGAATCCGGAAGGTGCTAACGAAATTATCAATAAGCTAGAGCATACTTACAGAAAGCATATTGATGAACTTTTTGCGACTGCAGAATATAAACAGAAAGCGCTTGAGATGATCAAGTCGCATTTTGATTATATCCGCGCCTTCACAAAGGATCTTTTCACTTTGTTCGAGGAAAAAGTAATTTTGGCTCAAGGTGAATTGGTGTCTACAGCATTGATGAACTACTATCTTCAGGAATGTGGCGCTAGCTCAGTATTGTTGCCAGCTCTTGACTATATGCGTACTGATAAGAACGCTGAACCAGATCCTGGTTATATTAAGGATAAACTTCAATTACAGCTGGAACTACATCCAGGTGTAGAGATCTATATCACACAGGGCTACATCTGTCGCAATGCTTATGGCGAAATCGACAACTTGCAACGTGGTGGTAGCGACTACACAGCCTCTTTGATTGGTGCTGCTATTGATGCTTCGGAAATACAGATCTGGACAGACATCGATGGTATGCACAACAACGATCCTCGTATCGTAGAAAGTACGACTCCTGTTCGTCAACTTCATTTCGAAGAGGCTGCAGAGTTGGCTTATTTTGGTGCGAAGATTCTTCACCCTACTTGTATTCAGCCTGCGAAATATGCTAATATTCCTGTGCGTTTGCTCAACACAATGGAGCCAACTGCACCTGGTACTATGATCTCTAACGATACTGAAAAAGGTAAGATAAAGGCTGTGGCTGCGAAAGATAACATTACTGCGATTAAGATTAAATCTAGTCGTATGCTATTGGCCCACGGTTTCTTGCGTAAGGTGTTCGAAATCTTTGAGAGCTACCAGACTTCAATCGATATGATTTGTACTTCTGAAGTGGGTGTGTCGGTTTCTATTGATAACACAAAGCATCTCAACGAAATTCTTGATGATCTTAAGAAATACGGTACAGTTACTGTTGATAAGAACATGTGTATTGTTTGTGTTGTAGGTGATTTGGAGTGGGAAAATGTAGGCTTCGAAGCTAAAACATTGGATGCACTCAAAGATATTCCGGTACGTATGATCTCGTACGGTGGTAGCAACTATAACATCTCTTTCTTGATTCGCGAATGTGACAAGAAAGCTGCTTTGCAATCATTGAGCAAAGAACTATTTGATAACAAATAAGAAATCTTATTTATAGCGCTGAGGGTGCTTTTATCGCTCTGATGAAAGCACCCTTTTGCGTATTTAATACTACATAACTATTACATACTTATGAAAGGTATATTCCCTATAGAAAAATTCCGTCAACTACGCACCCCTTTTTATTATTACGATACAAATGTGTTGCGTGATACATTGGCTTGCATAAATACAGAAGTAGCCAAATATGAGCATTTTGATGTACACTACGCTGTAAAAGCTAATGCTAACTCTAAACTTCTAACTATTATCCGTGAAGCCGGTTTAGGTGCCGACTGTGTAAGTGGTGGTGAAGTAAAAGCTGCTCTACAAGCTGGATTCCCAGCTGAGAAAATCGTATTTGCCGGTGTGGGTAAGGCTGATTGGGAAATAGAACTAGGTCTTGATAACAATATCTTCTGTTTCAACGTAGAGTCTATTCCCGAGCTAGAAGTAATTGATGAGCTTGCAGCGATCAGAGGTAAAGTAGCTAACGTAGCCTTCCGTATCAATCCTAACGTTGGTGCTCATACTCATGCAAATATAACTACCGGTCTTGCAGAGAATAAGTTTGGTATAAGTATGCAAGATATGGATCGCGTTATTGATATTGCTAGCAATTTGAATAATGTAAACTTTATCGGTCTACACTTCCATATTGGTTCGCAGATACTTGATATGGGTGACTTTGTTGCACTCTGCAATCGTATCAACGAGCTACAAGATAAACTGGAAGCCCGTCATATTGCGGTGAACCATATCAATGTAGGAGGCGGTTTAGGAATTGATTATCATCATCCAAATCGTCAACCTATACCTGACTTTGCGTCGTACTTTGCTACATATGCTGCCCACTTGAAACTTCGCTCGCACCAAACACTTCACTTTGAGTTGGGACGTGCAGTGACTTGCCAATGTGGCTCATTGATTTCAAAAGTACTTTACGTAAAAGAAGGTACAAACAAAAAGTTTGCTATCCTTGATGCCGGTATGACCGATTTGATTCGCCCTGCTCTTTATCAAGCTTTCCATAAGATGGAAAATATCACCTCTGAACTAGGTGTAGAAACTTACGATGTAGTGGGTCCTATTTGCGAATCATCTGATGTGTTTGGAAAAGCTGTCGATCTTAATGGTGTGAAGCGTGGCGATCTTATAGCATTGCGTTCTGCTGGTGCTTATGGTGAGATAATGGCTTCGGCTTATAATTGTCGCGAACTTCCTCAGAGTTATACTTCTGACGAGCTACGATAATGTATAAATAAAAAAGAGGCTGCATGTGCAGCCTCTTTTTTATTTATACATTATCTATCATCTTATGTAATTCCACATCCCCTCAGAGTAGAACGTCTTTAAATCGCCCTGATCATCACTGTAAATCAGATAAGCATCAATTTTGGGATGTTTAAGAAGATAAGCCTTTGTTTCTTCTAATCCCATTACCATAAAGGCTGTAGCCAAAGCATCAGCTGTCATGCAATCTTGAGCAATCACGGTAGCCGACAGCAAGTTGTGCTCAACTGGGTAGCCGGTACGTGGGTCTATGGTATGGGCATACTTCTTACCATCTTTATGGTAGAAGTTCCGATAATTGCCCGATGTTGCCATTCCACAATCTGTCAATTGCAGTATAGTTTGAATTTCTTGGTTGATTGACAGTGAATCTTCAACAGGTTTGTTTACTCCAATGCGCCACAAGCCATCGCGAGAGTTTCTTCCTTTAGCTACAATCTCACCACCTATATCAACAAGATAGTTGCGAACACCATTCTTGTTAAGTAAATCAGCAATAACATCTACGGCATACCCTTTAGCGATAGCACTACAGTTAAGCATTATTCTGTCATCTTCTTTAATAACTATACCATCTTCTAGCTTCACCTTTTGGTAACCGATTATTAGTTGAAGGCTGTCAATCATTGCAGAGTCGGGAAACTCTCCATTTTTAAAGCCAAAGCCCCAAGCGTTTACTAGTGGTGCCACTGTAATGTCAAAAGCACCATTGGTTGCTTTAGAAATACTCATAGCGCGCTCAAAGCAGTTCTGAAACAGAGTATCTATGATGATATCCTCATTCAGATTTACTTTGGTGATGATGGATGTCTTGTTGAAGGGGGAAAGAGACGCGTCAAATCGTTTTAATTCCGCCTCAATCTCCGGTTTAAGATCTTTATCTGATTGGTAAGTGATGTTGTAAATAGTCCCGAAAATTAATCCACTTATCTGTTGATACGAGCCTTCATTGCGTCTGACTAATATCCAGACGGTGCCTACAACAAGCAATAAAAGCCAGATGATATTCTTCTTAGATTTCATATTCAGTAATCTCCTGATTTTTTACTATAATTAGCCGATATGCTCAAAAAGAATCTTTGCGCCAATTGCAATAAGAATAATCCCGCCCCAAAATTCAGCGTGAATTTTCTCTGCATACTTGCTGCCAAATTTAATTCCAAATAGCAAGCCAATAATTGAGAAGGCGAAAGATACAAAACCTATAATGCATATAGGTTCCATCAGATCGGCTATCTTATCAACGCCTAAGAAGGCAAAAGATACACCAACTGCAAGAGCATCAATGCTTGTAGCAATCGCCATGGTTAAAATAACTTTCAAGCTCGATGGATTCAGTTTTCCATCTTCGTCTTCTTTCTTAAATGAACCATATACCATTCTGCCACCTAAGAATATAAGTATAGCAAATGCTATCCAGTGGTCAATTTCTTGGATGAGATGGCTGAAAGAATGAGCCATTAGCCAACCAATCAGAGGCATAGCAGCTTGAAACACCCCAAAGGCAAGGGCGGTTGTCAATATAACTCTCCAATTGATTTTCTTTAGTATAATGCCATTAGCAATTGAGACAGCTAGACAGTCCATAGCTAGGCCGATGGCTAGAAGCCACAATTCATAACCCTTCATTAGTAAGAATGTAATTAACGTAGTTTGTAAATGAGTGAGTAGGTGATACCCATATTGTTTGATTTGTACTGACCGTAGCCTGGTACATACCAAGGATTGCTGTATTCATTCCCCGAAAGAGATAGCTTGTACTTCAGTCGGAACGCCCATCCCATATAAAAGCTTTTGTAGATTTGCACATTTACGCCCACCACAAATTCGAACCATTGCATTGTAGCTTTGAGGCCACGGTGGTCATAGGGCACAGTGCTTCCCCATATATAATCTTCTAAACTAGGATTGGCTACCTCGCCTCCGTAGATAGGATCGCGAAATGGCATACTTGATATATCGTACTTCATTGGACTAAGTCCGTATCGAATACCCGCGTATAGAAAACTTGACTTCTCTTGTTTTTTTGCCTTTGTGTTGTAGTCTACACCGATGCGGAAGTAAGGAGCCGAACCTTTATAGTGAATACCCGTTTCATTCCATGTGTCTGTAGTGCCATAACCCACCTCTAGCGTTGGTAGAAACATCCCTTTTAGATCGACTGCTGCACTCACTTGGCTGCTCAAAAAATCGCTTCCAAATAGACGTGCCCCTATGCCATAGACATCTACCCCAAAAAAGACTCCATTGTATAGTGGTGTTTTTTCTTCTTGAGAATCGTCACTTTTCTTCTTTTCTTTTTTAGTTGTACTACCTACCTCTTGATCTAGCCTTTTGTTTTGACTTTTACCTTGCTCCCACTGTGCCATGGCTGGCGCGGATAGAAGTAGGAGAAACAGACTAAATATCGAAACGATAGAATATCTGAAGGTTTTCTGTCCCATCGGTATTGGCATTAGTGTTTCTAATATAGATAGTATCAATCTGGTTTTTGGTGTAACTGATTCCTGTAATCACCTGCGTCATAGTATAGCCACATTTCATAGATTCGAAGAATGGAGTATTCTTCTGAGTAATATAGAGTGTGTCTGTCTCACCAGCATAGAGTTCCTCGTCATAATGAAGTACAAGAATGGTCGAGTCAGATGTATATCGCAAGGGTAATGAAAAATCCATCACCTCCGTTTGATCATTGATGATTATGGAGTCGGTACCAAGAGCAGTCACAGTTAAAGAGGGTAGTGTGTCTCTAGACTGAATACCTGTTTCAGTATTTACTGTATAGAGTTGACAGTTCACCATTGATCGGCCTGCTAATGAACAGTTTTCATCGTCAGAACACGATGTATGTGTGCCGATAACGATTGTCGCAACAAGCGACAAGAGGAAAATATGGAGTAGTTTCTTCATTTTAATAAATTCTTTATATCAGATAACCTTTTCAACTTGATAATTGTTTCGTTCTGAAGAGTTTCTAGTTATTAACTCGCCAATAAATCCGGTAAGGAATAGCTGTGTACCTATAATCATTGAAGTGAGTGATAGGTAGAAGTAGGGAGAGTCTGTCACTAATCGATAGGGCATTCCATTGTACATATTGTAAAGTTTAGTTACCCCAACTATTATAACAGATAGAAATCCAAAGATAAACATTAGTGACCCGAGTAATCCAAAGAAATGCATTGGTTTTATACCAAAACGTGAAAGAAACCAGAGTGAAAGCAGATCTAGATATCCATTAAAGAAACGATTCCAACCTCCAAACTTAGTTGTGCCAAACTTACGTGCCTGGTGTTGTACCACTTTTTCCCCAATCTTATTGAATCCTGCATTTTTAGCTAGATAAGGGATATAGCGATGCATTTCACCGTACACCTCGATATTCTTCACCACATCATTGCGATATGCCTTAAGGCCACAATTGAAGTCATGCAGATTTTTGATGCCCGATACTTTTCTTGCTGTAGCATTAAACAGTTTAGTAGGGAGTGTTTTCGAAAGTGGGTCGTAACGTTTCTTCTTCCATCCCGATACCATGTCATACTTCTCATCGATTATCATTTTGTAGAGGTCAGGAATCTCATCGGGACTGTCTTGCATGTCTGCATCCATAGTGATCACCACATCACCTTGCGCTTGTTCGAATCCGCAGAATAGGGCAGGGGATTTGCCGTAGTTACGTCTAAACTTAATTCCTTTTACTTCGGGATTAGTAGCGTGTAGCTCCTCGATAATTCTCCATGAACTATCCGTGCTTCCGTCGTTTACGAAGATTACCTCATAAGAGAAGTTGTGGCTCACCATAACGCGCTCAATCCATTGGTAGAGTTCACGAATAGACTCCTCTTCGTTGTATAGCGGAATGACAATAGATAAATCCATATATAATAAAGTTTCTTATTTGAATTAATATTGAACTACTGATTCACTACATCGTTAGTAGTAGCCTTCCTTTTGCGCATGCCAATAAGTGCTGTAGGTATAGACAAAATACTACAGAATATAATGTCGAGCGATAAGTATTGTAAAGTAATATCAATAGCTGTCATTGATTTCGCTTCGTCTAGCACTAGCTCTATTGCTTCTTTTTGCTCATCCATTCCGGGTGTCGTATTAAATACTTCTTGAACCATACGGGTGTATTCATTAATGATAAAGCCTCCATCAATAAATGCGAAGTATACATAGTGTATAACGGATGCAAGTAGAGATGCAAACATGTACATCATTAACGTGAAAAGACAAGCTTGACCAAAGCTAATGGCGCCGCCAAATACACGATCGCGAAATGCTTTGAGATAAAAGTAGCCAATAATAGGTACAGCACATGTAAGGCAAAAATAGAGTAAGAAAAGAAATTCTATTTTAAAACCTAAAGGTATAAGTATGAATTTAAGTGTCCAAAAGATACCCATATATGTACCAAACTGCATGGCATACTTTTTTAAAAGTGCTCTATTATCTGTCATAAATTAGTTTGAATTGCGCACAAAGTTAAAAATAATATCGTTTAATGGGTGTTTATGTGCTGTTAAAGTTAACAAAGCTTGAGTGTTCTATCAAGCTAACGTTGTCACTTAGTAGTAATATTGGAATTTTACCATTAAACTCACGGGCAAACATTTTTTTTTCATTTTTCTTTATTGGCTAAAGTCTTGATAACTAGCTATAGCTGCATTTTGCTGTCGAAAAAGTTTTGCAGAGGTATTGCAGATATGAGAAATAGTAGTACCTTTGCAATCGCAAAACGGGTAAGTCCTATACGGCCAGCTCCCTTCGAATCCTCCAGGGCTTGATCGCAGCAAAGGTAGTTGGTTGTAGCGGCGCGATATAGTAAGCTTACCCACCCGCCTCTTTAGCTCAGTTGGCCAGAGCACGTGATTTGTAATCTCGGGGTCGTTGGTTCGAATCCGACAAGAGGCTCAACAAAAAAGGATGTTTCAAACGAAACATCCTTTTTTTATTTCTACTCTCCTCGTAGTTCTTGTATCTCCCTTATGTTTTCGCGAATCAGGTTGGAACGCTTTCTGATTTCAATAAAGAAGTAGCGTATGGCAACGAATAGTCCTATTGAGCCGCCAATGGCGACTGAAATCATTCGGAGAATAAAATCTGCTCTATCCGCAAAATCTGCCACCATCCATACAATCGCAATGATAACAAGTGTCATTCCTATAATAAACTTTTGGATATTAAACTTTAGGAAGCGTTGTATTCTTAAATCATTGTTGATTAAGTTCTGGCTCAATTCGCTTTTCTTTGGGAATAAGGAATTGGCATACCAATGCAGGCCTGCTGAAATAAGCAATACTACTTCTATCCATATTGTAAGTGCGACAGAAGCTCCCATGAAATAATAAAAGGCGAAGGGACAATAGATTAATGAAATAACAGTAAGGCTGGTTAATACGCTCATTCGCTTTTTCATCCAGTCTACATTGTTGTTCATCGTTTTATTAATCAATTGCTCGTTTACAATCGTTTGTTTTTCTAGCTTCTCTTTCAACAAAGCAATCTGTTGACGCATTTCTTCCAATTCGTATGATTCGTTATCGTTGTTCATTGTAATTCACTTTTTAATTGTTCGACATCTTTTTAAGTTGTTCTTTGATTCGCACTAAACGAATTGACACATTCTTTGCCGTAATCCCCAGCACTCCACCAATCTCCTCATAGCTCATATTCTCAAGCCAAAGCAGAACAATGGCCTTATCAAACCTCTGCAGTAGGTTGATGCGTTTGTAGAGTTGAGCAATTTGTTTGGTGTCTTCGTCACTATCCTCAAACAAGTTGATATTGACAGATAGTGGGATCGTGTCTGGTCTGCGGCGTTGTTTCTATCCATCATCAGGCAAGTGTTGAGTCTTACGCGATAGATCCAAGTGGAGATTTTGCTTTCACCTCGGAAATCCTTAAATCCCTCCCAAAGGTTGATTAATACCTCTTGGAATAGATCGTTTATTTCATCTTGGTCTTTAGAAAACATATAGCATACGGTGTATATATTTCCTTTGTGTTGAGTCACTGTCTTTGCGAATTCGTCTTCGAGTGTCATCTCATTCCGTTTAATTCATTAGAACTTTTACTGTTTAGATGCAGAAGCGGCTGTAAAACTACGAAATTATGGAACTTTCTTAAAACTATTTTTTTATAGTTCGATAAATAGGGATGTATGGGCAAAGAAAAAGGTGGCTACACCTTAATAGAGTGCACCCACCTTGTATAGTTGTATAAATCTAATCTTTATTCTTTTACGATACGCTTGTAGCCATAAACCGCATTATCGCCTAGTTCTTCTTCGATACGAAGTAGTTGGTTATATTTAGCCATACGATCTGAACGACTCAACGAACCCGTCTTTATCTGTCCGCTGTTGGTGGCTACTGCAATATCGGCAATGGTGGCATCTTCTGTTTCGCCCGAACGGTGTGAAGTCACAGTGGTGTAACCATGGCGGTGAGCCATCTCAATGGTATTCAGAGTTTCGGTCAACGAACCGATTTGGTTCACCTTGATAAGGATAGAGTTGGCGCAACCCATCTTGATACCTTTTTCAAGGAACTCTACATTGGTCACAAACAAGTCGTCACCCACCAATTGGCATCTGTCACCAATTCGATCGGTTAGTTTCTTCCAACCTTCCCAGTCATTTTCGTTCATACCATCTTCTATAGAGTCGATAGGGAATTTATTGATCAACTCTTCTAGATAATCAACTTGCTCGTCGGCTGTGCGTTTCTTGCCTTTAGGACCTTCGAACTTTGAGTAGTCGTAAATACCATCCTTGTAAAATTCCGATGCCGCACAGTCCATAGCAATGGTTACATCCTTGCCGGGTTCGTAGCCTGCTTCTTTAATAGCAGCAAGGATAGAATTCAAAGCATCCTCAGTACCATCAAGTGTAGGTGCAAAACCACCCTCATCACCCACAGCAGTGCTCAATCCACGTTTCTTTAATACACTCTTCAATGCATGGAACACCTCGGCACCCATTCTTAAACCTTCTTTGAAGCAACAAGCACCCACAGGGCGAATCATAAACTCTTGGAAAGCGATTGGAGCATCACTATGCGAACCACCGTTGATGATATTCATCATTGGCACAGGCATCACATAAGTATTGGTACCACCGATATATCGGTAAAGAGGCATGTCCAGATAGGTAGCAGCCGCTTTGGCAACAGCCATCGAAACTCCGAGAATTGCATTCGCCCCTAGTTTCGATTTTGTTTTTGTGCCATCCAACTCAAGCATAGCACGATCTATAGTCATTTGCTCCAATACCGACATGTCGATTAGCGCAGGTGCAATAATCTTATTGATATTGTCTACGGCCTTTTGTACACCTTTGCCACCATAGCGGCCTTTGTCGCCGTCGCGAAGTTCTAAAGCTTCGTGTTCGCCGGTCGATGCACCCGAAGGTACAGAAGCTCTACCCATGACACCACACTCAAGAATTACATCGACTTCCACTGTTGGGTTACCACGTGAGTCGAGAATCTCTCTACCAATGATTTTTTCTATTCTCATAATGCTTTATTGATTAAGATATTTGTAAGCCAGATCGTTGAGTGATCTTGTTTTTAAAGTGATTTTTAAACAAACTAGGTAGTATATTGTTCAATATAGTTTCTGTGTTAGGTAATATTTCTGCAGATTAAATTTAGAGGTGTGCGAAATGTTTGTTTTAAGAATGTTGACTTACTGATTGTTTTTGTACATTTGGGCATTAACAAATCTAATAACATGCGAAACGTCATATACCTTACTACTCTTTTTCTTTCCTTTTTTAACTTGGCCCTAGCGCAAGTCGCCACCGAAAAAGTCGCTTTCGACCAACTTGATAAAGCATTGAAGCAACAGTCCTATTACATGCAGATCAAAGAGGCGCATATCGACTCTTTAAAACAACAACTCTCTTCGGTAAATTCCAATTTCGATGCACGCTACCAGTTGAACTATGCTTTAGGCGAGAGCTATAAATTGTTTGTCACGGATTCGGCACTCAAGTACCTGGATCGTAGCCTTCTGTTGGCAGACACATTGCGTAACCCACTTTATCGCACTAAGAGCTTAATTGCAAGAGCAGAAGTATTGGCTATATCTGGTTTGTACAAAGAAGCCTCTGCAGAATTTCATCAGATCGATCCTAAAAAGCTTTCTCCTCAACTTATGGCCGACTACTATTCGTGCGGTCGTCAGATCTATTCGTATCTCAAAACCTTTGTTCAAAATGAACAGTACAAACAAGAATATAGCAACAAAGAAGTGATGTATCGCGATTCTTTGATTGCGATACTACCAAAAGAGTCATCTAGCTATAAGCTCTATCAAGGTGAAAAACTGCTTCTTGAGGGAGATCTCACTCAAGCTAAAGTCCTGCTGAACCAATTACTGAGTGTTCTACCCATTGACTCCAACCTTTACGCTCGTACTGCATTTTCGCTTGCGCTAATTGCACAGCGTGAGGGCGAGAGTAGGGCCTATGCCACCTATCTAGCCTATTCGGCCATGTCCGATGTAAAAGCCTCTGTTAAAGAAAATGCAGCTTTGCAATATCTGGCACTATACCTTTATGAACGGGGAGATCTGAAACAGGCCAATCGATACATTAAATATTCTCTCGATGACGCCATCTTTTGCAATGCCCGTTTACGCACCTTAGAAATTTCTGCCATCCTTCCCGTGATCGATGCAGCGTATCAGAAGAAACTCAATGCACAGCATGTACAGTTGGTTATATTCTTAGTTTTGGTTAGTGTCCTCTCTTTATTCTTGGTCTTTACTTTGTTTTTAATCTATCGACAAATGAAGACATTAAAGATAGCACGTCACAAATTAAAACAGGCCAACCATGTTAAAGAGGAATATATTGGCCATTTTTTGAACCTCTGTTCTCTATATATAGAAAAACTAGATCACTTCCGTTTAACGGTGAATCGCAAAATAATGGCCGGACAAACCGAGGAACTCCTGCGTATGACAAAATCAGCATCCCATCTTACCGGGTTGGGACAAAAGGAGTTCTATGCTAATTTCGACAATGCATTTCTGCAATTGTATCCCAATTTTGTGGAGCACTTCAATTCGCTGCTTCAACCTGATGAACGATTTGTTATGAAAGCTGGAGAGTTGCTCAATACCGAGATGCGTATCTATGCTATCATTCGTTTGGGAATAGATGATAGCTCTAAAATTGCAAACTTTCTGCATTACTCGGTCAATACAATTTATACTTATCGTAATAAAGTTAAAAACAAGGCTATAGATCGCGATAACTTCGAGCAAGAAGTCCTCAAAATTGATTCTGTTGAATAATATTCATTTATATTTCTCTATTTCCATAATTTGACTATTTATTTGTTTACTAGTATTTTATGCAATCGTTTTCATATATTTCTTTTATATTTCATTTATATTGAATTCTAAAAGATACCTAAGTGCTCTATCTTTGCTTCACGTTTAATAATTTTAAATCCATATCATGATTCACAAAAGAAAAATTACACTAAAAGCTGCTTTACTGTTGCTGTCTATACTATGTATGACATCAGTAAACGCTATGGAAAGTATTACTTCTCCAAACGGTCAGTTAAAGCTCAACTTCTTCTTAAATGCCGAAGGTACTCCCGAATACGAGTTGTTTTATAAGAATAAAGAGGTGATTAAGCCGTCAAAACTAGGTTTAGAGCTGAAAAACGATCCCGGTTTGATGGATGGATTCACGCTTGTCAACTCACAAGAATCATCATTTGATGAAACTTGGGAACCTGTATGGGGCGAGAACAAAGCTATTCGCAATAACTACAATGAATTGGCAGTAACTCTAGATCAAAAAGCTCAAGATCGCCACATCATTATACGCTTCAGACTTTTCAATGATGGTTTAGGTTTTCGTTATGAATTCCCATTGCAAGACAAACTTAACTATTTCGTTGTAAAAGAAGAACATACCCAGTTTGCAATGGCAGGAGACCATACCGCATTTTGGATCCCTGGTGATTATGATACACAAGAGTACGACTACACTAAGTCAAAGCTCTCGGAGATTCGTGGCTTGATGGATAGTGCTATTACACCCAATGCTTCGCAAACTCCATTCTCGCCAACAGGTGTACAGACTGCTTTGCAGATGAAGACTGACGATGGCCTTTACATCAACTTACACGAAGCTGCACTTGTAGACTACTCATTGATGAACCTTAACCTAGATGATGAGAATTTGATTTTCGAATCTTGGTTAACTCCTGATGCTGTAGGCGATAAAGGTTACTTGCAAGCACCTGCTGTTTCGCCTTGGCGTACAGTGATTGTTAGTGACGATGCTCGCGACATCCTTGCTTCAAACATCACCTACAATCTTAACGAACCTACTGCTTACGAAGATGTATCGTGGATTAAACCTGTGAAATACATTGGCGTGTGGTGGGATATGATTACAGGCAATGGCTCATGGGCCTATACGCACGACGTGCCTTCGGTGAAGCTAGGCGAAACCGACTATTCAAAAACTAAACCCAATGGTGTGCATTCTGCCAACAACGATAATGTGAAACGTTATATCGACTTTGCTGCCGAACATGGTTTCGATCAAGTGTTAGTAGAAGGCTGGAACGAAGGTTGGGAAGACTGGTTTGGTAAGTCGAAAGACTATGTATTCGACTTTGTAACCCCCTATCCGGACTTTGATGTGAAGATGCTCAACGAGTATGCAGCTAGCAAAGGCGTTAAATTAATGATGCATCACGAAACATCCGGCTCGGTGCGCAACTACGAACGTCATATGGATCAAGCCTATCAATTTATGGTGGACAATGGCTACAACGCTGTTAAGAGTGGTTATGTAGGTGATATCATCCCACGTGGTGAGCACCACTATGGCCAGTGGATGAACAATCATTATCTATATGCGTTGAAGAAAGCTGCCGACTATAAGATTAGTATAAATGCACACGAAGCGTCTCGCCCTACAGGTTTGGCACGTACTTATCCCAACTTGATTGGCAACGAGTCTGCACGTGGTACAGAGTATGAAGCATTTGGTGGAAACAAGCCTTTCCATACTACAGTATTGCCTTTCACCCGTCAGATTGGCGGACCAATGGATTATACTCCAGGTATATTCGATACACAATTGACTTTCTTAGATAGAGAAGATAAGAGTTTTGTGCACACCACTTTGGCAAAACAGTTAGCACTTTATCTAACGATGTATAGCCCACTGCAAATGGCTGCTGACCTTCCAGAAAATTACGAGAAGCACATGGATGCGTTCCAGTTCATCAAAGATGTGCCGGTAGACTGGGATGAAAGCAAATACATCGAAGCAGAACCGGGCGATTATATCACTGTAGCCCGTAAAGGCAAAGGTACCAACAACTGGTTTGTAGGTGGAATCACAGACGAGAATCCACGCACGGCCAACTTTGCTCTCGATTTCTTAGATCCTAGCAAGGTGTATGTGGCTACTCTTTATGCCGATGGAAAAGATGCTGACTTCGAAACCAACCCTACATCTTACCAAATTAAGAAAGGATTGGTAACTAGTAAGTCTAAGATGAATGTAAAGCTAGCTCGCAGTGGTGGTTTTGGCTTGAGCATCATCGAAGCTACTCCTGCCGATAAGAAAGAGATTAAAAAGTGGAAATAGTCATATTAGTTTCAAGGTAAAAAAAAGGCTGCCCTGCGATATTCATTGCTAGGGCAGCCTTTACTTATTAATTCTCCTTGGTGTTATGAATAGTCATTTCACCTATCAAGGAGCACTTCATGTACTCTTTTACCTTGTCAGGAGCGAATCCTTCTCCGAAAAGATACATCATTTTAGTAATAGCACTTTCTGTGGTCATGTCATACCCAGAAATGATTCCTGCCTGAAGCATCGCATCCCCCGTGTCATAGATATCCATAGCCACCGAACCAATCATACACTGTGTCACATTTACGATGACAATACCTCTTGCCGACGCTTCTTTTAGGATATCGATAAACCAAGGGAAGCTAGGTGCATTTCCAACGCCGAAGGTTTCCATAGCTACACCTTTCAAATTAGGGATACTTAATATTCCTTTTAGCGTTTCGGGAGTGATGCCCGGAAGTATTCTCAACGCTATCACGTTTGGATCCATATTATAGTGAGGTATCAATGGTTTTGTAGTAGCCGGTTTGTACACAAACTCTTCATCAATCTGAATCTCTACCCCAATATGTGCCAATGGTGCATAGTTGAATGTTTCGAATGCTTCGAAATAGTCAGCATTCACTTTTTTACATCTATTTCCTCTCAATAAGTATTCTTGGAAGCAGATACATACCTCTGGAACAATAGCTATACCTTCCTTTTTGGCTGCTGCAATTTCTATGGCCGTGATAAGATTCTCTTTTCCATCTGTGCGGAATCTTCCAATTGGCAACTGTGAACCGGTAATGATTACTGGTTTGCTTAGGTTTTCAAGCATAAAGCTTAACGCAGATGCGGTGTAAGCCATAGTGTCTGTACCGTGCAATATAACAAACCCATCATAATTGTCATAGTTATCTGCAACCGCTTTTGCCATTTTTGCCCAGTCTTGCGGACCCACTTGAGACGAGTCCAAAGGTGGGGTGAACTGAATAGATGTGTATAGGTGATTCACATCTTTAAGTTCAGGGACATGATCTACGAGATGTTCGAAATCAAATGGCTCCAAAGATCCTGTTTTGGGATCCTCAACCATACCGATTGTACCTCCTGTATATATGATTAATATGGAGGACTTTTCTTGATTGTTAGCACTGAGAGTTAACATAGCGATGAATATTAAATTATTGATATGTTGTATAAACAATAGTTAGATAAAAAAGTTTTGCTAACGTAGACCATTAAGACCATCGATATGACAAAGGTTAAATAGGGCGGCCTGTCTATATTCTTTTATCTAGAAAGCGAACAAACTGTAATAAACATTGTTAGTTATTAAAATTGATTTTCACTTTTATAAATGAACTCTTATGAAATACGTTGATTCAGGGGAGGGTAAATTCCCGCTCATCTCGCTTTTAGCTATTTTGTCAGTCTCGTTGGCTGTTAACCTTCCAGGTATGGCCATTTCGCCACTTCTAGGCGATTTGACTAAGATATTTCCAACAGCAAGTCATCTCGAGATCCAGTTGTTGTCAATTCTACCAAATTTTGTAGTCATACCTTTTGTCTTGTTGTCGGGTAAACTGGCCGAGTCCAAGAGTCAAACAGGTTTGCTATTTATTGGTCTTCTCATTTTCTTTGGCTCATCGTTGATTTATTTCTTTGCCAACTCTATGATTACTTTAATCTGGGTGAGTTGTGTTTTAGGCTTAGGTTGCGGTCTTATTGTTCCTATAGCCAATGGTTTGCTAGCTAAGTATTTTGTGGGCAAACAGCGTATGGGAATGATGGGGGTACAGTCTGGGGTAGCCAATTTTACATTGATTATTGCTACTGTTCTTGTAGGTTGGTTAGGTTCCATCAGTTGGCATCTACCTTTCATTGTTTATATGGTTCCTATTATACCTTTGGTTATGATGGGCTTTATGACCAACAAGTATATCGATGCACATAGCGTTCCCGATGCTAAAGAAGCGGCCGATAATGCTGCTCAAAGCCAGTCATCAGGACTTCACTATGAAGGAAAAAACAATGTGGGGCTTCTTTGGGGATTAATTTTGATTTACTTCTTTGCTACGGTTGGTAACTTAGTAATTACTTATTATGTGCCTTTCCGTATCACTAGTAGTACCGAGGTGGGTATTATCACATCAATATTCTATCTTGGCGTAACTATTTCGGGCTTTATCCTTACTCAGTTTGTTCGTGGTTTTAAGCATTTATCCATGTTCATTGCTTTCGCTATTTTTGCGGTTGGACTTTATTTGCTTCTTTTCTCACATACAGAGTTTATATTCATCCTATCAGCGATTTTAGCCGGTATAGGTTATGGGGTTATTCAGCCTTTTATCTATACAAAAGTAACCTTCCTGGCTCCTACACCTCAAAAAACCACACAGTATTTGGCTTACATCCTAGCTACCAACTATGTGGCTTGTTCAGGAGCGCCATTCGTATTCGATGCAGTGGAAGAGTTGTTCCATGATCATTCTACTATGTTCCCATTCTGGTGTGCAGCCATCTTTATTACCATCATGGGTGTGCTCTCTATCGTCTTCTTTAAGTCGTACCTATTCCATGTTAATTTGGACAACTATAAGTCGAAATAATTTATTGATACCGTATTGACCTAATTATATTAAGTATTTATAGGTTATAAATCACAGAGAAGAGCTGCCGTCTATACCTTTATAGACAGTAGCTCTTCTCCTATTTTTATAATACGGTTTTGCGGTTTGCTGAGTAGGACTTGTCAGCAAAGCAAGTTTTAGTGTTTCTATAAGTAGGAGTAAATCAGTGTGTTAGTAGCTGAGGCGAAGGCCTGTTACTAGATTGAAATTGAACGGGTGTTCTTTGCGAATAGTTTGCAAACTAGAGTTGTTTTTGAAGTAGTAGGCCACGCCCGGTTCCACATAGATACCAAAGTTTTTCGTGGCATTTACTTGTACGCCTACACCACCCATTACCGAGAACTGCCATGGCTTATTATTTATCTTTTCGCCAGCGATTTTCCCTGACACACATTTCTCTATTTGGCCACCAGCCGAAAGGTAGAGCGTGATGAAACGTGATTGTAGGAAATCCCAGTTTCCCTTAACCGGTATGCCAAGATAATATAGCTTCTGCTTATGCGCCACTTCAGGCTGGCGTGCTAGCGTCACATCCGATGAGAGTAGCGTAAACATTAAACCTGTTTCTAAAGAGAAACGTCTCTTAAGAGATTTGCGTACACTAAGCCCCACAGTGATTGGTTGCTGGTGTTTGGCATAAGTCACATCGTTTAGATTATAGACAAGCGGTACGCCATCTTTGAAAACAACAGTTTGATCCTTGGATAAGCTGATCAACGCCGTTTCGTCTAGATCGTTAGACACCTGATAAGCTCGTCCGGAGAAGGCAAACTCTCTGTTGTTAGAAATAGCTCCCGCATTGCCCACTGAGGCGCCAAATGCCCAAAGATTTTCTGTTCTTCTGGTCTTTTTTGTGACCGGTATGTGTTGTTTGTCTTTGCTCGAAGGACGATGATTAACCACCTTTTTTACCACTGGCTCATCTTTTTTATTCTCAGTGGTTTCATTGGTTGCAGAATCCTCATTCTCTGATGAATCATTATCTTTGGCAATAGGTGAGGTAATCGACTCTTCACTGTTTACGGCTACTGCTGTGGTGCCGGCACTAGTGTTTGCCGATCTATTAGGATACGAAGCG
>CAMTOQ010000055.1 GCA_947074205.1 uncultured Bacteroides sp. | reverse complement strand
GATTTCTGAATGTGACTGGAGTTCAGACGTGTGCTCTTCCGATCTGACCAGCCTTTGCCACCGCGGTGAGTAGGGCTACTCAGCACGGTGGCAAAGGCTGGTCACCAAATGGAAATTGGACATTTTGTAAATGCTTGATTATTAGAAGACTGTATTTGTGTAGTAAGTCACCTGGTTTTGCGATGATGCTAACCTAATAAGTGTTCTTTTGACTAGTAGTTTTACAATATGCTAAAGGTTTATAGAACCTTTTTGATAGAATACGTGTTATACTTTATAGCAGCACTTTGCTTATAGTTGATAGAGCTATAACTGTGTTGTGTGTTTCAAAGCTTTTATTATATTCTTTCTAAGGGGATGAACTGTCCAGCCAGTTCTTCCCTTTTCCTTTCGTTATGCCTGCGCTTTTAGTATAAAACCTTCTATTTGTAATTGTTTTTATCTTTAGTGTGTCAATATGACTCTGAATGTGTGTCTGTGGCTTTAAAATAATAGTAAAATAATCTTTAGACTTTCATTTAGTAACTAATTATTTGCATTTGCTTTCAAAATAATACATTTATGAATAAAAGTGTGTCATTTTGAAATGTATATTTCACTTAGAAAAACAAAAAGATAGACAATTATTGATAATTGTGTCTAAATGTATTATTTTTGCAAATAAAGGTAATAATTTAATTTTTTAAGGTTATGGGTAAAGATTCAAAAAAGGGCACAACACTAAAGCGCTCGCTAGGTAGTTTTCACCTTTGGGGAATGGCCGTAGGTTTGGTTATTTCGGGTGAATATTTTGGTTGGAGTTATGGCTGGGCATCAGCCGGTACACTAGGATTCTTGATAACAACAGCTTTTGTTGCTATGATGTACCTCACATTTATCTTCAGTTTTACTGAACTTTCTACTTCTATTCCTAATGCTGGTGGACCATTCGAATATGCGCGTCGCGCATTTGGCTCGCTAGGAGGATTCTTTGGAGGTTTTGCAACCTTGGTTGAATTTGTATTTGCACCTCCAGCTATTGCAATGGCTATCGGTGCGTATCTCAATGTTCAGTTTCCATCCCTCGACCCTCAGTGGGTGGCAGTAGGTGCCTATCTAGTGTTTATGGGGTTGAACATTGTTGGTGTCACTTTAGCAGCCACATTCGAGTTGGTGGTAACGCTATTGGCCATTTTCGAACTTCTAGTGTTTATGGGTGTAGTAGCTCCCGGTTTCTCTATGACCAACTTTGTGGCCAACGGATGGGCAGGTAGCGACACTTTCACCTCTCACACATTTTCTGGCATATTTGCAGCTATTCCATTTGCTATCTGGTTTTTCTTGGCCATCGAAGGTGCTTCTATGGCAGCCGAAGAAGCAAAAGATCCTAAACGCACCATTCCAAAAGCATTTATTTGGGGTATTCTAACACTAGTAATCCTTGCACTTGGTGTGATGATGTTTGCAGGTGGTGTAGGCGATTGGACTACATTGTCTAATATCAACGACCCATTGCCACAAGCAATGAAGGTGATGGTTGGCGGCGAAAGCGGCTGGTTGCACATGCTAGTATTCTTGGGTTTGTTTGGTTTGATTGCCTCTTTCCACGGCATCATTATGGGTTATTCTCGCCAAATATTTGCTGTAGCTCGTGCAGGTTATCTTCCTAAATCTTTATCAAAAGTAAACTCACGTTTCCAAACACCTCACTTGGCAATCATCGCTGGTGGTGTGGTAGGTATATTGGCTATCTTCTCGGACAACTGGATTACATTTGGCGACCAACCATTGACTGCCAATATCGTGATTCTTGCCGTGTTTGGTGCTATCGTGATGTATATCATCTCAATGCTGGCTCTTATCAAGTTGAGAAGAACTGAACCTAACTTGGAGCGTCCATTCAAGGCACCATTCTATCCGGTGTTCCCAATGATTTCCTTAATATCGGCTATTGTTTGTTTGGCAGCGATGATCTATTACAACTTCGAAATATTTGTAGTATTCCTTGTTATGATGGCGTTAGGGTATGGCTACTATGCAGTGAGCAAAGTGCGCATCAAGAATGTTGCGATGGCTAAGTAAGAACACGACAGTTTTCAATAAGCATACATTATGTATAAAACAACACTTGACAACCGAACTTATCAGTTCGAGGACCTCAAAACACTGATGGCAAAAGCATCGCCCGCTCGTTCGGGTGATGACCTTGCCGGTGTTTCTGCGCATAGCATGGAGGAGAGGGTTGCTGCAAAAATGGCACTAGCTGATGTGCCGCTCAAAAGGTTTTTGGAAGAGCACCTCATCCCTTATGAAATGGACGAGGTGACACGACTTATTATAGACACACACGACACAAAGGCCTTTGCGCCCATTAGCCACCTCACCGTAGGTGATTTCAGAAATTGGCTACTCAACGATCACACGACAACTGCCATGTTGGCCTTTGTTGCCCCGGGCATCACACCCGAAATGGCTGCTGCTGTTAGTAAAATAATGCGCAATCAAGATTTGATTCTTGTGGCTAAGAAATGTAGTGTAGTTACTCGCTTTCGCAATACTATCGGCCTACCCGGTCATTTTAGTGTGCGTTTGCAACCCAACCACCCTACAGATGACTTAAAAGGAATAGCTGCAAGTATGATAGATGGATTAATGTATGGATCGGGAGATGCTGTGATAGGCATCAACCCTGCTAGTGATAGTATATCGGTTCTTAGCAATCTTAGTTATATGCTAGACGATATCATTCACCGCTACGAGATTCCAACACAGTCGTGCGTGTTGACGCATGTCAGCACCTCTGTCGAATTGATAGATAAAGGTGTGCCCGTGGACCTCGTGTTCCAATCCATAGCCGGTACCGAGGGGGCAAATGCCGGGTTTGGTGTCAACCTCAAACTGTTAGAAGAGGCGCAGCAAGCGGCATTAAGTCTAAACCGAGGCACAGTGGGCAATAATGTGATGTACTTCGAAACCGGGCAGGGCAGTGCCTTGTCGTCGGGTTTCCATCACAATGTAGATCAGCAGACATGCGAAGCGCGCGCCTATGCAGTGGCCCGCCGATTTTCGCCCCTGCTTGTAAACACAGTTGTGGGCTTTATTGGTCCCGAATACCTCTACGATGGCAAACAGATAATACGTGCCGGATTAGAGGATCACTTTTGTGGTAAGCTAATGGGAGTGCCATTGGGCTGTGATGTATGCTACACCAATCATGCCGAGGCCGACCAAGATGATATGGACACTCTGCTGACGTTGTTGGTTGCCGGTGGTCTCACCTATATGATGGGGGTACCCGGAGCCGATGATATCATGCTGAACTATCAAAGCACTTCCTACCACGATGCACTCTATGTGCGCGAACTATTTGGATTAAAACACGCGCCCGAGTTTGCAGCGTGGTTGGAAAAGATGCAGGTCATCAATCCACAAGGACGCCTACACGAATTTAAACCCAGCCATCCACTGCTTAGCTATAAAGCAGGGTAGCTTAAACTGATTTTATAAGATGGAATTAGTAATGACCTCTACCGATATAGACACCACAACACTTCAACCCGACTGTTGGTCGGAACTGAAAGAGTTTACCGACGCACGTATTGCTCTTGGTCGCACGGGGGCAAGCCTCCCCACACACGAAGTATTGGGCTTTAGTCTTTCTCATGCCCGTGCCAAGGATGCTATTCACACTCCTTTTGATAGAGCGACGCTAAAGACAAAGCTTAAACAAATAGGGCTTGATAGTATTTATGTGTCGAGTGCTGCACCTAATAGGGCTATCTATTTGACTCGTCCCGATCTAGGGCGCAAGTTAGCGGATAGTAGTCGTATCGAACTAAAAGAACACGATTATCCTCCGGTAGATATCGCCATAGTAGTTGGCGATGGGCTTTCTTCGAAGGCTATACACAAACAAGCTCTTCCGCTTATAGCCCACCTGATGCCATATCTCAACGAACTAAAATTGAGTGTAGCTCCCGTGGTGTTGGCCGAGCAATCTCGTGTGGCGCTTGGCGACGAGGTGGCAAGTCTACTTAATGCAAAGTTAGTGGTTGTGCTTATTGGCGAGCGCCCGGGCCTATCGTCACCCGATAGCCTTGGAGTATATATTACCTTTAACCCCGAAGTGGGTCGACTCGATTCGGATAGAAACTGTATATCGAATGTTCGTCCTGAAGGATTGAGCCATGATAAAGCTGCGTTCAAGCTGGCTTGGCTCATAGAGAATGCTTTCAATAGCAGGAAGACAGGCATCGAACTTAAAGATAGAAGTGATGACCCTGCTTATCATCTAATCGTGAAACCGAATGCACAATTAATTTAATCTACTATTGTTGAAACCAAAATGGGGATGAATCGACAGTCGATTCATCCCCATTTAATTATATGTAATCCGCTTATAGCGTTTTCAGAATGTACTTCTCAAACTCATTTTCGAAGTTGGGAGTAAACACGTCTTTCCCCAGTTGCTCTTTAATCTCCTCAATCTCCCAGAAACGTCCACCATCAAGCTCATCGCTAGGTATAATCTCTCCGTCGAATACTGTGGTATGTATAAAGACTAGCTCGCGCTCACGGTCCGATTGGAATACATAATTGCATATCTCTTTTGGGGTAAAGTCTGTAATTCCAAGTTCTTCGTGTACCTCGCGCTTTAGTGCTATCTCTACACTCTCGCCAAGGTCGATATGTCCGCCCACTGCCGTATCCCACTTATTGGGTTGAATGTCTTTCCATTCCGGACGCTTTTGAAGATAAAGCTGTCCTTTGCTGTTGAACACATGCAGATGCACCACAGGGTGGAGTTGCATACTGCCGTTGTGACATTCGCCGCGAGTTGCAGCCCCAATGATTAGGCCATCCTCATCTACTATCGGGAAAAGTTCTTCGCTATTATCTGTTAGCATATCATTAGTAAATTAAGGTATAAGTATTGATGAATCACCGTAGCTCAAAAAGCGGAAGTTGTGCGAAAGAGCATAGTCGTAGATGCGCTTCCAATCGCCCTTGACAAAAGCCGACACCAAAAGCAGTAAGGTGCTTTGTGGCTGGTGGAAGTTGGTAACAATGGCTTTTACTATTTTATATTCGTAGCCGGGGGCTATAATGATCTGTGTGCTCGAATGAAGAGTCTCTAATCCGTTACGATCCAAATATCCCAAGATCTTTTGCATGGCAACAATCGGATTGATATACTCTTTTTGTTCATAAGGTTGCCACTGCTTCACGTGTAGTTGAGCTTCCGACGCCATCGGGTTGTTGGCTAGCGTTACACCAATATGGTATAAACTTTCGAGTGTGCGTACCGAAGTGGTGCCTACAGCAATCGCCTTTGCATCATGGTCAATCAGCTTCTTGATAGTCGCACGCGACACAGATATATATTCCGTATGCATCTCGTGACCCTCAATCTCCTCACTTTTTACAGGCTTGAAAGTTCCTGCCCCTACGTGTAGTGTCAACTCTTGCGTATCTACTCCGTTGTTCAGCAAAGCAGCAAATACATCTGGCGTAAAATGCAATCCAGCAGTAGGTGCAGCAACCGAACCTTTAATTTTTGAGTAAACTGTTTGGTAGTTCGAAAGGTCACTCTCTTCGGTATCACGATTCAAGTAGGGAGGGATAGGAAGTTCGCCAAATACTTCGAGTATCTCGGCAAAGGTCACTTCGGGGTTATCCCAGGTGAAATCCACACGGTGGCTGGTCCCCACTAACTCTCCGCGTGTGGCGCTCAGTGTTATCGGTTTGTCTTTTACCACCATCTCCTTGTGTAGCGTTCCTTCTTTCCACTTCTTCAAGTTACCAATCATGCACAACCATGCCGAGTGGCTTGTCTGCTGAAAGTTTAAAGCATAGTCTGCCGGCTGTATCGGCTCTAAGCAAAACACCTCGATGAGGGCACCTGTATCTTTACGAAAGTGCAAGCGAGCCTGTATAACCTTAGTGTTGTTGAAAACCATTAAGCTGCCCGAAGGAATATAGTTAGGTAGCGAAGCAAAAACATCCTCACTGATATCGCCATGGCGGTACACCAGTAGCTTAGACTGGTCGCGTTGGGCCAATGGGAATTTAGCAATCTGCTCATCAGGGAGGTCATAGCAGAACTCCTTGATCTGTATATGTTTGGGATTCTCTTTCATAATTGACTATCTTGTAATATGCGCAAACTATAAACACATTTCCTCATAGCTTGTTTTAATTGCTGCAAAGATACGCTTTTTCAATGCGCTCTTCATCTGTGATACTGTAAAAAGGTATATCTTTGTCTTAAGACATCTGTTATAGATGTATAAACAGTATTTTCTAAAATATAATGATATGAAGATAGGAGATAAGGTACGCTTCCTTAGCGAAACGGGTGGAGGAATAGTAACAGGGTTCAAAGGAAAGAACACTGTACTGGTAGAAGATGAGGATGGTTTTGATATACCGATGCTAATTCACGAGTGTGTAGTAATTGAAACAGACGACTATAATATTAAGCGAAAGGATGCCCCGAAGAAAGTAGAGGAGGCGCCAAAGCCAACTAAAGCAGATATTCCGGTTCATAAAGCGGCGGAAATAAAAGGCGGAGATACGCTAAATGTGTGTTTGGCATTTGTTCCGGAGGATATAAAGCAAATCAGCTCCACTCCTTTTGAAGCTTACCTAGTAAATGATAGTAACTACTATCTATATTATACATATGCTAGTGCCGAGGGAAAGGCATGGAAAGTTCGTGCACATGGGGTAGTCGAACCTAATATGAAGTTTTTATTGGAAGAGTTCGATAAGTCTATCCTCAATGAGATAGAACATGTAGCTGTTCAGTTTATAGCCTTCAAGGATGGTCGTAGCTTTGCCTTAAAACCTGCTGTCAGCGTGGAAGTGCGTATAGATACAGTGAAGTTTTACAAACTGCATACTTTTAAGGAAACAGACTTCTTTGAAGAACCCGCATTGGTCTACGACATTGTACGCAATGATGTGCCCACTCAGCAAGTATTTGTTTCGGCAGAACAGATTCAGGAAGCCATCTTAGGTAAGAGGGACGAAGATCGTCCGCGTGCTCAACCTTTAGTGAAAAAGCCTAAGGGAAATGCACCTATTGAAATAGACTTGCATATTGATGAATTGCTAGATGATACGCGCGGTATGAACAATTCGGAAATGCTTAACTTTCAGTTGGATAAGTTTCGTGAAGTAATGGAGCAGTATAAGAATAAGCGCGAGCAACGCATTGTGTTTATTCACGGTAAGGGCGATGGAGTGCTTCGTAAAGCTATTGTTGAAGAGCTGAAACGTAAATATAGTAATTGCCGTTATCAAGATGCCTCTTTCCAAGAGTATGGTTTTGGGGCTACAATGGTTACTATAAAATAAGGTAGAGACAAAAAATAAGGGGAGGCGGTGAATTATAAACCGGCTCCCCTTCTGTTATTGTTAGAAGTCATAAACGTTATCATTTCAAATCAATACCTCTGTTTTTAAGAGTCATGTTCATCAATGCAACGTACTTAGTGTATTGCTCCGCAGTTAAGGTCTTCTTCATCAATTTCAAGTTGCCATAAACAGCTGTGTGCAATTTTTCTTCTTTGTTCTTCTTTGCGTTTGATGCTTTTTCCATCTGTTCAGTGAAGTATTCGCTAATATTAGCTACTTCTTCAGCTTGCAATGAAGTAAGGTTTAAATACTTACCTAACTTGTAAACGTTAATGTTACCTTCCCATTTTACAGTTGTAGGTTGATTTCCAGCAGCAAATGTTGTAGCTGCAAGGCAGATAGCTGCCACCAATGTTAATACCAATCTTTTCATAATACCTACTTTTTAATTTGTTACCTAAAAACTAAAATCTAAAAACTAAATCTTTTAAAACAATCTAATACCTATTAATAACTAACTTAAGCGCTTAGTTTTTTCTTTTTTACCTATGCAAATATAGAAACATGTTTTGGAACAGAAAAAGCATTTAACTGAAAAATGTGTTATATAACATGTTTCTTGATATAGGTCAAGAGAATGGGCCCAAATTGACATAAAATGAAAAGATTTGTAACCGTATTGTAACCTGTTTGCCTACACGGAACAGAATAGTGTAACCAAAAATGGCACACTGAAGTCAACAAGAAAGCCATGAAATATGGAAAGTATGACAAATTGTTGCCCGGAATAGCGGGTTATAATAGGAAGTGTCGTGTCCATTGTAGTAGCACCACCAACCGAAATAGGAGCTAATCGGCCAAAATATCTCACTAATAACGGAGCGCAAAGTAGTGCAATGATCTCTCGTGATATATTAGAAAGTAGACCGATGGTGCCCAGTTCGGCCCCCTTGTATTCGGTGATGAAGATGCTTGATAGTGAATAATAGCCAAAACCAGACCCTACAGCAAGGCAATCGAATAAGGAACGGCCGGGCAAGAAGCAACTGATAACGGCACAACCACATAGAGTGCCGAGGATTGTAGCTAACGGCAGTAACATTAATCGTGGGTTGAGTGATCGGAAGCTTTTTAATGTGTCGGGGTTGCAGCCAATGCTGATGCCTACACAAAACATCAGCCCGCAAAGTGCATAATAGCTGAGGCTACTCTCTAATATACTCTGTGGTAATAGGTGGTAATAACCACAAAGTGTACCTATAATAAAGAAGGATACGATAATGATGCTGCCTTTCATACTTTGTTATCCTTTCTTTTTTTATTAGTGAATCTCCATAGTCCCCATGCAAAGAATGCGCTCCCAAGTACTGCACCTATAGTGATATAGATGGCCTCTACGCCAAGGGTATGTAGATTTGTTACGATTGCTGGGTTGCCGCCTACGTCTACTCCTAGTAAGAAAAGCAGTAACCAGATAAAGAAAGTGATAAGAAGTTGTATCCACGAAAGTTTCTTGGTGCGTAGCAGATATCCTACTAGTACACCAAGGAGCATGATGCCGACAATGATAAACATAGCTATATATTAATGTTGTTTCAGCCGACAAAGATAGTAGTTTTGCTCTATTTAAATGGGGTAATCAGCATGCCGAGTTCAGTACTGATGTTTTCTACCACTTGTTTGGTGGCTAGTGATAACGATCTTGCCATCAAGTCGAGGCAGGCCTCATTGCTCATTACCGAGTCTTCGTATTTTATATCAAGTGCTCTCTCTCTGTGGTCTAGTTGATATGTTTTTTCGAATAAGACTTCATTATTTTTAGTTAGGGTAGCCTTTATGGCTAAATTGGTCCAGGCATTATCCACTTTATTGTGAAACATCTCAAGGGTTTCGCCGTCAAACCATATCATTGTGTGAGTGGAAAGTATCACCTTGCTGCCTGTTTCATTATGTACTATATTTATATTCAGCCGATAAGTGGAGTCTGGCGCAATCTCTTCTTGGTTATCTATTAAGTTAAAGCAACTGCTACTATTGCATTCGGTTAGCAATGCATCTGTAAGGAATGCCCGATACGTTTGGGTGAGCGAACCCTCGCCCAAACGTATCATGTAGCGTGTGGCTTGTACGTTATATACGATAAGTGGAATGATGTATCCCCCTTTCCGCTTCGTTGTGGTGTAATAATCAATATTTGATTTAGGAATGAAATCAAGATATACATCTTGCTTCTTTTCTCCGAAATATTCGAGAGATGTAAGCTCGTAGTACAGACTGGTGCGCATAGTTTGTATTTCCATCTGCATGCTGCGGCTACTTCGACACGAGCAAATAGAGAGTGACAGTAACAGTAATAGATAAATTGGCTTCATTTTCATATAGATATAACTTTTAAATCTTAGCAGTACATAAAGTTAGCAATAAATGGATAGGGGGGAAGATCTATCTTTATGCTTGTTTCGGTGCTGAAGTTTACCATGCCTGTACCACCATTCACATTGCTAGGGTAGACTATTGGCTCCATCAGCATCGAGTCGTAGATGTCCGAATCCAATATATTGAGTGCTTGATAATAGCTGTACGTTTGGGCTGTGATATGAAGTAAACGCACATAGCACACTAGCTCGTTTTCTATCACCTTAAAACACTGATAAAATCGTGGAATATTATTATCTCCTTGATATAGGTTGAGTGTGCACTCTTTATCACTGAAGCGATTATCATCAAATACATTATAGTAATTAATGACTTTTTCGAACAAATCATTGTTGTTGTTGCTGCTGGTACTTGGATTACCGTCTGTGAGTATCACATCTTCGTTATTATAACTAGTGAACGTCTTTTGGACAATCGTAGTATCTTTAATGTATTGTTGATCGTCATTGTAGAGCAGTGCGCCTAAACGGTAGTGACGCTCTAAAACCACGCGATAGTAGTTCTTCTCATTGGGCCGATCTTGGATAGTGATGCGATACTTTAGTAGACTGTTCGTTTTCTCTTGTGGATAACTGATATTGACAGTCATGGTGTCTATGCTGACGATAGGAAGAGGAGGCGGCAAGATGGTTTCTTCTACCCAAGCATGGTGGCCTGTCTGTGGTGTCCATGCGTCTATGCGTACTTGGTCGTTTGGCTTGAACTTAGATGTGATTAAGAATCCTGTTTCTTTAGAATGCTCTTGCTTGTTCGCTGTAGGTATCATCTGGGCAGTCTCTACTAGGATGCCGTTGACACGAACTTCGACGATGGCTTCGGCCAACTTGCCCACTGATTCTCGTCCGGTGTAGTTGAGGTAAAGCACATTGTTTGTGCTATCTGTATTGATAAAAGCATTCATTACCAATAGGGGTTGAGTGCTTTGATTGGAAAATTCAAACTCGTTGACACAGCTAATGCAAAGTCCTAGGACTGCTGACATGAGTAGGGTATATATAGTATGGAGTTTCATCATCATTAAAATTTAAATGTATAAGACACTGAAGGAATAAGTGGGAGTATGGTCAGTTTTACTAAACGACGGCGACCTGGTATAAACTCGCTGGTCATGTTGCCAGTAGTTTCATCGTAATATTGTTGATAATAATCATAGCTGTTATCGTTGTAGATCATGCAGGGATTCATGGCATTGTACACATTATAGGCACTGATGTTCCATATACGTTCGCCTCGCTTAGTCTTCTTGCGAAAGTTGATCCCAACATTGAGTCTGTGGCTAGCAGGAAGTCGGTAGTTGTTTCTACTCTCCACTAAATCTACTTGGGTTAGGCCACCGTTGAAACTTCCACCATCGGGGCGTAATACTACTGTAGCTTGGTTGGCAATAGTGGCGGTACCACCCGTTGCAAACATCCACGTTGCACTTACATCGATGCGTTGGCTAAACTTATGGTTGACCACTAGATTCACTGTATGTCTGCGATCGTACTTATAAGGAAAGCGTAAGCCGTTGTTGATACTTCCTTCGGCAAACAGTCTATCGCTTTTGGCTAGCGTATACGATAGCCAACCGGTGGTGGGGCCCGTTAGTTTTTGAAGCATGAACTCTATACCCATCGATCTGCCTTTGCCTCGCTCTACCTTATCTTCCCAGCCTGTAGATGACCCATAAAAGCTGCTCCCGTTTTTGTACTCCAATACATTGAACATGTCTTTATAATAGCCCTCTACCGATAGCTCCCATCCCTGAGGCCACACATAGTAGGCGCCGGCAGAATATTGATGTGCACGCATAGGTTTGATGGCTTTTGTTACAGGCACCCAAAGGTCGGTGGGCATACCGATGCTGCCCGATGTAAGCAGGTGAATGTACTGACACATCTGCGTATAGGACGCTTTGAATACCAACTCCTTAGTTGCTTGATAGCGTGCTGACAGTCGAGGTTGAACCGAGAAGTAGTTCTTCTCTTGAACATTGAACAGCGAAACATGCACGCCAAGATTCATTCGTAGTCGTTGGCCTATATTGAAATTGTCTTCAATATAAGCCGTCATCTCGTGTGCCCGGACGCGGCTGTTATTGGTGTTGTAGAACATCGTGTCTTGGTCCACACGATCTTGATCCTGCTCCTTTATTCTAGCGCTTGCTACTTCGGGATGGAAATTGTGACGTTGATAGGCAGCGCCAAACTTTACATCATGAGTAGGTAGAGGTGTATAGTCGAAGTCGATCATATATGACCAATCGCGGATACCCGATTGATAGCGCGATGCATAGTTGTTTTCAATATGACTTTGTTCGGACGTTTCAGTATAGGTAGCGTCAGACTTCGTATTGTATTGATACTTATTGTAGGCCACTGTCATATTGGTGAACAGCTTTGGCGTGAGCACCAAGTTGAGGCGTGCCGAAGCTATCAGATTCCCCCAATTCATACTCATCTTATCACGGCTATGTCCTGCAACCTGAAATATGCCAATGCCATCGCTGTAATAGCCTGTGTAGCAGTCGTAGTCGTGTGCCATGCTATAGTGATCTTTGCCATTGTAGAAGCTAAGATACAAACGAGCCTTATCCGAGAAACGATGATTGATCTTTGCGTTCATATCATAGAAATAATATCTAATCTTCTCATCTTTTTCCATAAATGGAAGTGTCATTAGATCGATATAAGAGCGACGGCCCGATACATTAAAAGAAGTACGCCCTTTAATTATGGGGCCTTCTAGTTGAATTTTGCTGGCCAATAACCCTACACTAAGCATGCCGTGGTACTTGTTCATATCGCCATCATTGGTGCGCACATCTATTACGGAAGATAGTCTTCCTCCGAAGCGTGCTGGAAACGACCCTTTGAAAAGTGTCACCTTCTTTACCGCTTCGGGAGTAAATACGGAGAAGAATCCAAAGATATGATCTATATTGTAGACAGGAATGCCGTCTAGCAATATCAGATTTTGGTCGGCGCTACCCCCACGCACATGTAGCCCTGCCGAACCTTCGAGGCCGGCTTGTACACCCGGCATCATCTGTATGGTTTTCATCACATCGGCTTCGCCTAGCACTGTTGGCGTGTTTTGTAGTTGTGACATAGGTATCTCAATCGAGCTCATGTGAGTAGCATTGCTGCCCACCTCCGTCTTATTCGATACTATAACTATCTCTTGCAGCTCATTATGGTCGCGCATCTTTAGGTTGATCACTGTGTCTTTGTTTAGCGGCACCATGATTTGCTGTGTGGCATACCCCATGTACGAGTAGGTAAGCTCTGTATCTCCTTCGGGTAGTGTAAGGCTGTAGAAGCCAAAAGTGTTGCTCGCCACTCCATGTTTGCTGAGAGGTGCTACCACATTGGCACCAATCAGACTTTCGTGAGATGCTTCGTCCATGATGGTGCCACTAACTGTGTAGCGGCGCCGGGGCTGAACCGGCTCTTTGCGGTGTAGAATAATGTGTTTCCCCTTTACTTCAAACCCGATGGGCTGTTTGTTGAGGGCGGTTTGCAATACTTCTTTAATCGTCTTGTTGCTGAGGCGAACAGTGATGGGGTGATTGATCGTCACCTCTTCACCGTAAATAAAGGAGTAGTCTGTGAGGCTTTCTACTTTTTTGATGAACTCTTCCAAGGTAGCCTCTTTAAGGTCGATAGAAATCCCCTTTTCGGCTTGCTGTGCCTGCAGTGAGTAGCACAGCATTTGGAGTAGTATTAGTAGTAATAGCCACCTTTTATGTATGATGGTAAAAGTATAACGTTGTATCATAGCTAGTTTTTGATAAGGATGTATGTCTTATCGTCTACATGCTGGAAACTGAAGTTGCGACCGCTTTGTAGTAATGTTAAGATATCGTCTAGTGTTTCTCCATTGTTGAAGCGGGCTGTAAGCTGATAATTAGCCAAGTCGGTATCAGGTATCTCGATTAGAACTCCAAACGAGTTGCTTAGCCTACGTGCAATTTCGCTTAACGGTTGCTTATTGAATATGAAAATTCCATTTTGCCATGCAATTACCTCTTTGGGCTGTTCCAGTGTTTCGACGGATAATGTCTGTTTTAATTTATTATATATCGCACATTGGTCCGGACTGAGGACAATACGATCTGATGTATTGTCGCTATTTACAGCTACTGATCCTTGAAGTAGAGTGGTTGTCACCTCAGAGTTGTTGGGATAAGCCTCTATGTTGAACACCGTTCCCAATACCTCTACATTGACTTCTTGCGCATTGACAAGGAAGGGTTTTTCGGGGTCTTTTGTTACCTCGAAATAGCCTTCGCCGCTCAGTGTCACTTCGCGTTTATTACCTTTAAAGCGACTGGGGTAGGTCAATGATGAAAAGTTGTTCAGTCTCACTCTGCTGCCATCGGGTAGATCGATGCACACGTGCTGTGCCAACGTGTCTACTGTTAGCAGTGTAGGTGGTAGCATATACTGATAGAATACCCACGACAATGTGCACACAGCAATTACTGCTGCAACAGATAACCATCTGCTACTTATAAAGAAGCGTCTTTTTTCCTGTTGTGCAAACTCTAGTCTAGGCTCCAAAAGCTTAAAGCTCTCTTGAGCAGAGAAGCGTCCTCTTGGCGAGCGAGTCGATGAGGCTAGTTGCTCTAGCACTTTGTCTGTATCTTTTTCAGTATGTTGAGTCATCAGTCCTTATTATTTTAAAGTTATTTGGGCGTGAGTTGTATCGTCATTTTTGTAGCAGTGGCATCTTTCCATTGTGGGGTGCAGGTCACATGGATATATACACCCTTCACCACTTTGTTAGGAAATACTTTCACGGTAGTAGTGGCTTTTTTCTTTCCAGCTTTTATAACTACCTCTTTCTCGCTGAGCGCAAAACTGTCGCTCCCAATAGGAGGTTTGTTAATCGATAGTCTCACTACGCGATCTTCGCTGCTTTTGTTCGAGGCAATTACATCTAGGTCTATCACCTCCTCTTCTGTAGTGCTGCTATAGCTATGATTAATGTAGGTTTTGTTGAATCCTACATAATCATCGGGGAAATTGTTTTGACTCCCCGAGCAGCACGTTAGCAATAATCCTGCTATCAGCAGCATTAGAGTTTTCAAATAGTTTCTTTTCATTTTACGTCTCATTGTTTTAGTTAAACTTGTTACATTGATAAAGACCGCACTATTTGAAAAACTCCCTATCTAGGTATCCACTTTTTTTTCTTTTTCTGTTCGAAATATTATTTCTTTCAATCGTTTAGTGGCCTTTTGCAACTGCGCATCAACAGTTTTAGAGCTGATATTCAGCGCTTCGGCCACCTGTGCATAGCTCTGCTTCTCTTCGCGTATAAGAATAAAAATTTCTCGGCACTTCTCCGGCAAACGGTCCAAAGCCTTGACGTAGCGTGCAAAAAGCTCCTCGGTGATGAGCAATTCTTCGGGCGATGGAGTTTCGTTGAGGATCTCGTTGGGAGGGGTGTCTAAATGACTTTCGCGTCGCTGCTCCTTCTCCAGATAGTTGAGCGCGGCGTTTTTCGTCAGCACAAAGCAGTAGTCTTCAATGCTGATCACGGTGGGAAGTGTATCGCGTTGGTTCCATAGTTTCAGAAAAACGTCTAACACCACCTCTTGCGACCACTCCTCGCAATGCAGATAGTAATAGGCAATGCGAAAAAGTCGGTCGTAGGTCATATCATAAAACTGGCGGAAAGCGGTTTGGGAATCCCATTCCTTCATTTGCCGCAGCAGTCGTCGTACTTCAGATTCGGTCATTTATGGTAGTCTGTCTTTTACTCTTCTACCCAAAGCAGGTCGCTCATAATGTCATCAGACAAGAAGATACCTGTGCGTGTGAGTCGAAGATTGTCGTCGTTTCTTTCGAGTTTTCCCGATTGTAGATGTGTGTCGGCCATGCGAAGTGCATAGTCTAAATACTCTTTTCCAAACTCTTTCTCGATATAGTTTAGCGATGCTCCCCAATGGGTGCGTATGGTGGTGATAATATATTCATTGTAGCGAGTGATGTGATCTAGTTCCTCCTTCTCGAAGTTGCGACATCCCTCTGATATTCCTTTTATATAATCTTCTAGCGAGGCCACGTTCCATTCTCGGCTCACTCCGTTGAACGAATGTGCCGATGGGCCGCACCCTAGGTAGGATATGCCTTGCCAATAAGAAGTGTTGTGGCGCGAATACATCCCCGGCTTGGCAAAGTTAGAAATCTCGTAGTGCTCGTAGCCCGCCTCCCTTAATTGGTCGATCAGCATTTCGAAGAAAAGCAAGCTGCTATCTTCGTCTACCTCTTCCACTTTATGTTGCTGGCGCAAAGTGTAGAGCACTGTGTCTTCTTCGTAAATCAGATGATAGGCAGAAATATGTTCCACGTTGAGGCCGATAGCTTTCTCTAGGTCGGCTTTCCAACTTTGACGTGTCTCGCCCGGAAGGCCATAGATCAAGTCAATACTGATATTGTTGAAACCCGCTTTGCGACATCTACGCACGGCTTCCTCGGCTTGCATAGCCGAATGTCGGCGCTTAAGCAGTTGCAGCGTATCGTCATTAAACGTCTGTACCCCCATGCTGATGCGGTTGAAAGGCAACTCGGCAAGCTGCTTCACATATTCCTCTGTTAAGTCGTCGGGATTGGCTTCGAGAGTAATTTCTTTGGCCGTGATGGGACCATAAACCGCCGTTATGGCGTCGAATACTTTCGAAAAGTGGGCAGCACTGAGTTGCGAAGGAGTACCCCCGCCAAAATAGATGGTATCAATGGACTCTCCATTAAGGTACTCCTTGCGTTGCTCTATCTCTAGGCACAATGCGTCGATAAATGTATCGGTGCGATCGCTGCAGGTGGTGGAGTAGAAGTCACAATAGATGCATCGTGTCTTGCAAAAAGGAATATGAATATAGAGTCCTGCCATTAGCTACTATTTAAGTAAAAGATTTAGAATGAGTGATTAATAGTAGCCGCAAAGTTAAAACTTTGTGGCAATGTAGATAGTAAGTACGCCAACTATTTTTAGTAAATAATCGCCCGCAAACAGGCACTTCCAATCGGGTTTAGTGACCACGCCTACTCACCGCGCTGACCAGCCCTTGCCACCGCGGTGAGTAGGCGTGGTCTGCTCGGTGAGTAGCCCTTGCCACCAAACGCTATTAATACCCCCACTCAGGAACCCCTCAAGGCCTTTGTCAACTACTAACTATACCTTATATATATAGGTATAAATATTCAAGTAAAATCTGTTTTGCATTGAATCGCTAGTAGAGTGTTCTCTTAGATGCTCAAATATGTTGTGTAACAGTGCTATTAAGTTGTTTTTCAATTTATTAATTTATAATTTGCGCACAACTAAAGTTAATGGTATGTGAACACATGCTGATCTAATCATTTTAAATCTTATATATTATGAAGGTATATCAGACTAATGAAATTAAGAACATCGCCCTGATGGGAAGTTCGGGCTCTGGGAAAACCACTCTCGCCGAAGCAATGCTTTTCGAGAGTGGTGTTATAAAACGTCGTGGTTCTGTAGAAGCCAAAAACACAGTGAGCGACTATTTCCCTGTTGAACAAGAGTATGGCTACTCTGTTTTTTCTACTGTCTTCCATGTAGAATGGAATCAAAAGAAACTAAATATTATTGACTGTCCGGGTGCGGACGACTTTATAGGCAGTACCGTGACTGCACTTAATGTGACCGACACAGCAATCATCCTCATCAATGGCCAATACGGCGTAGAGGTCGGCACTCAAAATCATTTCCGATATACCGAAAAACTCCATAAACCAGTTATCTTCCTTGTCAATCAGCTCGACAATGACAAGTGCGACTATGACAATATCATAGAGCAGCTTCATGAAGCCTATGGACAGAAAGTTGTCCCCATTCAATATCCCACCTCTACCGGACCCGGCTTTAATGCGGTGATTGATGTTCTTCTGATGAAGAAATATTCGTGGAAACCCGAAGGTGGTGCCCCTACTATAGAAGATATCCCTGCCGATGAAATGGATAAAGCTATGGAGTGGCATAAGAATCTGGTAGAAGCCGCTGCCGAGAACGATGAAGGTTTGATGGAGAAATTCTTCGAACAAGATTCGCTTAGCGAAGATGAAATGCGCGAAGGTATCCGCAAAGGACTAGTTTCTCGTGGCATGTTCCCAGTGTTCTGCGTTTGCGCAGGCAAAGATATGGGTGTACGTCGATTGATGGAATTCTTGGGCAACGTAGTGCCTTTTGTTTCGGAAATGCCTAAGGTGAAAAATACAGAAGGCGTAGAAATTGCTCCCGATGAAAACGCGCCTACATCGCTTTACTTCTTTAAAACAAGTGTAGAACCCCATATTGGTGAGGTGTCTTATTTTAAAGTAATGAGTGGCAAGGTGCACGAAGGAGATGACTTAGTTAATGCCGACCGTGGATCGAAGGAGCGAATTTCGCAACTATATGTGGTTGCTGGCTCCAATAGAGACAAGGTGGAAGAGTTAAAAGCCGGCGATATTGGTGCAACAGTTAAGCTTAAAGATGTAAAAACCGGAAATACACTCGATGCAAAAGACTCTCACAACCGTTTTGACTTCATAAAATACCCTAATTCAAAATACACTCGTGCCATCAAACCTGTGAACGAGGCCGATGTCGAAAAGATGATGATGGCCCTTATTCGTATGCACGAGGAAGATCCAACATGGATCATTGAACAGTCTAAAGAGTTGAGGCAAATTCTGGTGCATGGGCAAGGAGAGTTCCATCTACGTACGCTCAAGTGGCGTTTGGAAAACAATGATAAGCTTCAAGTGAAGTTCGAAGAACCCAAAATCCCTTATCGCGAAACGCTAACCAAGGCCTCCAGAGCAGACTATCGTCATAAGAAGCAGTCAGGCGGAGCCGGTCAGTTTGGCGAGGTTCACCTCATTGTTGAACCTTATCACGAAGGCATGGCAATTCCCGAAACTTACAAGTTTAATGGACAAGAATTCAAGATTTCACTCCGTGGCAAAGAAGAAGTACCATTGGAATGGGGAGGTAAATTAGTGTTTATTAACAGTGTGGTTGGTGGCGCCATCGACTCTCGTTTTATGCCTGCTATCCTTAAAGGAATCATGGCTCGCATGGAGCAAGGGCCACTCACAGGCTCGTATGCGCGAGATGTTTTGGTTATAGTTTATGACGGTAAAATGCATCCCGTAGACTCAAATGAAATCTCGTTTATGCTTGCAGGTCGCAATGCCTTTAGCGAAGCTTTCAAGAACGCAGGACCCAAGATTTTGGAACCAATTTACGATGTAGAGGTGTTTGTTCCTTCCGATAAGATGGGTGATGTAATGGGTGATTTACAGGGTCGTAGGGCAATGATCATGGGTATGAGTAGTGAAAAAGGCTTTGAAAAGCTCGAAGCTAAAGTACCTCTCAAGGAGATGTCTTCTTACTCCACAGCCTTGAGTTCATTAACGGGGGGTAGAGCTTCCTTTATCATGAAATTTGCAGGCTACGAACTTGTACCATCTGATGTTCAAGATAAGTTAATTAAGGAGTTTGAATCAAAGCAACAAGAAGAATAAATTATATAACGTTAAAACACAACCAAAACCGCCTTATTTCTAAAAATATGGCGGTTTTTTCATTAACAAGTCTTAATTCATTAGTCTTTTTAAATGGTTTAAACATTAATTTTTTATTAATTTTGCAAACCAAACACTCTTTGCGTTTGTTATAGGTGTCAGAATACGTCATAGAATATTCTAATCGGTTAATTAAGAAGAATGTATAATTAAAATAGGTTAACAAGTTAAGAATGTTAATTAGGGAGTGTTAATTTTGTTCCTATGAAGAAGTCAACAATATGGATTTTAGGTGTAGTAATGGGACTCTCGTTCGTCGGATTGCTATATTTACAAGTAGGCTATATTGAGGCGATTGTCAAGATGCGAAAAGAACAATTTGACACCTCGGTAAAGAATAGCTTATATCAGGTCTCCAAAGATGTGGAGTTTGCCGAGACAGATCGTTGGCTGCGCGAAGATATAACAGAGGCCGAACGTAAGGCGCTCACCTCTTCATCATCGTCAATGGCTGGAGAAGAGTTGGTTCAGCAGTCACAGCTATTTACTGTCAAAGGTGCTGATGGACGAATATTAAGCGCATTCGAGCTGAATGTATTGAAAACGAAGCCTTCGGAACTGCCCAAAATGATGATTTCAAAGAAGCATGGGGGTAACACCATCCCTAAGACTTCAAAGTCGATGCTTGAGGCAGTAAAGAATAGATATATGTATCAGCGTGTACTACTTGATGAAGTAGCTCTGCAAATGGTATATAAGGCTACAGATAAAACCATAGGCGAACGCGTTCGCTTTAAGGATTTGGATGATTATATTAAATCGGCGTTGTTGAACAACGGAATTGAACTGGCCTATCACTTTTCGGTGATTGATAAAGATGGCCGCGAGGTTTACCGCTGTTCTGATTATGAGGATAAAGGTCTAGAGGATGCTTATACCCAACCTCTGTTTCCTAACGATCCACCCGCTAGATTAAGTTTGGTACGATTGCATTTCCCGGGGAAGAAAGATTTTATCTTCGACTCGATAAGCTTTATCATACCGTCAATGATATTTACTTTGGTGCTTCTTATCACCTTTATCTTTACACTCTATTTGGTGTTTAGACAGAAGAAGCTGAGCGAGATGAAGAATGACTTCATCAACAATATGACACACGAATTTAAAACCCCAATCTCTACTATATCTCTAGCAGCACAGATGCTGAAGGACCCTGCTGTCGGTAAGTCGCCTACGATGTTTCAACATATATCTACGGTGATTAACGACGAGACCAAACGCCTGCGCTTCCAAGTCGAAAAGGTTTTGCAAATGTCGATGTTCGACAAGCAGAAGGCAACCCTTAAGACAAAAGAAATAGATATGAATGAACTGATTAGAGGGGTGGTAAATACCTTCACTCTAAAGGTTGAAAAATATGATGGGAAGATTCAATCTGAACTTGAAGCTACCGACCCATTTATCTTGGCTGACGAAATGCACATCACTAACGTGATTTTCAATCTGATGGACAATGCTGTGAAGTATAAGAAACCAGAGGAAGAGTTGCTTTTGGATGTGCGTACCTGGAACGAACCAGGCAAACTGATGATTTCGATTCAGGACAATGGTATAGGTATTAAGAAGGAAGATTTGAAGAAGATCTTTGAAAAATTCTACCGCGTGCATACAGGTAATCTGCACGATGTAAAAGGTTTCGGTCTTGGACTAGCCTACGTGAAGAAAATTATTCACGATCATAAAGGCACTATTAGAGCTGAAAGCGAATTGAATGTAGGAACTAAATTTATTATTGCATTACCTTTATTAAAAATATAAGTGATATGGAAGAGAAACTGCGTATTTTGTTGTGCGAAGATGATGAGAATCTTGGCATGCTATTAAGAGAATACTTGCAAGCTAAGGGCTATTCTTCAGAATTGTACCCTGACGGTGAAGCTGGTTATAAAGCTTTTCTAAAGAATAAGTACGACCTATGCGTATTTGACGTGATGATGCCAAAGAAAGATGGTTTCAGCTTGGCTCAAGAAGTGAGAGCTATCAATGCTGAAATACCTATTATTTTCTTGACTGCAAAAACACTCAAAGAAGATATCTTGGAAGGATTCAAGATTGGTGCTGATGATTACATCACTAAGCCATTCAGCATGGAAGAACTTACTTTCAGAATTGAAGCTATCTTGAGACGCGTTCGTGGCAAGAAAAACAAAGAAAGCAATGTTTACAAGATTGGTAAATTTACTTTTGATACTCAAAAGCAAATCCTTTCTACTGACGAAAAGCAAACTAAGCTTACAACGAAAGAGTCTGAATTGTTGGCACTACTTTGTGCTCACGCAAACGAAATTTTGCAACGTGACTTTGCCTTGAAAACTATTTGGATTGATGATAACTACTTCAATGCACGTAGTATGGATGTTTACATCACTAAGTTGCGTAAACACTTGAAAGAAGATGATTCTATCGAGATTATCAATATCCATGGCAAGGGATATAAACTAATCACGCCTGAAGCAGAAGCTTAGAAAGAAGCTGTAAAGCCAACTGAATAAATACAAAAATCCCGGAACTGTCTTTAAAAACAATTCCGGGATTTTTGTATTTGTCGCTAGCGAAAATACTAATCGGTAATGTACTTGTTAGTAATGATGTAAGTGATAAGTCCTACAATCATGAGCGCTGCTGATATTCCTAGAGGAGTATTGTTGCTGATTGCACCTGCTGATGCAGTAACTACTAAAAGAATAACTCCAATGAGAACTAGGATAAGTCCTAGATTTTTTACGAGGCCTTTCATGTGTGTATTTTATATATAGTTATTATTTTATAAAGTCACAAATTAAAGCATTATTCTTTAACGTGCGAAATAAATTAGGCAAAAAAAATAATAAAATGGAGCAATTGACACCATTTTAGAACATTATGCTTGGGTATTCTGAAATATTTTTCTCAACACCTCTTGGCTAACCTTCATGTCTTCTTGGTTAATCCCTTTCAGCGCTTCTATAAGTGTTTCATTGGCAATACGTCTAGCTTGCTCTTCCATATCCTTGCCTGTACGTGTCAAATGAATCTGGTTGGTTCTGCGATCCTTCTTGTCCGAAATGCGTACTACCAAGTGTTGCTTCTCCATATTGTCAATCAGGCGAGTCATGCTGGGTTTGTCTTTGAAAGTAGCATTGCACAACTCTTGTTGGGTCACCCCATCTTTTTCCCACAAAAATATGAGAACTGTCCACTGCTCAGGACTGATTTCAAGACCACTCTGTCTGAAATTGCGGTGTAGCTTGCGGTTAATGGCAGCCGATACTTTGCCGTTGAGGATAGCAAAGATTAATCTAATATCGAAGTTAAATTGTTCTATCATGAAATTATTGTTACGACAACCTTGCAAAGGTAACTCACTTATTTAATTAATCCTATAACGTCCTATAAAAAAAGATTAAATGTTTGTGGTTCAAAATTAAATGGCTAAATTTGCACCCGCATTTAAAAATAAATTAATTCATTATTTAATTAAACGAGTATGAATCAATACGAAACCGTTTTCATTTTAACTCCCGTTTTGTCTGAAGTTCAGATGAAGGAAGCGGTAGACAAATTTAAAGGTATTCTTGAGGCCGAGGGTGCTGAGATTATCAATGAAGAAAACTGGGGACTTAAGAAATTGGCTTATCCAATTCAAAAGAAGTCAACAGGATTCTACCAATTGGTTGAGTTCAAAGCTGATCCTAAAGTGATTGACAAGTTGGAATTGAATTTCCGTCGTGATGAGCGTATCATCCGTTTCTTGACTTTCAAGATGGATAAGTATGCTGCAGAATATGCTGCAAAAAGAAGAAGTGTTAAATCAAGCAAAAAGGAGGATTAATCATGGCACAACAAAATCA
>CAMTOQ010000054.1 GCA_947074205.1 uncultured Bacteroides sp. | reverse complement strand
TTACTCTAGAGGCTTTAACACTCTCTAGAATCTTGGGGTAAATCCTGAGCGTCTCTTCATAGATGTTAGGATTGGTCCAACCAGGATTAAATGCGCTGATTACGGCATCTGCTCCTTTACAAATATCGATTAGTTTGCCACTATCTTCCACATTTGCCTCCACAACCGTAAGATGGGGATTGCTTTGCTTAATATTATTGCCATTGCGAACAACTGCAATTACTTCTAGACCTCTTTCTAATGCCTCGTTCAGGATAGCAGAACCTACAAATCCGCTTGCTCCTATCAATACTACTTTTTTCATCTTTAATTCATTTGGTTACTTTTGTAGCGCAAAGGTATATTGCCTACAAACACCTGTCAAGTAGGTACTTAAAAGTGTGATAGTTACCTCAGAGTTACCATTATTGATAATAAGGGAGTTGCAAGTAAAACTATTTTAGGAAAATTCCCGGCGTCATAAATAACTGAAATACAACTTGGTTAACAAACTAGGTTTACTTATTTTTGTAGAGTATAAAACAGTAGAAAGTGAGTAAAATTAGAATACAGGACGAGTTTATGCCAGACTGTCCGATACGCAACGTTTTGTGTCGTGTTAGTGACAAGTGGTCACTATTGTTGCTTCATACATTACATGAGAATGGAGTCGTGCGCTTTAAAGAGTTGCAACGTTCCATTCCCGACATATCGCAGAAGATGCTCACTGTAACACTTCGTACTTTGGAGGAAGATGGTTTTGTGTCACGAAAGGTGTATGCCGAAGTTCCTCCAAAAGTGGAATATAGGTTGACCGAACGTGCGGAGTCATTTTTACCGAAAGTCTATTCACTAATAGAATGGGCAAAGGAAAACATGGAGGAAATTATTAATAGCAGAAAAGAAACCGTAGAAAAATATTCTAGCTAAACTATAGGTAGCTAAAATTGGTTTTATGGAATAGAATATACACTATCGCATTATAATAACATATACAGAAACAAGACTATTATGCTTTTGCATTACACGACTATGATACAATTGCTACGCGTATTTTTAGGCAAAGAATTAAAGTTCATCCATACATAGTGGTTTAAGTCTATCAGGAGATACATCAAAAAAAAGGTAGGCCATTATACTAAAAACAGCAAAAGTCTAAATGCGGACTATTTTTGTAATGATCTCAATATACATGTACACTACCTTGTGAAGAAGGCAAGTAATTAACCCCAATCCAAGTTATCATCAACAGAATAAATGCTAAAATGACAAACCAAAGAGCTATAGAGTTGCTTTTGGGAGTTTTCTTTAATCGAATATGTATATACCCTAAGTAGGAAGCACAGGTAACAAACGCCCAAGTTTCTTTCGGATCCCAAGACCAGTAGTGCCCCCAAGCCTGTTTTGCCCAGATAGCTCCCATCAAAAGGCCAAGCATTAAAAAACCATACCCTACATAAATCATATTGTCGATAAAACAAAACACGGCTCTGTCATAACTCTTTCTCCAAAGAAGTATCATTGCTCCGATTGTAGCTGCTCCAAACATTGCATAGGATAGAATATAGGCGGTAACATGAGGCACAAACCAAATACTTTGCAAGGCTGGCATTAGACTTCTTGAGTGTATTTCAGGATTCAGCAGATTTACAATCACAAATACCGTTGCTACAACAGCCGTAAAACTCAATAGCCAAGGGTATCTCCAACGTCGATAAGCTGTGTAGCCTACGACTGATAAAAACATTGAGTACCACAATCGCGTCTCTCCCATGGTTCGCATAGGTGGACGCTCGATATGAATCCAGAAACCGGCAATAAATACTGCAAAAATCACAATACCCATTACCATAAAAACATTAGATAATTGTACACTCTTTTTAGAGTAGACTAGCATACTTGCCGAGAGCCACATCAAAACAACTGGAAGGGCAAACCATATAAAACTACTCCACGTCATTTGTCACCTCCTCTCCTGCTCTACCTCTCCAAATCATCGCCACCGAACCCAACATCATCATAGCTATACCCATATAAACAGGCAGTAACCAGGGGTCGTAAACTATCTCGAAACTGCTATATGATGATAACCTACCGGCATTACTGTCATATCCATATTGATAGATAGTCCAACTATCTATGCTCAAAGGTTTGTTTACCTCAACTACTGCACTTCGATTCTTTTCGTTTCGGATATAAACTTCTATATCAGATGTAAACTTACGGGGTTCAGCTTCCAACATCACCATACTTGTTTTCTCGTCCAACGGCAGAGCCGCAAATAGCTGTATTTGATTGCCACCGCAGATCCAACCTGAAACAATTTCTCCATTTTTCATAGCCTTCACTCGTACTGCAGAAGTAGCCTCTTTCTTGCAACTCTCTATATAAGTGCCATCACTATTGCTTACAGACTGGTGTATATAGTCCTCTATTTCAATCTTCCAGCCATTTAGCATCCCGCCTAATACATCATTCTCAATCTGAAAATATTCAGCTTTTCCGCAAGGTAAGATCTCACCACTTTCCGAGTCTACAACTGCCAATTTAGGAAGGTAATAGTCCATATCAAAATCGTTAAGCAGTATGGTGATAGGCAGTTCTCTTAGGTTTGCATTCTCGTCATAGGCTCTACACTCCATTTCACCCTCACGTACATACATTACATATCGCTCCATATCGGCATATCCCACTCCCGAACAGAGTAAAAACAGCCACAAACCAAAGTGATTAAGATAGAAACCGTAATCTTTTATACTAAATGTCTTTAGTCGACGTACAACAAGTCCGCCTAAAGTTATAAGGGTCAGAGTATAAGTGAGCACAAATGCCCAAGATGATGACATCACATCAAAACCCAGCAACGAATTGCTGTGCGTAGACTGCGGCGTTAGACCCATAATAAAAGTGAGCAATAGCAATGCTACAATAAGCGATACGCTCATCTCAACTCCACAAAGCCAGCGTGCTAAGCTACTCTTCGAGCATCTTAGACCAACAGCAATACAGCTAAAAGTGATAATACCAGCTACAATGTAGTTTACAGGTTGGGCAAGAAGATAAAAGTTAAACTCACCAGCGACAGCTTGTAGCACAAAGCCTATCAGTAAAAGAGCGCCTACGGTAATGAAGGCTTCTGAATACCGCCAGGATGTTTTCCAGATTTTTCGATTATGATTCTTAGGCATTATAAACTCAATATGATTATGCCGTCGGCTTTGAACTTTCAAGCCAAATAGGTCGTATTATTTGGGTCCAAGTATCTTCTAAATAAAAAGATAACAAATCACTGAGCAGCAGATATTTCTACATAATTCCCTTCGGGATCAAGTATTCCCACTTCGTAATACCCATCTCCAGTTCTACGAGGTTCGCTCGCAATGATATACCCATCCTTGCGCAGTTCTTCGGTCAAAGAATCTACTTTTAATTTATCATCAACCTCTATATCAAAGTGTGCCATACCCTTTGCAAAGCCTCGTCGTTGCGGCTCTTCCGTAATATCAGGGCGATTCATCAACTCTATTTTCGAACTTCCTTCGCTGAAAGAGAGAAAGTATGAAGTAAAGTTCTTTGTTGGGTTATGATACATTTCATTGCTCTCACAGCCGAAGTATTTAATATAGAAAGCGCGAATCAATTCTATGTCGTCGCACCATATAGCAAAGTGATGAATTCTCATATAGTTAGTTTTATTACAAAAATAGCCATAATGAACTGATAAACCAAACACAAGATTCTCCCAAAGGAACTTTTTGAGAGAATCTTGAGGATTACAGCATTATTACCAAACTACTTTTTCTTGAAGTATCTCGCCATCAAAGGCATCATTTTCATTGAACGTATCGGCTTTGTACTGCACACAAATCATCACAAGCGAGTCGTTGCCGGTATTGCGAACTGAGCGTTTGCCTTTTTGGGCAACTCTCACTATTGCACCTTCAGTTATAGGGAATATACTTCCATCAACTTGAAACTCACCTTTTCCCTTGATAAATATATAAATTTCCTCATGACTTTTATGGGTGTGGAGAAATCCTGTTTCGCTACCGGGAGGATATGATTGGAACGACAACTCTGCACCAGTAGCTGCTAAAGCTGCACCAACAAACACTTTACCTGGAATAGTACAATCGGGAGCAATCTGTAAAGTATACTCACCAAGCTGTGCCATTTCTCCTACCGCAACAGCATTGTAATTCTCACCCGCCGAAATTTTCTCTAATGTTCTCATTTTCCATTTATTTTAATTATTTACTAATATGTTGTCACAGTTAGATGCGTTGAGTTTTCTTTTTAAATCTATACTGTAACAATACATAAATTACTAACGCAGATAATAAAACCATCTTTATCGACAACTCTGCTCTAACTTTTGTCCAAAGAGTACTGGTTTCTTTTTGCGATGCAAATGTATTATATTCATAGACCTCCATCAAGTAGTTACTTTAGCGTATAATAGTTACGCTGATGTTACTATTATTGAGAACTAGATAATTGAAAATGAAGAAAAAATGAATTATTTTTTTGTTCCACAACTTCGCATAAGCAGTTTGCTTTATAATATAGGTTTAGCTACTTTTGCAAGCAATAAATAATAAATTATGAGCGAGATAAGAATACAAGATGAGTACAGCCCCGATTGCCCGATACGCAACGTATTATGTCGCGTAAGCGATAAATGGTCATTATTAATATTGTATACTTTGAGCGTAAATGAAGTTGTTCGCTTTAAAGAGCTTCAGCGGTCTATTCCCGACATTTCACAGAAGATGCTTACCATTGCGCTACGAACATTAGAAGAGGATGGCTTTGTTTCGCGAAAAGTCTATGCCGAAATTCCGCCAAAGGTTGAATATAGATTAACAGAGCGAGGAAAGTCTTTTCTATTAAGAGTCTATCCGTTAATAGAATGGGCAAAAGAAAATATTGATGAAATAATTAGCGACAGGAGAAAATCAGCTTTTAAATAGCAAAATAATAGAAGCTTTTATACAGCATAAAAAAACACTCGGATCATTTAATCCGAGTGTTTTTTAAGTTTCTAGTAGAATTTGATGATCATACCTGCTACGATAGAGAACAATATTAGCTATTCAAATTAGCTAAGTCCCTCTATTTGCCCGTCTACGATATCAATGAGTTTAGCCTGAGGTTCTTTGGGTAAGCCTGGCATACGCATTATTTCTCCCGCAATTGCAACTAACATTTCTGCCCCATTATTGATTACTATATCCTTGATATGGAACTCAAAGTTGTTAACGGCACCATAGATTTTAGCATCAGCTGAAAATGAGTACTGGGTTTTAGCTATACAAATAGGAAAGTGTGTAATTCCCATCTCTTGCGCCAGTTTCATCTTGTTGCGAGCTATAGTGCTGTATGTTATCACACTAGCTCCATAGATATTTGTTGCAATCTTCTCAATCTTTTGCTTCACCGTATCAGTATCTTCATAGGTGAACTTTAATGCAGACGACGGTTTTTCCTCGATTGTTTCGGCTACAAGTTTTGCTAGTTCGACAGCACCTTCTCCACCCTCTGCAAAAGCATTATTAATAGCAAAACCTACTTCTAATTCTTTCTCACAATGGTGGCGAAGAAGTTCAATTTCCTCTTCTGTATCCGAAGCATATTTATTGAAAGCAACAACGACGGTTTGTCCAAATGCTTTAAGGTTACGAACATGCTTGTCTAGATTTAGTAAGCCCTCCTTTAATCCTTGAAGACTAGGTTGCTTAATTTTATCGAGGCTGACACCACCGTGCATTTTCAGACCTTGAGCAGTTGCCACAATTACTGTAAGGCGAGGTTGCAGCCCACTTTTGCGACACTTGATATTGTAGAATTTCTCCGCCCCTAAATCAGCGCCAAACCCTGCTTCGGTAATGACATAGTCACCAAAAGTCATGGCAACCTTAGTAGCTAAGATAGAGTTGCAGCCATGGGCAATGTTAGCAAAAGGGCCACCATGAACAAAAGCAGCAGTATTTTCTGTAGTTTGAACGAGGTTAGGATGGATGGCATCTTTCAACAACACTGTGATAGCACCTGCCACTCCTAGATCTTTTACTGTAAATGGTTTATCATCGTATGTGAATCCCAAAAGAATATTCTCGATACGACGTCGCAAGTCGTTCAAGTCAGTTGATAGACATAAGATCGCCATAATCTCCGATGCAGGTGTGATATCGAATCCTGACTGTTGGGTAATACCATCTGTCTTGTTACCTAGACCTGTAACAACATTTCGCAAAGATCGGTCGTTCACATCTAGCACACGTTTCCAAAGAATCTCTTTCAAACCAAATCCTTTTGACTTATTTTGATAAAGATAATTGTCCAATAATGCTGAAATCATGTTGTGAGCCGAAGTGATGGCATGAAAATCACCTGTGAAGTGCAAATTAATCTTCTCCATAGGAAGTACTTGCGCGTAGCCACCACCTGCTGCCCCACCCTTCATTCCAAAGCAAGGCCCTAGAGATGGTTCGCGAAGAGCCACAATGGCTCGTTTTCCTATTTTGTTTAAGCCCAATGCTAAACCAATGGATACAGTAGTTTTACCTATGCCTGCTTTAGTAGCAGTAATAGCTGTCACTAATATTAGTTTACTCTGATCTACTGCCTCTTGATTAATTAAACTCTCGGGTATCTTTGCTATGTAGCGACCATAGTTCTCTACTTCATCACGGGGGATATTTATACTCTCTGCAACCTGTTTAATTTTTTTAAGCTCTACACCACGAGCTATTTCTATGTCGGACTTCATTCTGCTTTTTAAATAAATTTACTTCGATATGAAAAGTAGAAAATACATTTTTTATAAGATGGTGCAAACTTAGGTAAAAATACTCATTATTCAATCTTAAATTTTGTTGTAATACCGATGACAGCTCCTATTAGACAGTAACAAAAATTACTGACAAAGACTAATCATCTAGTCTAAAAAACAGCCAAACTTCATCCAAGCATAAACCTCTTCCCCTCTCTTATTGTTACAGTATTAAACCAATTTTCAAAAAGCACTTATGGGAACTTTATTGTTATTGATTGCTATAATCGCTGTAATTGTTGTTGCTGCTTTCCTCCCTGGCTGGGGAAGAAAAAGAAAGTCTAAACGCCTAGAAAAGAAGGATCAGCGTATTGAAGAAAAAGAAAAGAAATAGTGGAGAATAAGTACATTATCCTGTTACTTTACAAATAAAATAAATAAATTTGGCTCCAAATGCCTTATATAGCTTTATGAATAAGTAACACGAGAGTATAAATGTACGACAAACTCTATGTAACAAAACGTCTTATCTTTCTCTTTTTCTGTATGTTATCAAGTTGGCTCACCCCTCAATGGTGCATTGCACAAAATGCCTTGCCCACAGTTCTGATGGAGTGGATGGAAGAGACAGCTTTACAACAAGAAGAGAAAACCATCAACTGGGAAGAATTGCTAGAAGAATTGCAATATCTACAGGAGAATCCACTTAATCTAAATGCCGCTAATCGCAATGACTTGGAACGGCTTCCTTTTATATCAGCCAAACTAGTAGAAAATATTCAAGCCTACATCTACATAAAGGGTGAGATGAAATCGCTTCACGAACTTCTTCTCGTCGAACACATGGACAGAAGAACGATGGACCTTCTAATGCCTTTTGTCTGTGTAAAACCTCTCAAGAAAGATGAAGAAAATGAGTGGCGGGATATTCTAAGAAAAGGGAAAAGCGAGATATTAGCGAGAGTTGATATTCCATTCTATACTAGCAAAGGATACTCGACAGTCTACCAAGGTCCATCATATTATCACTCACTTAGATATAACTTTCACTTTAAGGATAAGCTTTATGTGGGCTTAACTGCTGAAAAGGATGCTGGTGAGCCATTTGGAGCATTGCACAATCGCAAAGGGTACGACTATTATGGTGTTTATGCCCTGCTACAAGATGTTGGAAGAATCCGATCTTTAGCTTTAGGAAATTATAAATTACATTTTGGACAAGGTTTGATTGTGAGTAACAATTTCCTGTCTGGCAAATCACTCCAACTTTCTAGCCTACCGTTTGAAAAACAAGGCATACGACGTCACGCATCTACTGATGAATACAACTACTTCAGTGGTATAGCAACAAGCGTTGAACTAACAAAGCAAATCTTATTATCCGCCTTTTATTCCTATCGAAAATTAGACGGAACCTTAAGTGGAGATACGCTAGTATCTATTAACAAAACCGGATTACACCGCACTAAGTCAGAAGTTAATCGCAAGAACAATGCATCTATGCAAGTTATAGGTGGGAACCTAAGCTATAAAGGCAGTTGGTTCAGAGCAGGCGCTACCGGCATCTACTATTATTTAGACCGACTATATATACCACAACTACCTAAGTACGCGAAGTATTACCAACAAGGACAACGTTTTTACAACATTGGTTTTGACTACTCTATTCGCGTCTATGGGTGGGCTTTAGATGGCGAAATAGCCAAAGGGACTAAAGGTATAGCATTACTAAACCGTTTACAATATAGCCTTGGCAGCAATTATCATTTCAGAGCTGTACATCGTTTATACACACACGATTATTGGGGGTTCTTTGCCAATGCTTTTGGTGAAAGTAGTAGTGTTCAAAATGAAAACGGATGGTATCTCGCAGCTGATATATCTCCCATCAGCAATTGGCGTTTCTTTGGTTCTATTGACTTCTTTTCATTTCCATGGTGGCGCTATAGACTAAGCAAGCCTTCGCAGGGAATAGACTTTAATCTTCTAGCCGAATATACCCCATATCGTGATCTAACTATCCGCACCACCTATAGATTAAAAAAGAAAGAGCGTGATATGACAGGTACTGGTGGAAATATCATCTTACCTTATCAACATCATAGGCTACGCGCACAGCTCAACTATAACGTGAATAAATCGTTGGCACTACGTACCACTGTAGATTATAACAACTTTTATATTGTGAAGAGTTCCTCGGATAAAGGTTGGCAATTAACACAACGCGCCGCATATTCGTTTAGCAATTTTCCACTACAGTGCGAAGTACAACTGAGTTACTTTAACACGACGAATTATGATGCACGCATATACATACCCGAGCGAGGATTGCTCTACAGCTTCTATACCCCATCTTTTGCAGGAAGCGGCTGGCGCTATAGCGCATGGGCACGTTATGACTTTGAGAAACGAGTAATGCTGATCCTGAAGTATGGAGAAACCAATTATAATGATCGCGATGAAATTGGGTCTGGCAACGATCATATTGCATCACACAGAAAGGGAGATATACAGATTCAGCTACGCGTGAAGTTCTAAACAGTAGATTTGATAACAAAGGGTTGGACTCTCCTTCTTTTTTTACTACTTTAGTCACATCAAAAAATGAATATTTAATAGAATAGACTATGGATAACTATCAAAGTTTACATTTAAAGCAAGCTAGTTTGGATGACTGCTCATTGATTCACGATATGGCAACAATAGTATTTCCACACACTTATAATAAGATCTTATCGCCAGAACAACTAGACTATATGATGAAGTGGATGTATTCGCTACCCAGTCTTAAAAAACAAATGGATGAGGAAGATCAAACCTACTTTATTGCCTATTACAAAGATGAACCTTGTGGGTATCTATCAATACAGCCCGAGGGAAAGGATTTGTATCACTTACAGAAAATTTACGTATTACCTAACTTCCAAGGAAAAAGTATAGGCAAATTCTTGTTCGAAAACGCTATTGATTATATACAGAGTATACATCCTACTCCATGCAAGATGCATCTCAATGTAAATCGGAACAACTCGGCAAAACAGTTTTACGAACATATGGGAATGCACGTTCACAGCCAAGGCGATTTCGAGATTGGAAATGGCTATTACATGAACGATTATATCATGGAAATAGATATTAACTAGAAACAGCAAAAGAAAGAATAATATGAGTAATAAGAGGATTGGCGCGCATGTTAGCGCATCAGGTGGTGTAGAAAACGCCCCCATCAATGCTCAGGCTATAGGAGCGAATGCCTTTGCACTATTTACAAAAAATCAACGCCAATGGAGCAGCAAGCCACTAACCAAGGAAAGTATCGATCTATTTAAATCGAACTGTTTAAAGTACAACCTGCAACCCGAGTTTATATTACCACACGACAGTTACTTAATCAATCTAGGTCACCCTGAAGAAGAAGGATTGGAGAAAAGTCGTAGTTCGTTCCTAGAGGAGATGCAACGTGCAGAACAATTAGGGCTAAAGCTTCTAAACTTCCACCCAGGAGCTACCTTGAAGAAAATTTCTGTAGAAGAGTGTCTAGATCGCGTAGCCGAGAGTATAAACATCGCCCTAGAAAAGACAAAAGGGGTTACAGCAGTGATTGAAAACACAGCTGGACAAGGTAGTAACATTGGTTTCGCCTTCTGGCATCTAAAACGAATCATTGATGGTGTAGAAGATAAGTCTCGCGTAGGAATATGCCTAGATACCTGCCACACCTATACAGCAGGCTATGATTTAGTAAATGACTATACAGGTGTATTCGAAGAGTTCGATGAAGTTATAGGCTTTGAGTACCTACGCGCAATGCACCTCAACGACTCTAAAAAGGAACTGTCATCACATGTAGACCGTCATGATAGCATTGGCAAAGGCCTCATCGGATTCGACTTCTTTGCCAAGCTAATGAAGGACTCACGTTTTGATAATATGCCTCTCATTTTAGAGACTATTGATGAAACTCTTTGGCCGGAAGAAATTGCATGGCTCAGAGAGCAGGCCGGCTAACTATTTACGTGCAGCAATAGCCAAAGATATCCCAAGAACCACTCCTAATAGCGCTGCAAAGATAACACGTGCATCAGGAGGAAGCAGGAAGGTGATGGTGTGTGCAGGGAACCAGAAAAGTGGTATCATTTTCTTGAAAACAAAGCCCCACTGCACCTTCCAGTTAAGGTTCTGCAAGATTTGCCCCATCGGTATAGGAGTAAAAAGACCACTGAGAGTTCCACCGGTTGCCAATATATGCGCATCTGTAACCTTATGAAAGGTCATAAACACAGGTGCAAAAATAGAGTTCATAGTCACAGAAATAGCAAAAGCAACACCTACTTTTGCCCAGCAAAGCGATTCGCTCATCAATGCAGGTGCTTCCAGTCCGCCCATATAGGCCAAGAAGCGCGGCACCCCCGTTGAGAAAACAATAAAGGCTAAGTTAATGCCTAATCCTAAGAGTCCCCAAACAATAGCACGTGGCAAAACACCGAAACCTTTCTGATGATAGCTTCCTGTACTGATGCGTAGTCCTATTACCTCCCCTAAGGTAGAAAGTAGAGCAAACTTGACAAATGCCATAATCATGCCATGCGCATCATTAAAACTTTTATACCCGTCGTAAAGAGTAGAACTAAGGAAAAATGGTAGAAAGAAGAGCAAGATACATCCTGCCATGATAAGATCGTGCCTTTTCATAGATTATTGATTAATTACTAACCGCCACAAATATATAACAATTAGCAATCAAATACGACACATCTCCAACAAATAACAATATAAATGCAATAATAAATAACAAGAAAGAACTACCAAAACTTATTCTGTTCAGAATTATATTCAAATCCGCCTGTAAGCATTTTGTCAATAAGTTCTTTTTTATCTATCTGTAAGTCCTCACACAATGCATCAAGAGAAGGATAGAAATCGCGAAGTTTCATATTAAGAAAGCTCAATAGCATATTGGGATCTTGTGGTAGTTCAATCATAATCGTGTATTTAGTTTATTATGAGCAAAGATAGTAAACTACCATAAAAACACTTGTTTAGAGCGAAGGAAAGATCTTACGGATGCTGCATTGAAGACATAAGTCATCATTTTTTTGAACCAAACATTTTAGATAGCACACTACTTCACGCTAGATCCATTTTTCTTTTTCAATCGTAACGCAGCATTTTCTAATGATTCTGTTGGCTCTATAATATTATATTCAGTCCAAAAGTCCCCATCCCAATAAGAATTTACTTTATCATAAAAAACCTCTCTTGCACCAAATGCTTCTTTATTTGCGATAGAAACTACATTTTCAGAACTTCTATCTGTGATTACCATCTCCGTATTTACTTTAAACCCAGTGGCAAAAAGCCTACGTTTCCAATCACATTTAAAACGTATAATATTGTTTATATAGCTGAGATAACTTTTACCATCTTTCTCCTTATAAGTAACTATATAACTCACTTCTTGAGGAGTGAAACGCAGTCCCATCGGTTTTTTTATTAGTATTGTTGAGATAGCCTTAGCTTTATCAGACAAGTCAAGTTTAAACTCAGCACGCGATAACGCTAATTCATTACGATCAATAAACAATTTGCCGTTCAATAAGGCTATTTCCGATTTATATCGAGGTTTAAAACCGATAACGAGCTGTATACGATCATCAATAGAAACGGGGTCCTCCATCCAAAATTCGTAGTACATTAGATCGTTGCTGTTCAAGAATAGTTGTTGATTCTTAACTAAATCCATAAATATAGATAAAGCTGGTCCACCCGCCATCTTTACCGATAACGTATCTCTATTGTTTTGACTCAACAAACGACGTCCTTTTAGAATTTGAACTTTATCTTTATTTATAAGTCTGTTCACGTAAGATGTTTTGTATATATCTATCACCGCCTCTGAAATACCAATATAGTGATTACGCTTTTGAATAGTTTCTCGATAGAATGCAGTCAGCATGTTGGTTTTATCACTATAATTAATGGGAATCTTCCGAATAGCTTCTTCTACAATTAGGCGTGGATTATTAGAGTATACTATGACTTCGCTTAATGAATTGGAATATGGGCTCAAAAAGATGTTTATCGACGAAAGCTTAGCAGAGTTAATAGGTAGACTAGTATTTGAATAGCCAATGTGTGAGACTTCCAACATTTCATCCTGATAGATGCTTGGTACCTTTAAAGTAAATTTTCCTTCAGCATTAGCCACAGTTCCAATAGCTGTACCTGGTACTGTAATGTTGGCACTGGCCAATGGACGCTTAGTATCACTATCCTTTATATAGCCTGAAATTACAATCGTCTTCTCTAAATTGTGAGAAGCCACTAATGGTAGTGATACATTCATAGCCATTAGCATAATTACCCAATAGATGTACCGACCGAATAGCGTTTTCATATTCTATCAAGTTAAATGGTTAAACATAGTTATATTGCCTTTCTATTTATATGATAGTTAAGTTCAGAAAAAACCACACATAACTAGAGAATACCCAGTAAAATCCTGGTTAACAGCATAAAGATAGATAAATCAGAGGACAAATCCTAATAGGAAAAGCTGAAAATATAGGCCCGATACCCCATAGCAGAGCTTATGTGCTTCATCCTATCAAGAGCTTAGGAAGAAAAACGGACCACCTCCACAATTATTAAGTTTTAATCCGGCAAACCATAACCAGCTGATGTCCAATCTGCCATGCTCACATCAAATGCTACAGCCCCTCTAAATATAGCAGTATCATTGCTATCATGCGCTACATCGGTAATGGTAAAATTGAGATTATATTGCTTATTGGGCAATAGAGTGTTGTTGGGTATATCGCTATCTCTAATTCCGTAGGGCATCAAGCTGCCACTAAATACAGTTGATTTAATATCGTTTACCGAGAGCAACACAACTGCATCTACTACCGTAACAATGAAATTGCCCCAAATGGTGGAATTGTTGGTGCTGTCAATGGTTGTAGGAGTGAAATCTTGAGGCATTACCATATAAGAAAAAGTATCGAAATAGGTGATATAACCGTTGGAAGAGCTACAACTAAGTGAGTCTTTCCACGATGCTATGGTACTACTCTCCGTATCATATACCGCATCAATGTAGTTCTTGTCGTAGGGCACTTGCACCTGTATGGTATAGTCGCCTATCGAATAGCCGGCATCTAGTAAGGCAGTAGATAGCGTTACACTAATATTGATTTTGCTCAGCATGTGATAGAATATAAGGCTGACCTGACCAGAGTTTTGCTTTAGGGGGGTAGCTATGGTAAAGTCACTCTGGGCCGTTGCGATGACTTGATAGTCGATAAGAATACTGGGTGTTGACGAATCTGCCGTTACCGAGTTGATGCCAAGAGTATCTGATACAGGAGCAAAGGCATAGAAGAATACATCATCGCCACTTCCCGGCCAATAGTAACCTCCATCGTTGATATAATCGGTTGATGCTCCGTCCACATTGGGGCTAACTAAGCTGTTGATAAGCCATCCCTCATCATTCTGACCGTCTACATAACCATATACATAATAATCATTTTCGTTATCATTAGCATAGCGTGTCTGTGATAAGCTGCGCATCGAGCTAAAGATGATGGGCTCTTTCAATTGTTTGATCACAACTTCATCTGTATTAGTACAAGCCAGCAACCAGCAAATCAATATATATAGTGAGATACTCTTCTTCATAATGATGCTATTTTGTGAGATTAATTATTGATAGGAACCTCTATTACTTCCCAATCTTCTAGAGTGGTATCAAACCCTGACTCCCCATCCCCGCCTTCGGGTTTCACTTCTGGAAGGGGGTCTGTATCAGTCAGGTTAAGCTCTATCAAGATTGTACCATCGGATAGCTCGGTAAAAGTGATAAGCTTGGTGATATCGTACTGACGGGTGATAATGGTTCGTTCTTTATCTACTTGCTGAATGTTGATGGTAAGCATAATGGGGCTATCGGCAGGCTGTTGTTCTACTGTGGCTCGCCCCCCTATTACACCATAAAGGTTAAACTGTGTGGATAGTGTGCCGTTGACCTTCGAGTTGGCATCGTATTGACGCTGAGTGTCGTTGACTTGATAGCTCACAGGGGTAAGCCCATACTTATCTTGTGCGAAATGATAGCTACCCGACACGTTTTGCAGAGTGATCAACGCAGGCATACGAGCATAAACAAGCCCGTCAATGTGAATATTGGCTTTAAACAACGAAAGGTTGCGCATAGGCACTAGTCCCATGAGGGCGGTAATGGGGTGCTCGTAGGGTGGCCACAACGCTATGCTGTCGCGCATTTCTTTGAGATAATATACCATGTCGGCATCTATCTCTAGTTCGTCTACTATAACAGAGGCCAACGCACTAGGCTGGCCATAATAGGTCTCCCCTTCAATAGGTAGGCTCACAGAAGTCGCTTTCTCTCCTTGAGCATGCAAATCGTTATATGTGGTGTTGGTATTTATAGATACGTTCTTAATCTGATTGGGCAGCTCGTTAAAAACCACAACGGTGTACGTGCCTTCACCTAAATCTACATAGCTCTGTATGGTGCGACTGTTGTTTTCGAAATAGTGAGTGGTAACTAAGTTGCCATTATATTTATTAAAAAAGAGCATACTCACATTTTGTGGGTTAACATTGCTCTTGCTCCAATCTATATGTATTGGAATGGACACTTTGTCGTAATACCACTCATCGAGTAGCTGGCGATGACAGCTACTGAATAGTAAATTAAGCACAATGATGCAGGTGATAGAGATACGTATTCTCATAATCTACCTCCTTTCTTGCTTTTGAAGTTTAACATCCACACTAATGATACTTTGGCCTTGACGGGCCCTGTCCAATGAAAGCGACCGTTGCTCTGACGAATAGGATGCCATTTATAGTCGTCGAAGTAGAAGGCTTCGTACTTGCGATAGTGCGATCGGAAATGACCGAAACTTACAGAGTATTCCATCGATAGATTCTTGTGACGTTTACTAATCTTATGTGCATAGCCTGCACTAGCCCCTGCCGATAGAAAGAATTCGCCTTGATGTCCTTTTGCTTTCCACTGCACGTCATACAGCCCCGCACTACTAAAGAGGCCTACAAACCATCCGGTGAGCAAGGGACGGTCTTCTCTGTTTCCAAACCAATATCTCGCTTCTAGGGTGCCGCACAGTATTTCTAGACGCGAGGGTTTCTTGTTGGGCTTGTATTTATCGTGTAGCCACCAAGGAAATATCCACTCAGCAGCGATAGACCAGCGCTGCTTGATGGGTACCTCTACCTCTACATTAAGCACAGTGATGGCATCAAATAGTAAGTTGGTTTTGAGGGCAAAGTAGGGCTTCTTAGCGGGTATCAACTCGATGATCTCTATAACTTCTTGCTCTATTATTTGGCTATATGCTGCTGGGCTGATTGCCAATAGGAGTATAGGCAGCCAGCTCTTGAAAATCTTGTATATATGGGGTATGAGGTTTGACAACATATATTTATTATTTAATAACTGTTTAATCGGTAGCTACAGGTCGTATACTTAGTCCTAATTCGGGCGACAATGTGCTCATTTCTGCATACGATTTGTTGGAACTGGCTTCTTGATTGTTACACACCACCTCTAACACATAGGGTAAATCAGCGGTGGTAGATTCATCAGATGCCCAATACCATCCGTAGAGTCCGCCATTGCTATAGGTGAAGTTAGAACCTGTCATTTCTCCAGCAAAAGGCATAAAGAGTGATGCTAAGGATGTGGTGTTGTAATAGAGCGTCCCCATAAACACAGTATTGTTTTCGGCGGTAATATAGTATATTCCACTGCTATTATCAATAAGACTAAAACCTAATCGGTCGCAATAGCCATCGGCATATAGGCCACCCATGATGGATGCACCACTATTGAGGGAGTTTAGCTCGTCGTAAGTTGGCGGACGCAGACCCGATGGACAAGCATTGGCCAATGCAGTGGTATTTATACTTGTTGATGGTTTATCGTCATCGCTCACAGAAGAGGGATAGATAACTCCATCGGTTGACCACTGCTGATAACCTCCGCCTAGGGAAGGGTAATCGGTTAGCTCGTAGGTGGTGCTACTAGTAGATGCTATATTAGAACTGAGGTTGTAAGGCGAAAACAGCCCCGTACCGGCTATTACAGCGGGTGCTTCGCCTTGGCGAAGAAACAGCAAGTGATTTTTGCTAGCGTCATCATATTTAATCAATATTACAGCATAGCGAGGAGCTGTGCTGGCCGAAGCAAGAGTGGTACCTTCTTTAAGTCCCACACGGAAACTTATATTGCCCGTTCCGTTTAACATACCAGCATTGGAATCCATTTGAAGTATTGGGCTTGTAATGGCTATTCCTATTGAGTCGGGGTAAGTGCTTGGCAATCCATCAATATAGATATCAGAAGCATCCCAATCGCCTTCTGTAGCAATAACAGCGGCAGACCAACTACCAGTGTTATTCATCCGAATGATGCGTTCGCCTGTCTCATTGTATCGCCAATAAGCACCTACAAAGCTCGATTGAATATTTTGTATAGAGATATCATCAAGAGCTGTTCCTACATTAACTTGAAAAGTGACGCGTTGTCCGGCTTTCAATGAAAGACCCGATAAATTGAAGGTTTGGGTGCTGTCATTGTCCATCGTGACTGTGATGGTGGCATCGCTACCCAAGGCTTGTGGGGGAAGCATTAAGTAACCATCGCTGGGGGTAAGCACGGTTGAGACGGCATAAAGCGTTGCACTGTTAATGATACCATAATAGTCTTGACTAACTGGATCATCTAATGTCCATATCAATGAATCTTCTGCTAAACTATAAGATACGGTGCCTCCTACCGATATATTAGAGAGTGAGATGGTGCGAATGGTGTTGAAAGTCCCTATAGCAGAAAAGCTAACGCAGCTTAGCATGTGTTGCATACTTAGGGGCACGGTAGAGCCGTTTTGACCATCTTGATCGATAGCTGGTTTGCACATCACAAAATCGGGTTGATTGAGGCAGTCTGTTGGGGCTTCGTACTCTATGGTGAGTCCACCGGTAGTGCTTCCCACCGTCAGACCATTACTGTCTTCTATCGGACCATAGGCAAAAAAGGTAACGTTGGACGTAGTATCGGCTGGCCAATACATAGTGGGTGAATAGCTCCAACTGGTAGTTCCAGTATTATAACCAGTATTGGTGAGTTCTTGTCCATTAAAAAAGTTGGGTACAGCTGTGGAATATGTACTACTCCATTCATTGTCGGTGCCATTGCCTGTGTAGTAAGCGTAAATAATAAGGTTTTGAAGCCCGTTTACTGAGGTAATGGGAGTTCCTCGTGTAGAGGCTTCATTTTCCATGAAAGAGTAGAAAAAGACCGCTTTGGGTTCTTTCTCGATAGGCATATCATCGTTTATGTCACTACTGCATGCACCAAGCATGAGAAGTGCTATAAGGGCTGTTATTTTTAGTGATTGTTGCATATTACCGGTTCATCTATTTTATTTGTTTCTGGTATATTCGCTATCTAGCTGAGTGATGGGTACCTCTACTACATCATTCCAATCTACAACCGAGGAACTAAATACCATCGCATCTCCAAAGAGAGGTACACTGTCCGCATCTACACTAGTGGGAGCTAGAGTAAGAGTAAGGAGATACTCTTTCCCCATCTCCATGGTATTGTTGAGCAAGTCGCCGTCCTTGAGCTTATAGGTCAACAAATCGCCTTTGAATGCTACTACACCATTGCGTTTGATAATTATATTTTGAAATTGAAGCACACAACTATCTGCCTCTTCATTGTAGGTTTGAGGCATGATATAGAAAGTGCGATTTTGAATAAATTCTATGCTACTATTATCAATCAAAGTCCAGGTGGGACTAGCAGTCGCTACGTCAATAGATCCTCTATTGTAGGGCACGGTAAGGTTCACCCAGTAAACCGAATCTATATCTTCTGTGGTTACTGCTCCGGATGTTCCAGGGTTGAGTGTGTAGTTGTAATCTACCAGTTCGTCAGATAATTTCAGCACAATGTTTGCTTTAGTCAGCATGTGCTTAAATACGAGTGGCACTGTGACATTGTCCACTCCGGGTTCGCGTGCTTGCTTTACTGTCGTAGCAATGGTAAAATCGGTTCCTTGACCTTGAGGTTCATAATAGAGTGTGATGGATGGTGGATCTACAGTAGCTACCACATCGGTAATAGAGCTTTCGCCGTATGCACTATAAGCAAAGAAACTGAGTGTGTCGTATTTGGGCCAATAATAGATGTCGCCGCTTAAGATAGAGTCGTTGGAACCATCTACATCGATACCCTCCATGTACCAATTTTTATCACCGGCGATATAGGAGTACACGCAATAGTCGTGCCCGTTATCGTTGGCAAGCCGAGTAGATACTTTGTCGCGCATTGAACGCAACTGAATTATTCCATCTTTATTCCAGTTGGCCATGTGACTAACTTCGTTTTGTGTACAGCTAGATATAGCGGCCAAAAAAACGAGCATTGCTATGGGGTATGTTTTTGTTTTTCTCATTGATAAGTGAAGTGTATTATTTGTTTTGATTAGCTTCTTATGGTTGAGCAATGTCTGCTAGATTTTCTACCACCCAAGCAGCCAGCGACGATTTGAAACTGATTTCGCCATTGAAAATGGGCGCGTCGGTATTGTCTTCTATACCCGATGAAATGGTGACGACGATGTCGTAATGGTGACCTTGTAGGAAAGTAGAGTTGGCAATCTCGGTAGAGGTTAGCTTAAAGCTCTTAATGCTGCCCGAAAAGAATACAGCGCTGCCTCTTGTGATTACAACATCTTGAAACTGTAATGAGCACGAATCGGTTTCCGAAAAGGTCTGGGGCATTATGATGTAAAAATTGTCGCTAGCATAGGTAGTAGAATTAACATCACCCATAGTCCATGTAGGGTTATCGGAACTAACCTCGATAGTGCCACTGTTATAGGGCACTGTGATGGCTGTGATATAATCGGTATTTAGAGCATAACCGTCATTTATAAGGTCAGACGATAAATCGAGCCTGAAATCGAGTTTGGTAAGCATGTGCTTAAAAACGAGTGGAACGGGGGTATTGGTACCACCAGTGGCCGGACCTGATTGTGTTACCGGCGTGGCAATAGTGAAATCTATATTTGCCTCAGTTTTTACAGTATAGTCTATTGTAATAGTAGGTGGTGAAGTGGCGTTGATCATACTAGAACTAATGGTGCTTGGTGCATAGGCGTAGAAAGTAACATCCTTTGTTCCGGGCCAATAGTAGGTATTACTAGTAGTGTCTACAGCAGTGGTACTGGTAGATGCTGTGGGGGTAACTGTGGTATTAAAATACCAACCCGTGGCATTTTCTATTTGTGCATATACTTGATAATTGCTTTGATTGTCGTTGGCATAACGTGTAGCTACCTTATGACGCATCGTATTAAAACCAATCTTCTGATTGGTATTCCTATTTATTTCGCTTATTGTATTGTCCGAACAGCTTGTGATGGCAAAGAATAGTATTATAACGAGTGATAAATATTTTTTCATATTTGTATTCGTTTAAAAATACTTTCTGCATTTATAAAAAGAGATTTTACAATACAGAAATATAATTTTAAACAAACATATGTATCAATTGTTTAAAATTGGAGTGTTTATTATGCAAGAAATCTCCCAGCAAATATCTGCTGAGAGATTTCTCATATAAATATAACTAAGTGATATAAACTGTTTAAGGTTGATTGACAGCTACTGAGGTTGGACCACCCCAATCGGATACAGTTGACGTGAATGATATCTTACCATTAAAGATTGGTTCATTACTTGATCCGCCATGCGAGGCGCCATCAATGGTAATCACAAAGTTGTACTGCTTACCTGCCTCAAAATTAGTGATATTTGTAATGTTAGTAGATGAGAAGGTTATCAGTTCTAGCGGGCCTTCAAAGTACTTTTCTCCTCCTGGATCAGTGTTAATTGTAACTCCCATAATACGTAGCGTATTACCTGCTACCGCTTGTGGCATGACAATAAAAGTAGAGTCACTGCTATAAGTAGTTAAGGTGGTAGGAGCTGTAGTAGGCAAAGTCCATCCGGTGGGATTGGTAGCCGCAACTGCTGTTACTGCATCGGTTGTGGCCGAGGTATAGAGCATTGACAATTGGCTGGTCCATCCACTGGCCAATGTAAACGAACTTGTAAGTGTATCAACCAGCTGTACAGTGATAGATATTTTGGAAAGCATATGGTTGAAGGCTAAATGTACGGGAGAAGGACCCGATTTGTCGAGTGCCGGTGTAGCAATTGTAAAATCTTGATTGGCTGCAGTTGGCACCGTGTAGGTAATAGGGATAGATGTACCAGGAGTGGTAGCACCCACTACAATATTATAGGCTGCTGGTGCAGGACAAAAAGAGTAAAAATCTACCGTTGCACCTTGTGGCCAAAAATAGTCGGTAGCACCAGTGGTGGTATTTATAGTTGTATTGAAATACCATTCGTTATATCCTTCTATTATGGCATAAACATAATAATTATCAGCACTATCGTTGGCTGCCCTTGTTTGTACTTTATCACGCAAACTATTGAACTTAATACTCTGTTGACTCTTTTCAATATACTCCTCACTGTTGGAGCATGCCGCTGCAAATGCGCAAATAATTATTAAAAAATAAATGAGCTTTTTCATAAAACTTTATCAATTAGTTATGGTTTAATAAGTTGTTCGATTTTGACTACGAATCGCTTCGCCAAATCTTTTAATAACGTAAATATGAATGTTTAACGATTAAACAAAAGTATTGTTCGTAAATTGTGTGTTCTTTTTAAACAAACCATCTAATATTAACATTTGTAAAATTAAATAACATCACTTGCTTGATATAGTAGATCATTAGTGTCTCATTAAAATTGGGACACTAATGAGTTGATTTATATAGTTATTGATTGTTTTATAATTGTAAGATTATGGTTCACTATTGAGCTGAAATATGGTGTGGTTTTGGTTTGATACCTACTCATTTGTTTCTATTATCATAAGACTATATTATTGCCATCTAACTCGATTGAACAATGTATAATTTTATTTTCTACAAAGCTAGCCTTAGTCTATGCATTATACCTGTACACCCACAAACGTTTCTTCAGGTCATTATTGATTTACTAATGATTCTTTTTATTCAACTCTCAACTATGCTTATTGCACCGACTTAAGCTCTTCGATAAATGTAGGACGACGGCGATACTCACTACGCAGTTCCTCAACAAGAGAAGCAACACTTTGTTCGCTTCCATTCAACTTCTTAAAGTAGCTGATGTGTCGGCAAACGTAAGAATAATGATCACGCTTCTTCGCCTCTGCTGCCTCTATGCGATTGGCATTCATATAGTAAGGGATAAGATTTATCTGATTGACTTCAAATAGTCGGAGTGCATAACTCTCATAAATGGACAGTTTACAACAATCATCAATGACGCAAAGGTATTCAAACAAGCCATGATAATCATTCTCTGCAATCAATATTTCGGCTTTGAAGTTTGTATTGCCGAGGCAATAGGGACTAAATGCCGTTTCATCCATCAAGTCTTTTAAATACGAGTTCCATTCGGACGAAGGGATGCTCTTTTTCAATGCCTCGTAACAATCAAAATCTTCTGCAGAATCCACAAACAACCTACGATAGGCTTTGATTACATTATCGGCACTGCCCAACATTTCATAAATCTCTATTTCTTTGCGAAGCCACTTCCAACTTTCATAAAACTCGCTAAGCTTTATTGCTTTCTTTAGTACCAATAGAGCATGATTATAATCGTTTTTATCAGTTAAAATAGTTACAAGATGTTCACATACTTCTTTCTCGCGTACATTGTTCTTCTGGAAACGCAGTGCTTCTTCTTCTCGCTCCATAGCGAACAGAATATTAGATTTCTGAATTATAAGATTGGACAGAAAGATACCATATTCATTCTTCTTGATAAGTTCTTCGACTAGAGCAAGAGCCTCTCGCTCGGCATTGTCATTGACTCTATTTGAATACACCCTTCATACTCCGGATAGAGTTGTTCAATCTGTGTCATCGCTTCGCGATCCGATTCAGTTCCTAATCTGGGAATTATGATAGAATCTTTAGTACGAAGCAAATTCACATAATCCCAGTTGTTCTTCTCAGCCTTTGTGAAACGAGTTCACGAACATCAAAAACTGCATTCAACCGTTTCCTCATTTCAACGGCCATCTCATCTGGGTATAGTGAGAAGTAAGTCATTTATTGCTGTCCGATAAAACTTTTTGTCCTGCAAGATAAAAGTAGTTCTGTTTGTTTCCACAATTGATATGGAATATTAAATAAAAAACAACGAAGACAATTAGCCAATTCATCCCGACTTACTATCTTCCTACTTTATCCCCAGCGCCTTAAACGCAGCATCAACTGGATCTGAATACACCTCCAAACTAAACTTGGATATCAAATCTGCTGGTACTTTGGAATATTGCATCATGTCAGCAACTGGGATTAGGATTCTTTTTGCGCCGGCATCTTGAGCTATTTGTAAGGCACCTGCCAAGTCGCTTGTGGGGATGATAGTCCCACCAATACTCATTGAACCTAGCACGCACATTTGAGGTTGTAGACTTCGAGTTGTTAAACCCGAAACAAGGGAAATAAATATGCCTAGTTCCAAACCTTCGAGAGTGCCAATGCCATTAATATCTGTAGCCTTCATGTGCATCTCAAAATCTGCAAAACGAGTACTTTGTGATATTCGGCTCAAATTTGAACGACAGTAGTTCACGGCTTCCTTCAGTTCATCACTTATGGCACTACCACTACCAAAGCCAGTATGAGTAAACTTTCCATTACCAGCCATTACTTGCAAGTCTAAACGGATAAGGCCTAAATTGCCATCTCCCGGCTGATGCGCCACACTGTAAAGTGATCCGGGTTGCATCTCTCCTTCCGGAATCAGTGTCGACCCACCGCATTCAGGGGTATTCACATATCGTTCCTCACTATCTTCTAAATCGATATAACTGAAATGTACGTCGTAGAATTCCAGCCCACCGATCTTTTTGAGTTGTTCCTTAATGCGACGACGGCCGACAAGTGCATATTCCAAACAGAGTCTCACATCTTCCTTGCCATAGTTTCCATCCGGAAAGAGTAGCTTCAACAATCCGCTCACCGTCTTCTTCACAGCAATCACATCGCGCTGATTTAGGTCCTTACCCAAACGGAAGTATTTTTGGATGGCATCGCTGAAACTTCTCTTTCTCATTTCGCGTAAGCATTCCGAGAAATAATCGGATATAAAGCCAAACGAGTCAGTAAAGAACTCCGGGCGCATCTTAGGTATCTCCCACCCTGGCAGATAGTGATGGAAACGATCGAAGAAGGCAGTATCTATCATATCTTTTGGGAATGGCGACAACAAGTGGCTCACCTTCACTAAATTCTCAATGCTCCCGTTTATATTGCCTACAAACACCATAGAGGCATTTGCATTGATACTCTCTTTGCCACGACTAAATGAGCCATTGGCCATATAGCCTTTCATGATCTGAATCCCGTCCTTGTCTTTCATGTTGATGCCAGCCACCTCATCAAAGGCCACAACATCCCATGTTCCCACTAAGCCCACTTGGTGTCGGCCCATATTGTAGAATAGGTTAGCCACCGTAGTCTGCCCACCGGAGATAAGAATAGAGTAAGGAGATAATTCATCGTACACATAGGACTTACCGGTACCACGTGGACCAAGCTCACAAATATTGTAGTTGTTCTCCACAAACGGAATCATACGGGCTACTAAGTGCCAACGAGTCTTTTCATCTAAGTTGGTAGGTTCCATTCCCACACTTCGGCAGATCACCTCTATCCATTCATCAAGCGTGAAATTCTTTCGGTTTTCTACATACTCTTCCATATCAGTGGCAGGCATCTGAATAGGCTTCAAAGACGTTATGCTGAATGGACTTCCTTTCGCATTCTCGTCAAAGTTATACTCCATATCGATAATGCACCAAATTCCACCGCACAGTAGTTTTTCGTATTGTTTTATATAAGAATCGCCAATTGTGATATGCCCTATATTGATATTGAATATCTGCCCCTCATAGCTATCATTGCGCTCATTGAGTTTGGCTGTCACCTTATCAATGATTTTGTAATGTCCCAACTCTCTGATTTTTGATTTTATCTTCTCTGCTTCATCAGGACGCACAAAGTTATCGGCAAGTACACGCTTCACCATGTCCACTCCGGTTTTTATATCATCTTCGTTGTCTGTGGCACAATACATACCCAAAAGATATTCCAGCACATAGATGGGCACATTAGCACCTTCCTTTATACTCTTTGTCAAATCCTTGCGAACTACCTTTCCTCCATAGTAGTCGTTTAGTTTTCTATCTATTTCGTCCATAGTC
>CAMTOQ010000053.1 GCA_947074205.1 uncultured Bacteroides sp. | reverse complement strand
AATGGCAACAGGACCGAGCAACTGAGGAGCTAGCTTGATAGTGGTAAAGATAGCAGTAGGGCCATCGGCACCACCAATGATACTCAATGCACCTGCCTCTTTAGGTTCGAAACCGATAAGGATAGCTACCAACAACACCGAGAATATACCAATCTGAGCTGCCGCACCGAAGAACGAGAGACGAAGATTGCGAAGCATAGGACCAAAGTCGGTCAATGCACCTACCCCCATAAAGATGATGGGAGGCAAAAAGCCCGTCTTAATAAGTGCATAATAGATAAAGTTCATGATACCCAGTTCGTGTGCAATATCATGCAATGGCATCTCCCAGATGTTTTGCATGGTGCCATTGACTAGAACCATACCAGCTTCATCGGCTTGCACCACACCCATACCACCACCAGGGAAGTTGGCTAGCAACACTCCAAAGGCAATAGGTACCAACAGTAGTGGTTCATATTGCTTCTTGATGCCCAGATAGAGCAAGAGAAAACCGATGACATACATTATAAGAAACTGCGGCTCGGCAAAGAAGTTGCCAATAGCAGTCATATCGTAGAGTTTTTGGAATATATCGTTCATCGTGATTATCCTATTTTCATTAATACATCGTCTTCAGAAACTGTGTCGCCGCTGTTATAGCAGATACCTGTCACTGTACCCGCAAATTCCGAACGGATAGCATTGTAGGTCTTCATGGCCTCAACATAACACAACACATCGCCAACTTTTACCTTGTCACCAATTTGCAGTCCATGTTCTTGCGCATTTTTGGTAAGGAAGAATTTACCTTCAAGTGGGGAAACTACATCCTGCCCTTCGCCATCAACAAGGGGTGCCGCTGTAGGTGTGGTAGGAAGATCGATGTCACCATAGGCCACAGTTACTTTGTAGTCTTTTCCATCTACTTTCACCGTCAATGTGGTAGGTTTGGCATCGTCCAACGGATCTTTGTTCTTCTCTTTCTTCTTCTTCTCTACATCGGCCAAAAAATCTTCTTTAGCTTTGCCATTTTTATAGGCCACATATTGAGCGGGATGCATAGCATATTCAAAGAGCTCTTCATCATCTTGTCCCTCGTCCCATTTGTTCTCTTTCATCAACTTGCGGTATTTGTCAAGATCGTCAGGGTAGTTATCCTGTGGGTCTCCGGTAAAGAATTTGCGACCTTCTCGTTCGGCTTTCTCTATGATTTCGGGAGCCAATGGGCCAGGCAACTGACCGGCTCTACCTAGAATCATATCCCAAATATCGTCGGCAATCATTCCCCAGCGTTCTTTGCCTTTCTCCATAGCGATAACGTTCATCATGGCCAAGTTCTTTACGTATTGGCTAAAAGGCGTCACCAATGGAGGATAACCCACTCGAGGCCATACATAGGCCACTTCGTCGAACAGCTTAATAAGGAGCTGATCTTGCGTCATAAATGGCAAGTTGCGTTTGGCTTTGTACTTATTGATTGATTCGAGATTGCTATCAAGGTCGGCCATCAAACTCCCCATCATACCTCCTGGAAGCCCAGGACCAATGAGCAACGAGTTCATCAAGCGGTTTTTAGGACTAATATAGAGCCCAAGGAAATCGTCCATAAATTCTTGAATCAAAGAACGAAGGCGCATATAGGCTTCCATATTGATCTCGGGAACCTTAAAACCTGCATCTTTTAGCATAGCTTGCACACTGATAAGGTCGGCATGACCAGTACCCCATGAAAGAGGTTCCATACCTACATCGATATAGTCGCAACCAGCCTCGCATACTTCTAGGATACTTGCCATATTAAGGCCAGGGCCTGCATGGCTATGGTATTGAATGATTATATCGGGATGAGCCGCTTTGATGTTGGCTACAATTTTACCTAAAGAAACGGGGCGACCGATGCCTGCCATGTCTTTAATGCAAATTTCGTCCGCCCCTAAATTGATAAGCTCTAATGCCATGTTGGTGTAGTACTCTACCGTGTGAATGGGCGAATGAGTGATACTTAGTGCAGCTTGAGAGATCATGCCTGCCTCTTTAGCGTAAACAATGGAAGGTGCAATATTGCGAATATCGTTAAGGCCACAGAATGTACGTGTGATATCGGTACCTTGTGCTTTCTTTACTTTATAGAATAGTTTGCGTACATCGGCAGGAACGGGGCTCATACGGAGTCCATTCAATGCACGATCGAGCATGTGTGTTTGTATGCCGGCATCATTGAAAGGCTTAGTCCATTGACGAACAGCACGGTTGGGGTTTTCGCCGAACAATAGGTTGACTTGCTCGAAGCCACCACCATTGGTTTCGACACGTGCAAAACATCCCATTTCTATAATAGCAGGTGCCGCTTTAAGAAGTTGGTCTACGCGCGGTACATATTTTCCGGCACTTTGCCACATATCTCTGAACACCAGACTGAATTTGATCTCTTTTTTCATCTTTATTTCGTTTTTCAAAGCGGTTAGTATTTCGTTTATAGTTTTTCGATATTAGTAATCTTGCCTTTGCCTTTGGTCACTACACTGACAGCCGAAGTGATAGCAGCCATAATATGAGCAGGAATAGGTGCCGGGGCGGGCTGTTGCGGCGACTGAGGTATAACTTCCTCGACAGGTACATATTTATTAGTCAGATAGATAAGTAGTTTTCCCAAGAAGATGATAAGCAGAAGAATGACTATGACGGTAGACATCCCGATCAGCATAAGAAGTAGTGCTTCTCCAAAATTTTCCATATCGTTTAGTATTAGTTGAATTGTTGTTTTTTGTAAAACGTTCGCAAAGTAGTAATAAATCAAAAGAGAATAAAGCCTATAAAGAATAAAAAATGCTAAATGTAGACGATTTAATTAACATCTGAATCTATGCGAAAATAAAAGTGGGATAGAAAAAGTAAAACCTTCTCCTACCCCACTTTCACTATTTTGTGGCAAATTTAGCTCTTAAAACTCACTGCTAAAATGGAAACGTATATTCTTGAAATCAATCTGTGCCATCTGTAACACATAGCCCGAATCGGCTAAGAATACATCACGACCTTCGCGATCTTTGGCCATATATTGATATTTACGCTTCTTAAACGCCTCGAGCTCAGCAGCATCATCGCTCTCAATCCAACAAGCTTTGTACAAGCTTACAGGTTCCCAACGACACGATGCGTTGTATTCGTTAAGCAAACGATACTGAATAACTTCAAACTGAAGTTGACCTACTGTACCAATAATCTTACGCCCATTGAACTGGTTAACAAAGAGCTGTGCTACACCTTCGTCCATCAACTGATCGATACCTTTGGCCAACTGTTTTTGCTTCATTGGGTCAGCATTTTCGATATATTTAAACATCTCGGGTGAGAAGCTAGGCAATCCTTTGAAGTGGAGCAATTCGCCTTCGGTCAAAGTGTCGCCAATCTTAAATGTACCGTTATCGGGCAAACCAATAATATCGCCTGCGTAAGCCTCATCAACAGTGGTCTTACGTTGCGCCATAAACTGCGTAGGCGACGAGAAACGCATGGTTTTACCGTGACGTACGTGATAGTAAGGTGCATTACGTGTAAACTTACCTGAGCATATCTTGCAGAAAGCCACACAAGAGCGGTGGTTAGGGTCGATATTGGCAGTGATCTTGAAGATAAAACCCGTGAATTTAGGTTCTTCAGGTTCTACTTCGCGCTCTACAGCCTCGATAGGGCGTGGGCTTGGAGCAATCTCTACAAAACAGTTAAGTAGCTCTTGCACACCAAAGTTGTTCAGAGCAGAACCAAAGAATACAGGCGCAGTATGTCCATCTAGATATTCTTTATTATCGAGTTCCGGATATACACCTTCGATGAGTTCGAGATCGCTGCGCAGCTTATCCGCCAAAGTAGTACCGATTTGTTGGTCTAGTTGTTCTGAATTGATATCTACCTCTATTTTCTCTGTTACCACCTGTTTTGAAGGTTGAAAAAGGTCAAGTTTCTTCTCGTAGATATTATATACCCCTTTAAAACGGGCTCCTTGTTCAATAGGCCAAGTCAAAGGACGAACCTTAATCATAAGTTCTTCTTCCAACTCATCTAGCAAATCGAATGGATCTTTACCTTCACGGTCCATCTTGTTGACGAAGATAATAACAGGCGTATTGCGCATACGGCAAACTTCCATCAGCTTGCGGGTCTGCGTCTCCACCCCTTTTGCACCATCGACAACAATAATTACGCTATCAACAGCCGTAAGGGTACGGTAGGTGTCTTCAGCAAAATCTTGGTGACCAGGGGTGTCAAGGATATTAATTTTATAGTCGAGATAATCAAATTCCATCACAGAAGTAGTTACCGAGATACCACGTTGTTTCTCGATCTCCATCCAGTCCGAAGTTGCTGACTTTTTAATTTTGTTACTCTTTACAGCCCCAGCTACCTGAATCTGACCTCCGAAAAGGAGCAGTTTTTCCGTAAGCGATGTCTTACCGGCATCAGGGTGAGCAATAATGGCGAATGTACGCCTTCTACTTATTTCGTTTTGATTTGCCATATAATTGAATCGACAGAATATATACGCTGATATCTAATCAGTGTTTAATCAATATTTAAATACTATTTAAAAGTGAGATGCAGAGCGCTAAGCTCTCTTCCCAATGAGGAATATCAAGTTGGTATGTCTGCTTAATTTTGCTTTTGTCGAGCACCGAGAAAGCAGGACGAGTTGCTTTTGTGGGGTAGTCAGCAGAATGAATAGGTCGAACCTTGCAAGATGTAATACTTGCTAAGCGGTGAATAGCCACTGTAAAATCGTACCAAGAGCAAACACCTTCATTGCTAAAATGATAGATACCGGGTGTAACTCCCTCCTCTACAACAGCCATGATGGCCTGGGCTAAATCGGCTGCAAAGGTAGGCGTTCCTACTTGGTCAAAAACTATTCCGAGCGCTTCGCGTTCATGACCCAAACGAATCATTGTTTTCACAAAGTTGTTGCCATGGGTTGAATAGAGCCATGAGGTACGTATCACAGCCGTCTTACTACATCCTTCTAATGCGGCCTTCTCGCCCGCTAGTTTCGTAATACCATAGACTGAAGTAGGCGATGGAGCATCTGTTTCTTTATAAGGGTGAAAGGAGTTACCATCAAATACATAATCAGTTGAAACCTGAATAAAAGAGGCTCCACGAGACTCTGCGGCCTGTGCCAAATAGCCTACGGCCAAATGGTTGAGACGATCGCATAACTCTGGATGATCTTCAGCAGCATCAACAGCAGTATAAGCTGCACAGTTTATAACAAAGTCGATAGAGTGATTGGAAACAAACTGCTTTACCGCTACTTCATCACAAATATCAAGTTCTGCTATATCGGTAAAAAAATAATGATGATGGGAGTAGATTTCGGATAGAGTCCGCAATTCGTTGCCCAGCTGCCCGTTGGCACCGGTAACTAGTATATTCATACTTAATCTTCTAATTTAAGTTCGCCTTTTTTATCCTTATCGTAGTAGTTGGCTAGCATAGACAACAATGCACTGATGGCATCAATAGCCTTAGCCGTCTCATCGCTCAATGTCTTCTTCTGAAGGCGGAGCAAGAATACCCCATAGAGTGCTTCAAAGCAAGTCTCTAGCTCGGGCTCATCCTTGATACCTCCCTTTTGACGCAGTTCCACTATAAAGGGTAAAGCTTTGTAGTAGGCAGCATGGTAGAATGGGAATTTAGAAGAGCCTAACAATAACCGATGCAGATCGGTGAGCTGTATCAATGTATTTTTATTAATCTGTAGATGCCCTCTCTCTAGAACCCCATCATGTCTCATCATCTCAATAAGATCTGAATACCACTGACGCAAGGCCTCTTGCTCTTCGGGTGGGAACTGTGAAACGATCTGTGCATCAACCTTATCCATATCACAACTATGAGCACGAAGTAAATCTTCGGTTTGCCACATATAGATGAGATACTCGGCAATATTCTTCTCGCGTAGATGTTGCGCTATTTTCATAATGGACCTCCTGTAATTATTATAAAGGTTTAGTATAGAGACTCTCCAACAAATGTAAATATCAAACCTATAAGCGATACCAACATCACGATACCGCCAATGACACGGTTCATTATCCAGATGCCTCGCACATTGAATTTCTTTTTAAGGGTACTAATACCAAAGCTCAACAAGAACCACCAAAGTAGCGCTCCGAGTGCTATAGATAAATAGCCGGTAACCGTCTCACTAAGCAACACTCCCGGCTGCATAAACGAGAATCGAGCAAATAGAGCGATAAATAGAAATATGATGAGGGGGTTGGACAACGTTACTAAAAAAGCTGTAAAGAAGTTGTGCACGTAACTTCCCTTCTTAGAAGAAGGCGGACGGATAGAGCCTACAGGGTTGCTCCGGAAAGTATAAACACCAAAGATAAACAACATGATGCTGCCAAACAGCTGTAGATAGAAGATATTCTTATTGATATATTCAAATATGAAGCTCATGCCATAGCCTGTAAGAAGAGCATAAGCAATATCGCTAACACAGGCACCAAGACCGGTAACAAAGCCATACCAACGACCTTTGTTTAACGTTCGCTGTATGCACAATACTCCTACCGGACCCAATGGAGCGGACACTACCACACCAATGAGAATACCTTTCATGACTATATCAAATATCGATTCGACTTGATTCATGCCGCAAATATCGTATTTTTCTTTGTAATATTAAAGAGATTGACAAATGTTATGTATTGCCCTATAGTTAGAAGTGGCAGCAATGTTTTTGGATAAATTGCTCCACCCATGACAAAAACATGCATTATTGTCACATGCTTGTAATACAACAAACTGAATCAACCAGAAGAACAGATAAATAGTTGATTTAAATTAATTTTATTATAATTTATCTTTATATTGCACAATTAACAAATTTCTCTAATTTTGCAATAAATCGCATATAACTAGAACTGACACGAAATATTTCTCATTGACTATGAAAAGAATTCTCATTCTGCTTCTTTACATCTTGCAATTCGCCATTACTAGCAACGCTTCTAGGCTGCCCAATATCAAATACAACTTTAGCTATCTCACTGAAGACATTGGACTTTCTCATAATTTCGTGGAAGATATTTATAAGGACTCTAATGGATATATGTGGTTTGCCACCCATAATGGGATTAGCCGATATGATGGTTATAACTTTGTTAACTTCAACTCCACTACAACTCCTATTAGCCTTAAAGGTGATTTAGCTTATCATATTTGCGAGGATGGCTTTAATCGCCTTTGGGTAGCTAGCGAAAGAGGAATCGACATTATAGACCTAGAAAACTATTGCACCGTTTCATTGCCTATTGACCTCTACTCCACTCTCTGGAATGTGATGAATACTAAAGCTACTTATATATACAAAGACAGAGAAGGTAGTTTATGGATATCTGCAGCAAATAGTCTCTACTGTATTGAGTTCGATGCCGAGGGAGGAGTTAAAGAGTATTATGCACTAGAAAAAGGTGTAAGCAGCTCCTCAATTAACGCTATTGCTGATTTAGGCTGGGGCATCTGCGCGGGGATTAACAACAGCTTGATGATTGTAGAAAAGCATACCGAAAATACATTAAAAGCAAAGGAGATGTCACCACTGGTTAGCCAGTGCTTTGATGATTGGAAGATTCAAGCTCTTGCGGTGGATAAAGAAACTCTTTGGATAGGCTCAAACTATGGTTTATACAGTTATGATCACTTCAATAGAGATTTTAAAGAGCATAAACAGCTGGATCGATTATCACCAAGCAGCAGTCAACTCCACATTACAGCAATCAGACAGAACGATGATGGATTACTTTTCATAGGCACTCTCCATGGATTAATTGTTTACAATAAGCAGAATGATGAGTTCTTAATGCTCCAACAGGATTTATCGCCTCTCAACCAATCATTGAACAGCAACTTTATCAATTGTCTACTATCTGACAAGAATGAACTATGGATTGGGACAGAGATTGGTGGGGTAAACTATCTTTCACAACCCAAAATCATTTGTCATACGTGGCTACCGGATAGAAGTAACAGTTCTTCATTATCAGCTCACCCCGTTAGCGCCATCAGTGCCGACAGAGATGGCAACCTATGGGTAGGAACAGTAGAAGGAGGGCTTAACCTAAAACGAAGAGGAAAAGAAGGATTTGAGCACTATAAGAACAGCCAAAGCGACCCTCATTCTATTGCCCACAACTCTATCAGCGGTATCCTCATAGACCGTGAAAACAATCTATGGGCCTACACATGGGGCATGGGAGTAAGTAAACTAAACCTCAACATCCCTAATAATAAAACCTTTGAACGTTATTACCGTGGGGCCACTCCCGGAATGGAGGGAAACTTTGTTTCTAGTGCTTGCGAGGACACAATAAACAAAGGAATATGGTTTGGTACAACAGAGGGGCTACATTTTTACGACAAATCCAAAAAGACTTTTCAGCCGATACGTTTTAATGCTGTTGACAACAACTTCGATACTATGAATGCACTGCTCATCGATAGTAAGTATCGACTATGGATAGGTACATCTCGCGGTGTGTTTATTGTTAATCTATTCTCGTTTGCACGCAGCAGACGAAATCTCAGTTATAAGCATATCACAGAGAATCTGGCCGATCCTAAATCGCAAAAAACAGATAAGATAAACACAATTTACGAAGATACGGATGGCAATATCTGGATAGGATGCAACGGTTCGGGGCTCTATAAAATGACAGATGACAAGAATGAGAACTATAAGTTTGTGAACTTTACAATGAAGGATGGGCTCCCGAATGAGAATATCATAGGTATTCTTGAAGACAAATCTGGAAATTTGTGGCTCTCCACTAATCAAGGGGTTTCTCAACTCAACCGATCTACTATGGTTTTCAGTAATTATAATAAGTATGATGGTATCCAAGGTAACCAGTTCTACAGAAACGCTTATTATTATTCTGATTTAGATGATCTACTCTATTTTGGAAACACAGATGGTTTGATTGCCATCACACCGGAGATTCCGCTATCTTCTACTAAGATGTCTAAGGTATTGATTACAGAGCTTTCTATCCTAGGCAAGGCTGTATATCCATCTTCCGGGCAATATCTTAAAAGCAATATTTCAAACTCTAAGGATATTCATCTGCATGAAAGGGATCAGTCTATCGCCTTAACATTCTCATCTTGCAATTTTGACTATAGCAAGCAAATACGCTATTCCTACCGATTGAAGGGATATGAGAAAAACTGGAATGAGCTTAGACCCGGACATAATGTAGCAAGCTATACCTACTTACCATCCGGAGAGTATACATTTGAAGTGTATGCCACAGATAGCAAAGGTAATTGGCAAAACAATCCAACAAGTATACAAATACATGTAGAACCATATTTCTATAAATCGTGGTGGTTTTATCTCTTGATGTGCCTATTCGTACTGTTCTTGATTCAACGCTTCTATATATGGAAAGTAAACTCGTATAGACGACAGAAAGAGACGCTGGAAAACACGGTTAGAGAACGAACTGCTACTCTTTCAGTGCAAAACAAGCAGTTGATAAGCATGAGCCGCAAACTTGCTGAAACCACGGAAGAAAAGATCGCTTTCTTCACAAACATTACGCATGAGTTTAGAACCCCGGTAACACTTATCAATGGACCGTTGGAGGTGGCTTTGAAGCGTAGTAAGGATCCTACGGTAACAGAACAAATCCAGCTCGCTGAGCGCAGCTCTAAATATCTTCTTGCATTGGTGAATGAGTTGATGGACTTCAGAAAGATTGATTCACATAAGGTCACTCTCAACAGAAAGGAGGACCATCTTCTATCTTTTCTGAATGGTGTATTGATGCCTCTCCAAGCATTTGCCAAAGAACGAAAAATCGACATTACAATATACAGCAGATTAGAGAATGAAAACCTTGTTTTGGATTATGAATATATCCGTAAAGTAATTATCAATCTTGTCTCAAACGCCATTAAATTTACGCCAAACAACGGGAAGATAGACATCTATGCGGCAACTGTGGTTAACGAAGGTAATGAGAAAATGATCTATCTAGGAGTGAGAGATAATGGTTCGGGCATTGCTACAGACGAGCTGGAGAAGATTTTCGACCGTTTTTATCAGTCCAAGAAAAGCACCAGATATCACATTCAAGGCCAGAGTGGTACAGGCATAGGGCTTTATCTATGCGATAAAATCATTCGTCTTCATGGAGGTACAATTAAAGCATTCAATAATAAAGGAAGAGGTGCAACCATCCGCGTCATGCTCCCCTATGTAGAAGCTAACAAAGATGCGAACATATCCGAAGAGAACTTGCCTCTCAAAAACGCTGAGCAGCAGGATGTGAATCCTAATTCATCAAATATGCTAGAAAGACAAAACAGAACACAGCAATCTGAAATAATTCTAGTAGTTGACGACAATCCCGATATGAGAAGTTACATTCGCACCTTACTACAAAAGGAGTATAAGATTCTTGAAGCAGAAGATGGTGCAGAAGCCCTAGAAACACTACGTTCACGAAAGATTGACTTAATATTGAGCGACTTGATGATGCCTGTCATGAATGGCATTGATCTCTCTAAAAATGTAAAGGCTGATTTAGCCATATCGCATATTCCTTTTATTATGCTCACGGCTGTAGTAGCTGAAGAACAAAAAAAGGAAAGTTTCCAAATAGGTGTGGACCATTATTTATGTAAACCATTTGACGAAGAGGTTCTACTCTACTTAATTAGAAACATATTTGAGCAACAAAGAAAGTTTAGATCTCTATTTGCGATAAACATGAAAGGAAATACCTTGAGCATCGCCGAAGACTCAAAAGACAGCAAGTTTATCACCCATGCCATTGAGCAGATGAAACTTAATTATGGCGATTCCTCGTACGAACTTGAACAATTTGTACGGGATATGGGGTACAGCAAAACTTTAGTAAATAAAAAGCTTCAAGACCTAACAGGACAATCAATAGGACAGTTTATGAAGAACTATCGACTAAAGATTGCCTATGAAATAATTACTACAAAAGAATTAAACCAAAACATTAATATTTCAGAGATAGCTTATTCCGTAGGCTTCAACGACCCTAAATATTTCACTAAATGTTTCAAGGAGGTCTACAACATACTCCCAAGCACTTTGCTCACAAAATAATGGTATAGTTTACTATTTTCTCCCTTATTTGATCGATTTTCCTCCACTCCTGGGGGCATTTACTATAAATTTGTACATAACACTAAGGGATACTCACTATGAAAATCAGAACACTTACAATTATTTTATTACTTGTTTTTACGTCAACTACTATTCTAGCAAATCCTATTAAAGGTCTATTGGAACGTATTGATAAAGGGGCTTCAAAAAAGTTTGTCATCGAACTAGTAAAGAATGACAAAGACTTTTTTGAACTAGATCAAAAAGGGAATAAAGTCGTTATCCGTGGCAATAACTATATAAATATTGCTACCGGTCTTAATTGGTACCTAAAATACTATGCAGGTGTCCATCTATCATGGAATGGAATGCAGAGCAAATTGCCTGACACTCTCCCTCCAGTAACTCAGAAGGAGCGTTTCGACACCGATCTATCTTTAAGATATAACTTCAACTACTGTACATATTCTTACTCAATGGCTTTTTGGGATTGGGAACGCTGGCAGCAAGAAATTGACTGGATGGCTTTACACGGCATCAATCTGCCACTCGCCATAGTAGGCGAAGAGACAATCTGGTATAACCTACTGGATAAGCTAGGCTATACCAAAGAGGAGATTAACAACTATATAGCTGGACCCGCTTTTCTTGCATGGTGGGAAATGAATAATCTAGAAGGTTGGGGCGGTCCAAACCCCGATAGCTGGTACAAACAGCAAGAGGTGCTACAGAAAAAGATTCTTAAAAGGATGAAGGAATATGGCATTGAGCCTGTTTTCCCTGGTTATTCTGGTATGGTTCCTAGTAATGCCAAAGAGAAACTTGGACTTAATGTAGCTGAGCCTCGACTTTGGAATGGTTTTGTGAGACCAGCCTTCTTACAACCCACCGACCCAAGATTTAAAGAAATAGCTGCTTTGTATTATGATGAGATGGAGAAGTTATTTGGCAAAGCCAACTACTACTCTATGGACCCATTCCACGAAAATAAATCGATTGGAGAAGTAGACTTTGATGCAGCCGGCAAAGCAATAATGGATGCCATGAAAGCGGTCAACCCTAATGCTGTTTGGGTGATACAAGGCTGGACAGAGAATCCTCGCCCTGAGATGATCAACAGTATGAAGAAAGGTGAACTTCTGATTCTAGACCTATTCAGCGAATGCCGCCCTATGTGGGGAATAGAATCAATATGGAAAAGAGAAAAAGGCTACGAAAACCATGAATGGTTATTCTGTCTACTCCAAAACTTCGGGGCTAATGTGGGGCTTCATGGCCGCATGGATCAGTTGCTTGATAACTTCTATCAAACTAAAACCAATCCACTAGCAGCCAATTTAACAGGAATTGGACTTGCAATGGAAGGAATTGAGAATAATCCTGTGATGTATGAACTAATGTGTGAACTTCCTTGGAGACCTGAAAAGTTTACAAAAGAGGAATGGATCAAGAATTATATTGCTGCACGCTATGGAGAATACAACCCTGTTGTAGAAGAGGCATGGCAGCTACTCGGAAGTACTATTTATAACTGTCCCTTCGGCAACAATCAACAAGGCGCACATGAGTCCATCTTCTGTGGACGCCCTTCAATGGAAAACTTTCAAGTATCTAGTTGGTCTAAGATGGCTAATTATTATGATCCGACTGTCACAGCTGAAGCCGCAAAACTAATGCTGAACACAGCTGATCAATATAAAGGTAATAACAATTTTGAATATGATCTAGTTGATATTGTTCGCCAATCGTTAGCCGATCAAGGACGCATCGTTTACAATAATGCCATTGCTGCTTTTAAAAGCTATGACAAGAAAAGTTTTGAGAAGTATTCTAACGAATTCCTTCAGCTCTTACTCCTTCAAGATGAACTACTAGCAACAAGACAAGAGTTCCGTGTAGGCAATTGGATTAACCAAGCCAAATCACTAGGCAACACACAAGAAGAAAAAGACTTATATGAATGGAATGCGCGCGTACAGATTAGTACATGGGGCAATAGAGTGTGTGCCAATGACGGCAAGCTTAGAGACTATGCTCATAAAGAATGGAACGGAATACTAAAAGATTTCTACTATCCTCGTTGGGAAGCCTTCTGGAGCATGCTTAATGATCAGCTAAACGGCAAACCGGCAGTTGAGATAGACTTCTACGGTATGGAAGAACCTTGGACCTTAGCCAATAATCCATACACTACTGAAGGTGAAGGAGATTGCATCGAAACAGCAAAGAGAGTATTCAACCAAGCATTTAACCAATAACAAGTAAAGGTATGGCTACTCCAACTAAACGTTTGCTTTCATTAGATGTACTCCGCGGCATCACTGTAGCTGGTATGATTCTAGTAAACAATTCGGGTGGTAAGTATGCGTATGCACCATTGAAACACGCGGAATGGAATGGTCTGACTCCTTGCGATTTAGTTTTTCCTTTCTTTATTTTTATGGTGGGAATTTCTACCTATATATCACTCAACAAGTTCAACTTTGAGATATCTTGGGCTGTTAGTCGCAAAATTCTTAAAAGAACACTGCTTATTTTTATCATAGGATGGGCCATCACATGGTTCTCGCATATTTGCAAAGGAGACTTCTTTCCTTTCGATCATATAAGAGTTCTCGGTGTGTTGCCAAGAATAGCCATCTGCTACTGCGCTGTCTCTTTTTTAGCCTTATTGATGAATCACCGCTATATACTACCGTTAATCATTATACTACTCATAGGCTATTCTATTTTCTTGCTTCTCGGTAATGGTTATCAATGTGATTCATCTAGCCTTTTGGCTATTATCGATCAGAAGATACTTGGTGCAACGCATGTATACACAAAAAGCCCCATCGACCCAGAGGGACTTACAAGTACTATATCTGCAATAGCTCATACATTGATAGGCTTTTATTGCGGAAAATTGATAGTGCAACACAAGCAAACTGATAAAAAAGTAATACTGCTGTTCATAGTAGGTTTTTTGATGATGGCTATCGGTTTTCTGTTCATTGATTTATTACCCTTAAATAAACGAATATGGTCACCAACATTTGTATTAACTACCTGTGGCTTATCTGCTATGTTATTAGCCACACTGATGTATTTCATCGATATAAGAGAAAAGAAAGAATGGTGCACATTCTTTATAATATTCGGCGTTAATCCACTATTTCTCTATGTCTTAAGCGAGGTCTTAGCAATTGTTTTTGGAAGTTTCGGAGTAAGACAGCTTGTCTTTGACGGAATCTTATTGATTTTCTCAAATCTATACGTAGCATCAACTATCTATGCAATACTATTCACACTATTGCTAGGACTTACGGGCTATCCACTATATAAAAAGAGAATCTACATAAAACTATAGAGAAGAAATAATGAGACATTAAGCCTAAAATCAAAATAATATTATTAAAAACAAATTTACTTATTATGCTAAAAGTACAATTAAACTTTAAACGAACATTAGCTCAGATATTTATCTTGGCAATGATTCTATTGAACAGTACACAAGCATTTGCACAAAGTAGGGTAAATGGCCTAGTAAAAGACAGTGCAGGCGAACCCCTAATCGGTGTGAATGTAGTAGAGAAAGGCACCACCAACGGTACAATAACCGATATTGATGGTAGATTTGCAATTGACGTGGCACAAGGTAAGACGTTGACACTTTCTTATATTGGCTACAAGACTAAAGAAGTAAATGTTGCAGGTACCAATCTTACCATTACAATGGAAGATGACAGCAAAAGTCTTGATGAGGTAGTTGTAGTAGGTTACGGTAAAATGACACGTAAAGACGTAACCAGCTCTATTACAACAGTAAAAGCTGAAGATCTAAACAAAGGTGTATTCAACAATCCTGCGCAGATGCTACAAGGTAAAGTGCCGGGCCTAACTATTACTCAAAGTAGTGACCCTAATGCTTCTCCTTCAGTAACACTACGTGGTGCTTCTTCTTTCCGCGAAGGTGCAGCCATGGAGCCTTATTATGTAGTAGACGGTGTTCCTGGCATCTCTTTGACTACAATCGCTCCAGACGACATTGAAAGCATTGATGTTCTTCGTGACGCTTCGGCAACAGCTATCTATGGATCTAAGGCAGCAAATGGTGTAATCATCGTTACAACTAAAAAAGGTACCGCTGGCCGCACTCAAGTTAGCTACAACGGATATGTGGCTGTTAATAGAGTGGCTAAGAATTGGGATTTGATGTCAGGTAGCCAATACAAAGATTTTGTTGTAAGCAACAATTTTGCGATGGAAGCTTTAGATGATCAAGGCTATAACACTGACTGGCAAAAGGAAGTGCAAAGAACAGGTATTTCAAATAGCCACACATTCTCTATCACAGGCGGTAACGATAAAACTAACTACAATGCAAGTATTAACTATAATCGCAATGATGGTGTTATTAAAGGTACAGATATGGAACGCTACATCGGCCGCGCTTTCGTTGAAACTGTAACACTTCAAGATCGATTGAAATTGTCGGTAAACTTAAATGCTAGTATAACAGAGCAAAATTATGTAGTTAGTGGTCAAGATGGTTTGAGTGTATTTGATGCTATGACCTACTACCTCCCTACTTCACCAGTTCGCAACGAAGATGGAAGTTGGTTCGAGAATACAGGTAAGTCTCAATATTACAATCCAGTATCATTGATCAAGGAAAATATTGATTTTGTAAAGACAAACCGCATTCAAGGTATTGGTAGAGCACAGTTAACCATCCTTCCTGGTTTTACATACGACTTGACACTGACTTATCAGAACGAGCAGAAAAATGCAAACTACTACAACTCTTCTAAGTCTATGAGTGCAACTGGCATGAATGGTAAAGCCACTCGCCATTCTATTCAAAATGACAAGAAGATAATGGAAATGTTCTTTAATTATGATACTATCATTAAAGATATCCATAAGATTAATGCCATGATTGGTTATTCTTGGGAAGAAGGTAATGACAATGATGGCTTCTGGGGATCTACATCGAACTTCTTCAACGATGACTTGACCTATCATAATTTAGGAATGGCTAACATAATCGACTCTAACAGTGTTGGCAGTTTCAATCTTTCTACACTAAGAATGATCTCATTCTTTGGTCGTGCTAACTATTCGTTTGCTAGCAAATATTTACTTCAAGCAACCGTTCGCCGCGATGGTTCATCAGCTTTTGGAAAGAACAACCGCTGGGCTACATTCCCATCTGCATCAGTAGCATGGAGAGCTTCAGAAGAAAAGTTCATTAAAGATCTTGGCGTATTTGACGATTTGAAGGTGCGTGTAGGTTATGGTGAAAGTGGTAACTCACTTGGTTTCGACGTATTCACCGCTTCATCAGTATACGGTGCCACAGGTTGGTTTACTGATTCTAACAACAATGTTATTCGCACATTGGGAGCTACTAGAAATGCTAACCCTAACTTGAAATGGGAACGTACATCCATGCTAAACGTTGGTTTGGACTTCGGTTTCTTCAATAATCGTTTGACAGGTACTATTGAGTATTATGACAAAAAAACTAAAGATTTGATTGCTGATTATGCTGTATCAACTACTAACTATTTGTATGGTTGGTTGACAACAAATGTGGGTAGCATCCGAAACAAAGGTGTTGAATTTACTATCAATGCAGTACCTATCAGAACAAACACATGGGGATGGACAACGAGCTTAAATCTTTCACACAATAAGAATAAAGTGGAAAAGATTTCGAATGACCAATTCTCTGTAGACTATATGGATAAAGCAGAGTTGAATGCTCCCGGCCAGTCTGGTAACTGCCAACAACGCATTATGGAGGGTTCTCCACTTGGTCAATTCTACACTTGGGAATGGGCAGGCTACAATGAAGATGGCGTTTCTACTTTCTATGTACACGATGCAGAGACCGGTGAACGTACCGGCGAAACAACTGTTGCTCCAGAGTATAAAGACCGTGCTAAAACAGGTGTAGCTCAACCTAAGGTTGTAATGGGATGGAATAATATCATTAACTACAAGAAATGGACACTTAATTTCTTCTTTAACGGAGTGTTTGGTGGTAAAATATTAAATGCTACCCGCGCACGCCTATCAAATGTAACTGGTAATGCCGGTAACCGTAACTTATTAGCAAGCGTATTGGAAACTGAGAAAGTATCTGACTACAACTCTCATCTATTATCTGATAGATATATTGAGAATGGAAGCTATCTACGTCTAAGTACACTTACTCTATCTTATGATTTTGGTAAAATAGGTAACTGGGCTAGTAATATTCGCATATATGGAACATGCAATAATCTTTTCACTATTTCCAAATACAAAGGTATTGATCCAGAAGTCTATTTGGGTGGTTTAACTCCAGGTATTGATAACCGTCAAACTTATCCACGCACTAGAACATTTATGTTAGGAGCTAATATTAATTTCTAAAACCTGCATCTTATGAAAACCAAAAAACTTAAATATTTAATCCCTGCTACTCTGCTAGCACTGGTTGGTTGTACCGATCTTGATGTTGACATAAAATCTCAATACGTGACCTTCCCAGACTCAGAAGCAGCAGCTGAAGCAGTATCTGCCAATATATATAATTCTTACAGAGGATGCCTTGGACGCGACCATTGGATGGCACAGACTCTTTCGTCAGATGAAGCGGCAAGTGTATCGTTAGGTACCGACTATTATGACAATGGTGTCTATATGCGTATGACTATTCACAGCTGGTCTACCGATGACGGTATGATCTCTTCTATGTGGAATTCGGCGATGGGTGGAGTCAATACATGTAATCAAGTATTAGCTTTGCTTGGCAACGACGAAAGTGATGGAGCAGCCCCTGTGCGTGCAATGCGTGCTTTTTATTTCTTTATTTTAATGGATAACTTTGGTAATGTACCCCTAGTTACAAAAATGGGTGATGAGATATACGAGCGCTCTGCAAGAGCAGACGTTTGCCGTTTCATTGAATCTGAATTATTAGAGGTTCGTGATCGTCTAACAACTAAGGTAGATGAAACGACGTATGGCAAGGCAACTCGCTATATGGCAGATGCACTTTTAGCCAAATTATACATTAACTGGGCTGTATATACATCGGGCGACATTGCCAACTATAGCCCTTCGGCTAGCAATGAAAAGCTAAATGCGGCTGTAGCAATGTGTGATGATGTTATCAAGGCTGGTGTATTTAACCTTAGTGATAACTATATGGTTAAGTTCCGTCCCACAAATGGTTCTCAAATCAAAGACTTCATTTTTGTAATGCCTTATGATAGAGAAAGACAACAAGGTATGACTTACTCACGCTTCTGGACACACAGAAGTGCTCAAAAAGGATTCTTCGAAGTCGATCTTCCTAACAGTGTAGGTGGTACATTCCGCGTATTACCCGAGTTTTACGATAAGTTTAATCTTGAAGGAGACGAACGTAATAAGCAGTTCCTTACCGGTAAGCTTAACAAACGCAAAAATTATGAAGCTACTGATGAGCCATTTATGATTGAAACCAGCAAACGTGGTATTGACCAATACTATACCGGAAGCGATGCTGATGATAAATTCCAGTGGCAAGTAGAATTGACAAAAGAGATGTATTTCCGCGGTGAAAACACAGAATCTACTCTCGATCTTGGCAATGACCAGTTGGGACGTTCGATGGGTTATCGTTCGATTAAGTTCTATATGGATTTAGAAACTACAAAAGCTCAGAGCCGTAATCAAAGCAACGATGTGCCACTATTGCGCTATGCTGACGTATTATTAATGAAAGCAGAAGCTATTCTGCGTGGTGCTTCTGCTACTAATGGCGATACACCTGCTTCATTAATGAATCAAATTCGTGCTTATGTGAATGCTCCTGCTGTAGAAGGAACTCCTACTCTTGACGATCTTCTCGATGAACGTGCACGCGAATTTGCAGACGAATCGTGGAGACGTAATGACTTGATTCGTTTTGGTAAATTTGAGGATAATTGGGGCTTTAAATACTTATACGAAAAAGGTATGACAGAGAAGTTCCGTAGAATTTTCCCTGTTCCAACTGATGTAATGAACGTTAACACAAACTGGAGCCAAAATAGTGGTTACTAATGGACCTTTATTAACATAACACTTAGCTGCCCGCATCTCTTCTTTAAATAGCGGGCAGCTTAATCTAACCAAACCAACTCAAAAACCGAAAAACTATCTATATATGCCATCACTGAAAAACATAACCGCACTATTGATTAATCCTAAATCACTTTTATATTGCCTACTCCCTATTGCTCTAGTTGGTTGCACATCAGTAACACAAGAAAAATCACCTCTTAACCATATAGATACAAGAGTAGGCACAGCGGCAAGTACAACAAAAACAGCGGGATTGTTTGGTAAAAAGACAGAGGAGTATGGACAAACACTACCTGCAGTGCTCGAACCAAATGGAATGAACTTTTGGACTCCTCAAACACGCGATACAGAAAGAAAATGTATAGCACCCTATTACTATAAAGATACATTTATCCAGGGATTCCGCAACTCGCACTGGATTGTGGGCGGATGTACACAAGATTATGGTTCAATGACCTTAATGCCACTATTCAACAAATTGAGATGCCAACCTGCCGAACGGGCCACTGCATTTTCTCACGACAAAGAGATTGCTACCCCAGCCTATTATGCAGTAAATCTTGACGATGAAAGAATTATGGCCGAGATGACTGGTCGATCGCGTGCAGCAATCTTCCGTTTTACCTATAACGAAGATGGAGACGGCTATTTAGTAGTCAATCCCAACAGTGATGAAGGAGAAGGCTTCATCGAAATAGATACGCTAAAGAAGGAGATAAGAGGATACAACCCTGTGCACCGTATTTATCAAGGATGGGGTGAACCTGCCGGCTTCAGCGGATACTTCGTAGTAAAGTATGAAAAACCAATTACAGAATATGGCACATTTGATGGGGATACTATTTACCCCGGCCAACAACAAATAGATAATAAAAATGCTATTGGCGCTTATGTCCGCTTCAAAGTGGAGAAAAACGAACAGGTGCTTGCAAAAGTAGGTTCATCTTTTACCGATTTAAAAGGTGCATCACAAAATTTAGACGCAGAAATTCCGCATTGGGATTTTGACATTACTCAAAAAGAGCTCACTGACATTTGGGAGAAACACTTAAGCAAAATCGAGGTAACTACTCCCTCCGATGAAGCTAAAGATAAATTCTACGGAGCCATGTACAGAGCCTCTTTTCTACCCCGCCAAATCAATGACGTGGATGGTCGATACCCATCCTTCGCAGGTGGAGACTCTATTATGAAACTGACAAATATGGAACACTATTATACTGACTTTAGTATGTGGGACACATACCGCGCATTACATCCTTACATTAACTTGATGGAACCAACAAAAGGTGGGGAGATGATGCAGTCTCTGGTACTAATGTACGATCAAGGAGGATGGCTTCCAATCTTTCCTTGCTGGAACAGCTATACATCGGCTATGATTGGAGATCATTGTATCGCAGCTATTGGCGATGCCTACAGCAAAGGTATTCGCAATTTTGATATTGAAAAAGCATACGAGGCTATGCGCAAAAATGCTTTTGAGACTCCAGCTAGTGAGGAGGATTACAAGAATGGCAAAGGTAGACGTGCGCTAGACTCCTATCTAAAGTATGGATATATTCCACTCGAAGATGAAGTGCCTGATGCCTTCCACACAAAAGAACAGGTATCAAGAACTTTAGAATATGCTTATGATGACTTTGTTTTGGCGCAAATAGCCAAAGCGTTAGGAAAAAGCAACGACTATAATGAGCTGACACAACGCTCTAAGAACTATAAAAATGTGATTGACCCAACAACGGGCTATGCTCAAGGCAGACATGCTGATGGACGCTTCATGACCGAGGAGAATGCGTTTAACTTTACTAAATTTATCACTGAAGGCGCTCCTTGTCACTACACATGGTACGTGCCACAGGATGTTTACGGATTGATGGAGGTAATGGGTGGAAAAGAAAAGTTCTCTGCCAAACTAGATTCCATGTTTAGTCAGCAACGCTATTGGCATGGCAACGAACCTTGTCACCAAATAGTTTATCTATTCAACTATGCCGGAGAACCATGGAAAACTCAACGAGAAGTTCGACACATCATGGACACTGAGTATTTGAATACCACCGGAGGTTTATCGGGGAATGACGATGCCGGACAAATGTCTGTGTGGTACCTATTCTCTGCCTTAGGTTTCTACCCCGTATGTCCAGGTAGTCCTTATTATATCATCGGAAGTCCGTCATTTGAGGAGTCCGTTTTAAAGCTAGAAAATGGTAAACAGTTTAAGATTAAGGCAAACGGAGCTTCAGCAGATAATATTTACATAGAGTCTGCTAAACTCAACAATAAAGAATATGACAAAAACTATATTTCGCATGATGACATCATGCAAGGCGGAACTTTAGAATTTTTCATGAGCAATACCCCTAATAAAGAATGGGGCTCATCCACTGAAAGTTTACCAATTAATCTAATACTAGAACAATAATATTAAAAATGATAATTATGAAAAGAGTCAACATTTTAAGCATCCTTTTCTGCACATTGCTGCTATTGACGGCTTGCAACAATCATAATCAAGTGGGTAATATTTATAATATCGAGGATTATGGCGCCAAAGGAGACGGAAAAACAGATAATGCCAAAGCCATACAAAAAGCTATAGATGCGTGCAACAAGGCCGGAGGAGGGACTGTAATCATACCGGCCGGAAAGACATTTATGTGCGGACCTATACACCTCGCATCAAATATGGACCTGCATCTAGAGCCTAATTCACGTCTTCTAGCCAACCCAAACGAGGATATCTATAAGGAGAGTGCATTTGGCCCTAACGAAGGTGAAGGTATGATGTGGATTAGCGGAAAAGATCTTATCAACCTATCTATTAGCGGTATGGGAAAAATTGACGGCAACGGTGTAGCTTTTATGGGCAAAGAACTCGATGATTCATTTGAGCTTAAACCTATCACCGACTTTGATCCACGTCCACATGTATTGACTCTAATCAACGTAAACAAATTGAATATTAAAGATGTCACTTTTAAGAATGCAGCCTATTGGACTGTGCATTTAGTAGGTTGTTACGATGTAGTGATTGATGGTGTAAGAATCTTGAATAATCTAAAAATCAGAAATGGAGATGGTATAGATCTTGACCATTGCAGAAAGGTGATGATATCGAACTGCTTTATTGAATCGGGTGACGACTGCATCTGTTTGAAAAATAGAAGAGAATATCAAGAGTATGGCTCATGCGAAGATATTGTAGTGACCAACTGTATAATGACATCTAGATCTTGTGCTGTTAAAATCGGCTCAGAAAATGTGGATAAAATCAATAACGTTCTATTCACCAATTGCATCATCCGCGACAGCAACCGTGGTATTGGTATCCAAAACCGCGACGAAGGCACAGTAACCAACGTCGTATTCTCGAATATGTTGGTCGATTGTATGTATTACTCTGATGTTTGGTGGGGAAAGGCTGAGCCTATCTATATCACTTCTTACCCTAGAGCAGTGGGCAACCATAAAGATGCAGGTTGGAGATTCCCTAAAGGAGCAGTAGATGGTTATTCGGGAGAGGTAAGCAATATATACTTCAACAACATCAAATGCACAAGCGAAAATGGAATATTCATTGGAGGAGATGAAATAGACAAGATTAACAACATCTATTTCGATAAAGTAGATTTGACACTTTACAAACGCACACCTTATGCAGGTGGTGTTTATGACAAGCGTCCTTGCAAAGGCCAAGGCTTTGTATACGACAAAACTTATGCTTTCTATATTGACACAGCTTCTAACATTGACATCAGCGATTGCACTATCACTTGGGGCGACACTAAGCCAGACTATGCTGCCGGCGATATTAAGCAGCAGAATACAACAGGAGTGAACTTCAAGACGAAAAAATAATCTTTAGTTCTACTCATATGATCAATAAAAGAACTTACACAACAGTTTGCTGTGCTCTACTGGTTTTACTATCAGGTTTCTGTAGATCACAAGAGTTAGATCTAGGGAAATATGTGGATCCAAAGATAGGTTCTCAAGGACTGGGGAGGGTGTTCATAGGTCCCTCCTGCCCTTTTGGTATGGTGAAACCTTCTCCCGACTGCACACACCGCCCCAATAGCGGGTGGTTACCAATGCCCGAACAAATCAACGGATTCGCTCAGACACATGTAAGTGGCACTGGAGGAGGACCTAAGTATGGTAATATCCTCATCATGCCTTTTGTTGGAGAGCTAAACCAAACTAGCGCTATAGACCACCGACAATATGAAGATATAGAGTTGGGATACTACGCCACTACACTAAACAACTCCGGTATAAAAGTTGAGGTAACCACTGCGCCCAGAGCATCCTACTATCAAGTGACTTACCCTACAAATGCATCAAAATCTTTACTTGTTGACGCAGGATTCTTTTTAGGCGAAAGCCCTACTCCGGATGCTAGAGAGGCACAACAGTTTGTTGGTTCAGAAATATCCATTCTATCTGACCGCCAGATTAGCGGTTATAGCCGTATTCGTGGAGGATGGAACAATGGCAAAGCTTATACAGTATATTTCTTTGCCGAAACTGATAAACCATTTATTAAAAGTGCAACTTGGAAAGGTGATAACATATCCACGGAGAGTAGCCAGTTCGATTCGGGAGAGAAAACAGGTGCATTAGTTCAATTCAATCCCAATGACAGCATAATACAGTTAAAAATAGGAATCTCTTTCATCAGCACGCTCAAAGCAGAGCAGAATGCTAAGAGTGAGATTACTGAATGGTCTTTTGATAAGGTTAGACAGCAACTAATTGGTCAATGGAACGAACTATTCAACAATATGTTGATTGCTGAGTCGACGCCTGAGAACTATAAACGAATGTTTTATACCGGTCTCTATCACACCATGCTGATGCCTGTTGATCGTACGGGCGAGAATCCAATGTGGATTGACAATGAACCCTATTATGATGATTTTTATGCCATTTGGGACACCTACAGAAGTTCGCTCCCATTAATCACACTTATTGACTCCGAACGCGAGAGCGACATCGTACGTTCGCTTATCAACATCTATCAAAGAGATGGTTATATGCCAGATGCACGTAGCGGGAATTGTAACGGACGTACTCAAGGGGGCTCTAACGCAGACATTGTTGTGGCAGATGCTTTTGTAAAAGGTTTGAAAGGCATAGACTACGAATTAGGGCTAGAGGCCATGCTGAAAGATGCAACTGTACCCCCCGGTGGAAACGAAGAAGCCGAAGGTAGAGGTGGATTGACTCCTTATTTAGAGCTAGGGTATATTCCCCATGGCATAGATCGTGCAGGCAATCGCACTGTAGAGTATGCTTACTGCGACTACGCCATTGCGTTGGTGGCAAAAGGACTAGGAAAAGAAGATTTGTATAACCACTATCTGAAACAGTCCGAAAATTGGAAGAATCTTTGGAGAGCCGATTATGAACATGAGGGCAGTAAGGGTTTTATCCTTCCTAGAGATACTGAGGGCAACTGGCTTGACAGCATACCTTATGGGAAGTCTCAATATATTCAACCTAAGTTTGTCTTTACTCCTATCGCATTTGAGGGACCATGGTATACGCCTTGGTGGAGCACCTTCTTCTACGAAGCCAACTCATGGGAGTATTCGTTGAGCATTCCACATGATGTGCCTGCGTTGATTGAGCTTAGCGGTGGCGATGAAGCCTTTGAAAAGCGTTTGAATACATTCTTTGATAAGAACTTTTTTAATGTAAACAATGAACCATCGTTTCTAAGTCCTTGTCTCTATCATTGGCTAGGCAAGCCCTATCTAAGTAGCGAACGAATTCATGATATCATAAAAAAGAACTATAACGATGGCCCTATCGGCCTGCCTGGCAATGATGATTCGGGAGCGATGTCTTCATGGCTAGCGTTTCACATGATGGGGCTCTACCCTAATGCAGGACAGGATTATTATATAATAAACACTCCCTTATTAGAATCTACCACCATGAAACTAACAGATGGCAAAGAGTTTAGAATCTCTACTAAGGGCTTCTCTAAAAATAATCGCTATATACAGTCGGCTACTTTAAATGGTAAAGAATATCCTTACTCAACCCTTCGTCATGCGGACATAGCTAATGGCGGTGAACTGGTTCTTAAATTAGGCACAAAGCCTACTAATTGGGGCTCGGAAATGTTTGCAGCTGAATGAAACAATTATTAATATGAAGAAACTACTAAACATACTACTACTTTCTCTACCCTTATCGTTTGTACAAGCACAAACGGTATTCCCCGACACACTGATCTATGTCTACAAGCTACACGGGCAGACAAGAAAATATCAGACTACTTTCGAAGAGCGAAAAGATACACTTGTATTAAATTGGGGTATAGAAAGAAATACTAAATGGCAAGCAGGAAGTTATAAGATGACACCTGAGTCGCGCAAATCAGCCTCGAGCCTCACCTATTTGCAGCCCGAAGATGGGAACTATATCACGCTCAACCCTTCGGAAACATTTGGTATGATTTCGCAATCGGCATTTCGCGA
>CAMTOQ010000052.1 GCA_947074205.1 uncultured Bacteroides sp. | reverse complement strand
AGAAAGATGAAACCGGAAATAGTGGAAGAAGAAACAAAATACTTCTAGGCCACCTGAAAAACAAGGAGCTACTACACAAAGTAGTTACTGGAGAGATAAACAAATTATTAATCAGGGTTACAAATCTGAGTGACCTAAAGAATGTACTGATCACCGAAATCATAGATGAAGGATCACTGCAACACTATCACAAGCTAAACCTAAATGGAGCAACATATTGGAGCTCTAAATACTCGACAGACGAATATAATGGTCTTTGTGAAGATGGAGATCTAAGCACCATCAGATATTACAACCATGAAGCAGAACAGACTTTCAAGAAGAAGGCCGGGAAGCTATTTAGATCAATTATCCTTGATACCGAACTAGGAAGAGTACTCACAGAATCAGTAGTCAATCACCTATGCCAAGAGTTTGCATCTGAATGGCAAACATTTACAACAGGACTACTACCACAAAACGAGCTATTTGTCGATGAGAACTTCTCCGACATATATGACCCAAGCATCTGCAAGGGAAACTTTAACTCCTGCATGGCGGGAAAAGACTATCATTACTTCTATGAGAACAGTGTCAATGCAAACGCTGCCTATCTAGTGAACAGAGAAAATGAAATTATTGCTAGATGTATCATCTTTAATGATGTTACAGATCAAGATGGTAAGAAATATAGATTAGCTGAACGTCAATACTCAATTGGTGGAAATGAGATATATAAACGAATACTTATCGATAAACTAATCAAAGGGAACCACATCGACGGTTACAAGACAATAGGCGCAGACTGTGGTGCTGCCACAAGTTTTGTGGATATCAACGATAACTCGCTGTCACACCTAAGATTCAAGATTGACTGCGATCTAGAACTAGACGCTACACTTTCATATCAAGACTCATTCAAGTGGTATGACTATGACAAAAAGGTTGCTGCCAATTATGAAATAGGCGACTACCGCCTAGATAAAACAGAGGGCCAAATCTACGATGAATATGATTCATGGCACGATTACCACTGTTTCGAAACAACAACCGTATTCTATCACGGTAATGACTATTGCTGTGACGTAAATTGCCTAGATGACTTCATCTGGATAGAAAGCCTTGATGAATATCACCATCGCGATGATGTAGAAACTTGTGATATATGTAGCACTAAGTTTCTAAAGAAAGATGGACACTATTCAGAGATAACTGAAGAACATTATGATTGTAAGAGCTGCTTAGATGATACACCGAGACTATACCGAGCTGGGCAGTGAAGTGCATATTGACATCTTCGATGATAGATTGGTCATCTACTCCCCAGGAGGTATGTTTGATGGTTCGTTCATTCAAGACCGAGATCTGGACGATGTTTCATCGAAGCGACGCAACCCCATCCTTGCTGACGTTTTTGCGCAATTGAACTTTATGGAAAAACGTGGCAGCGGTTTGCGAAAGATATGCAACGAAACCTCGAAACTACCCGGTTTTACTGAATCTAAAGAGCCTCGTTTTCGTTCTCAAGCCAGCTCATTTTATACAGAGTTGCCCAACAACAACTATCAAGCTGAAAAGAGTGATAGTGCAAATGAGCCTGTAAATGAGCCTGTAAAACTGAGCCTCTTACAGAAGGATTTGTTAGAGAACATCAGGCTAAATGCTCGAATAACACGCGTTGAATTGGTCGAGAGATTAAACGTAAGCCTTATTACAGTGAAAAGGACCATTGCCCAACTGAAAGAGTTGGGATTGCTTGAAAGAGTAGGTTCCGATAAGAGTGGACATTGGACCGTCCGTGATTCAAAAGAAAGGAAAGCATGAAACTGAAATTCAAAATACAACAATATCAGACCGATGCCGTAGACAACGTACTTCGCGTCTTTGCAGGCCAGCCCAATAAAGGGCTTGCCGAATATGTGGTAGACAAAGGCAAGACCTATGTAAAGAACAATGGTAAGCTAGTGGAAGTTACTCAACTTGCGTTTGACGAAGAGTCTACCGGCTTCAAGAATGGTGACATCTCGTTGAGTAAGGATGAGCTCTTACACAACATTCATCAAGTACAGACCGAGAGCAATATCCGACTATCGAACGACTTGGTAGATAAGCTGGGCCATTGTCAGCTCGATATAGAGATGGAGACCGGTACCGGTAAAACCTATGTCTATATCAAGAGTATGTTCGAACTAAACAAACTCTATGGCTGGACTAAGTTTATTGTGGTGGTTCCTAGTATCGCTATCCGCGAAGGGGTAAAGAAGAGTTTCGACATCACCGTAGATCACTTTATGGAGTTATACGGCAAGAAGGCTCGTTATTTTATCTACAACAGCGACAATCTGAATCAGATTGATACATTCGCACAAAGCAGCGACATATCTGTGATGATCATCAATACACAGGCCTTCAACACCTCTATGAAAGAGGGCGCCAAGAACTCCGCAGCACGTATCATCTACTCCGAGCGTGATGAGTTTGGCAGCCGTAAACCTATTGATGTGATATCGGCCAATCGCCCTATCATCATTCTGGACGAACCACAAAAGATGGGTGGTGCAGCTACGCAAACAGCTTTAGCTAGATTCAACCCACTCTTTACGCTCAACTATTCGGCTACCCATAAAGAAACGCACAACCCCGTATACGTGTTGGATGCACTAGATGCATACAACCAAAAGTTGGTGAAGAAGATTGAGGTGGTAGGTTTTGAGTTGAAAAACCTAAAGGGTACAGACAGCTACCTCTACTTGGAGGATATCTTACTATCGAAAACAGAAGGGCCAAAAGCCCGACTAGAGTTAGAGGTAAAGCACGCCAACAACATTAAGCGTGAAATGAAGAACCTCAGTGTAGACGATGATCTATTCTATATCTCGGGAGAGCTGGAACAGTATCGTGGCTATCGCATTTCGGATATTCATGTAGATACCCTTAACGCAAGCCATAGCACAGTGTCGTTTAGCAACGGCAAGATTATGTATGTGAAAGATGTGTTTGGCGATATTTCAGCCGACCACAAAGCACGTATACAGATACGCGAAACCATTAAGGCACACTTCCGCAAAGAGGCTTCGCTCTTCAAAAGGGGAATTAAGACGCTTTCGCTCTTCTTCCTAGATGAAGTAGCGAACTACCGCAAATATGATGAAGATGGAGAAATGCAGCTGGGCCGTTATGGCGAGATATTCGAACAAGAGTACCTGGCAGAGTTGAATGAGAATAGAAATATGTTCGATCCCGACTATATGTCTTACTTGGGATGTATCACGGCAAACGAAACGCATACCGGCTATTTTAGCATTGACAAGAAAGGGCGCAGCATCAACAGTGATGTGAAGCGTGGTTCCGACCAATCGGATGATATATCTGCCTACGATTTGATTCTGAAAAATAAGGAGCGCTTGCTTAGTTTCGACGAACCTGTGCGATTCATCTTCTCGCACTCGGCACTTCGCGAAGGCTGGGACAACCCAAACGTGTTCCAAATCTGTTCGCTTCGCCAGTCGAACAGTATCAGCCAAAAGCGTCAAGAGGTAGGGCGTGGACTGCGTCTTTGTGTAGACCAACATGGTGTTCGCATGGATGCACAGACTTTACCTGATGAAGTACACAGCGTAAACAAACTTACCGTTATTGCCTCTGAAGGATATGCCTCGTTTGTGACAGATCTCCAAAAAGATATTAAAGCCGACCTTTACGATCGTCCAACAAAAGCAGATATCGACTTCTTTGTGGGCAAAGTATTGCTAGGTGCAGACAATCAGAAGTACAAAGTCACCAAGGACGATGCACAAGAAATCATAGTTCAGTTGCGCCTGAATGGCTATATCACAAAAGCCGGCGAAGTAACCGACTTGTTCCGTGAAGACCTGAAGAATGGAGAGTTAAAGCCACTACCAGAAGAGTTAGCACCGCTGACCGATTCTGTCTACAAACGAGTTCAGTCTATCTTCGACAGCAAAGCGTTGGATGATATGATTGAAAACGGCAGCAAGCCTCAGACTCCTATAAACACGCTCAACGATAATTTCGCAAAGAAGGAGTTCCAGGAGTTGTGGAAGCGCATCAACCATAAGTATGCTTATACCGTGAAGTTCGACAGCAGTGAGTTGATTGAAAAGGCGATCAAAGCCATCAACGCAGAGCTAGAGGTGACACAGTTGACTTACGTCATCACACAAGGTATTCAGAAAGACAATCTAAAAAAGGAAGACTTCGCTTCGGGCGAGATGATCCAAAAGAAGGCAACGCAAACAGAGAAGCTAAGAACCGATATGGTGAGCCATGTAAAGTACGACCTTATCGGTAAGATTGCGTCTGGCACTACGCTAACACGCAAAACTGTAGCTACTATCTTGAGTAAGATCCTACCTTCTAAGTTCGATATGTTCAAGCTCAACCCGGAAGAGTTTATCTCTAAAGCTACACGCTTGATACTAGAACAAAAGGCTACCTTAATTGTAGAGCACATCTCCTATAACCAGATCGATGGGGAGTATGAAAGTGCCATCTTTACACAAGAAAAGCATACTTCAATGGACAAAGCTTTCAAAGCCGAGAAGAGCATTCAGGATTATGTATTCACAGATGGTACAGCCGAAAAGAGTGTTGAACGCAAGTTCGTAGAAAGTCTCGATATCTCTAACGAGGTTGTAGTATATGCCAAGCTTCCGAAAGGCTTCCATATCCCTACACCGGTAGGCAACTACTCTCCCGACTGGGCTATTGCTTTTGAACAAGGCAAAGTAAAGCACATCTACTTCATAGCCGAAACCAAAGGTTCTATGAGCTCAATGGAGTTGAGGCAGATTGAGAAAGAGAAGATTGCTTGCGCAGAAAAGCTGTTTAGTCAGTTGAGCACTGCGGAGGTTAAATACGGTAAGATTGATGGTTACGACAAGTTGATGAGTTTGGTGAAATAACTATTACTAGCAACATATCAAGCCTTGGGACGCCCAACATTTGGGTATCTCAAGGCTTTTGCTTTTTGACATATGCCATAAAGAAATGCACTCCCCTATCTGTCAAGATACTTATCTTTATCCCCAGTCTTATCTGTGATGGATATTTTCATTGGTTCAGGCAGTAGTAGATTATGCCTTGACAATAGATTTTCCCAACTAACAGACTGACCTAATCGAATAACTGGGGATACTATTTGGACTATAGCATTTATACGTGTTGGGTCTATTCTGTCTATTGTTGGTGTGATCTTTGATATAAAATCGTCTACCGGATTAGTAAAATCAGCGCCCAATATAGCCAACATGCAACCTCTAAGCATAGATAATTTTTCATTATCGGGCATTGTTGGTGCCAATGGCACAGACTCTTTGGATAGTATAAAATTTGCTGCGTCTTCAGAAGATATTTTTACATACTTTTGGAAAGCAGAATCCGTTTTATGGCCAGTGATTTTCTTGATCATTTCTCTGTCATAACCACGGTTTATCATATTGGTAGCATAGGAGCGTCTAGCTGTATGTGTACCTATTAAGTCACACACTGATATTGGCTCTTTTGAAATTTTACTGCCCCTATCTTTGGGGTCTATGTGCTGTCTAAGTATACCTGCTCCTCTTGCTAACTTTCTTATAGTATTAGTAACTATAAATTCTGAGTAGATAGGTATATTATAATCATACTTCTCTAATATCGTCTTTGCAATTGGTAGAACTGGGATAACAACTTTTGTACTGGTTTTCTTTTGCACGATAGTAATAGTAGTCCGACCTTGCATATCTATATTCACCACACCATCTTTAAGCTCTTTTATATCTGAATAACGTTGCCCTGTGTAACACTGTAATACAAAACAGTCTCTAACTTCTATTTCTTTAGTTTTTGTGAGTGGTAGATCATAGATAGCTTGTATTTCAGATTCAGTAAGATAAGCTTTGTCAGATTCTACTTTACTTTTAGGCGCTTTGTATCGATCTATCTTTGATGTAGCTATATCAATCTTCCCAAAACGCTCAGCACGTTTAATAATAGCGACTATCGTTTTACAGTAATTAGCTACGGTACTGGTAGACATGGTATCACCAGTAACAGAATTCACCACCTTATCGAATAAATAGGCCTCATAACAATTGATCAGTTCTGAATTCATATCACCAAAAGTGATAGGTAGCCTACCTGTATCTTTGAGAAACTGTTCAAAGACATTAAGATGGGATAAGTACATTCTTTCTGTATCGGTACGACTAGAAGGATCACGTTTTATGGTTTTATCCGTAGTGATAAACTTCTTAAGCCATACAATAGGATTTTCTGTAGATTTATCTTTTTTCATAGGATTGTCTTTATAGATATACTCTTTCACTAATTGAGCCGATTCATTAAATTTACTCGGGTTAGCACAAATATACTCTTTAAATTGTGAAAAGCGAGTAATAATCTGAGCCAATTTCTCATTCGCTATTGTGTTGTTGCGGTTGTCAAGTTCGGTTAATCTGTGGGAAATATAGCATTCCTGACGCTGCTTGTTCCACTGTTCAGGATAAACTTTAACACCAGTTGAAAACTTAAGCTGCACCTTGTTTATTCGCGCAACAAAAAAGATGGCGCTAGGCTTGCCGCCTGCTTTGGGTGATCTCAAGTTGAAGTACCCCTTATAACTACTAATAAAAAGCTGCTGTGCACTCATTTACGTTCTTTGTTTTTGTTCTTTGAATCTGTTCTTTTTTGACCAGAAGAGAACAAAACCACGCTAAGAATACAGCAATAAACAGTTGATTATCAGCAGTAGATAATAGCTATACAATTCTTCTATTTTTATCAATAAACTGTTGTCGTACTCGTTTCAGCTGAGATAGAACACTTGCATCCAAACGCATCCAATTGTAATCCAGAATAAAGCCACCTTCTATAGCTGGGTCTACCACCGTTTCCATCTCCAAGCGTAAATGCAATACTACACCCGTAGCACGTCTTATACGTTCGGTCGTATTACGATCAACAGGAACAGCCGTTATCAATTTCGCCACACCAATGTGTGCATAGGCCCTATACATTTCGATAAAAGAAAGGCACATGAAATGCAAGATTTCTTCACGGTGGTTTCGAAGTACTAAAGTGATAAAGCGAGAATATTCACGGCTAACACTCCCGTTGCCAACGGCAGCTGTGCAGAGTAAGCTGTATTTATCTCTAATAGAAAGTATAGGATTATCCAATACTTCTTTCAGATTAGGAAAAAGAGATAGACTTTTCGAAAGCATAGTCATTTCTTGGTAAAGAACATCCTCTTTACCCATATTCTTGGCATACTCGAAAAGAGCTTTAGCATAACGTGATGATACAATACCTATATCCATAACTACCTAGTTAGCCACTCCCAATAGAGAATTAATTCCTATTGCTCAGCACCTCGTTCAACATTCTATCAATTAGTTCCATCTGCTCGTCACTCTCGTTAAGCTTCTCACGAATCACCTTTTCGGCAATATCCACAGAGAGCATGGCCACTTGCTTGCGAATATCACGGATCGCTTCCTCTTTCTCCTCTTGGATTTGTTTTTTTGTATCATCCAATTCTTTCTGAGCTGCAAGCTGTGCTCTATCACGTGCCTCATTTAAAATTTTATCACGTTCTAGCAATGCCTCTTTTAGGATGCGCCCTTGTTCTTTATTAGCTTGTAAGATGATAGCTTCTCCCTTAGCTTCAAGACTTGCGAGTTGCTCGTTGGCTTGCTTTGCAGCTTCGAGAGCGTGATCGATAAATGCTTTACGTTCATCCACAGCCTTAATAATCACAGGAAAGCCCCATTTCCAAAGCGCAAAGAGAACAATGCCAAAGGAAATGATCATCCAAAAAATCAAACCGCTTTCGGGCAATAATAGTGACATACTTACATCTTTTTAAATAAACAATATCAGAAGGCAGACAACTACTGCCAGCAGTGCAACTCCTTCAATCAGCGCCGCTACAATAATCATATTATTACGAATATCTCCAGCTGCATCGGGTTGGCGAGCGATGGCCTCCATAGCAGATTGTCCAATCTTCCCAATTCCTAAACCAGCACCTATCACCACAAGGCCTGCACCTATAGCGGCTCCTAGTTTTGCGATAGCCCCACTAGCGACTGCCGCTTGCATTAATACCGATAATAACATCATAAATCTAGTTTTTAAAGTTTATATTTCTTCATTTTTATCTTTTCTTCCATGCTCTTGAGCTAGACCGATGAAAACAGCCGAAAGCATTGTAAATACATACGCTTGTATAAAAGCAACAAGTAACTCCAGCGCATTCATAAATATATTGAACAACACCGAAGCTACTGTAAAGCCGGTAATCATAGCTGCTCCCATGCTAGCAGAAATAAATATCAAACTAGTAAGCACAAGCATTGCCATGTGTCCGGAAAGCATATTTGCAAAGAGTCGTATCATCAATGCAAATGGCTTTGTAAAAATCCCAAAAAGCTCTATAAAGGGCATCATAGGAATGGGTACTTTCAGCCACCAAGGCACGTCTGGCCAGAACACCTCTTTCCAATAATGTTTGGTGCCAAATATATTAATGGCTAAGAATGTACAAATCGCCAATACCATCGTGATGGCAATATTCCCTGTGACGTTGACACCCCAAGGGAAAAATGGGATCAATCCAACTACATTATTAAAAAGAATAAAGAAAAAGGCTGTTAGCAGATAGGGAGAGAACTTTCTCCATTTCGGACCCACACATCCCTTAACTATATCATCATTAATCATCAGAATGATCATCTCCATAAATCCTACGAAACCTTTGGGTGCCTCTTTCGTTATATCATGCTTTCGGTACCATCGGGCTACACATAATATGATAATAATCAGCAAAAAGCTATTGAATAATAATGAAGCAGCAACCTTAGTAATAGATAGATCAATAGGTCGCTGTACTCTACCATCCATTTCATAAACTACTTTACCTTCATATTCTGATCCGAGGGGGGCTATGTAGAACCCTTCGTAAATTCCTCCGTTCTGATGTAGTTTTGAAGACAAGAAAATATGCCAACCCGTTGTCTTGCTTCTCACAATTATGGGCAATGGTACTATCAACTCCTTATGTCCTATATTTGTAATATGCCATTCGTATGAATCACCAAGATGGCTAAACACAATCTCTTTTACATCAACCGTATTCTGTTGTTCTTCTTTTTGATTTATACCCTCTTCTTGTGCATAGCAGATAAAAGGGGTCAATAAAAATGCTAAAAGAAGAAAAGCTTTTGAATTATTTAAGGCAGTACGACTAGATCGTTGCCATATCTTGACATCTACTCCAAGATATACAAGATAGTTTATTACGAAAGCAATAATAAACTCTATTGCTAATTGACGCAATAGCCAGCAGCATAGAGCCAATACAAGGATAGAAACAAATAGTTTTATCATCTTTAAGCCTAAAAAAGCTATAACCATATTCAGCTTCTTTTGTCTTAACACCTTAATCTCATAATAAATAAAGGTCGTGAATAGGAAAAAGTAGAATGGAATTATAGGATAAAAGTTGAAATAGTAATCAGGAAAGCACATATAAAAGCCCACAGTGCTAACTAAACACCACAAAGCAGTGAACACAAATAGGCTCAATATATTTCTCTTACTATGTTTTCTATCTTTCATCATGACAACAGAGAAGTATTTAGCTCACACAAACTGTGACTAGATTATTACTCATTTCAATGAAACCTCCCTTTATCTCCAATTCATGCTGATTCCCGTCAGAAGTTATATACACTATTTTCCCTTCGTGCAAGGAGGATACAATAGGAGCATGCCTAGGTAATATAGTAAAGGAACCGAGCGTTCCGGGCAAAGTTACCTGTTCTATTTCTCCTTCGTATAATGTTGCTTCTGGAGAGACTATACTCATTCTTAATATATCATCCATCGCTTCAAACTCTTAATTACGATTAGCTTCATCTAGAAGCGCTTTCCCTTTAGCTATAGCATCTTCAATGGTGCCTACATTAAGAAAAGCCTGTTCAGGTAGTTCGTCTACCTCTCCATCTAGTATCATCTTGAAACCTTTAATTGTATCCTCAATAGAGACCATAACACCTGGAACACCCGTGAACTGTTGAGCTACTGCAAAAGGTTGCGACAAGAAACGCTGTACCTTCCGTGCGCGATTTACCAATGTTCTATCTTCGTCAGAGAGTTCTTCCATACCCAAAATTGAAATAATATCCTGCAGTTCCTTGTTGCGTTGTAAAATCTGCTTCACACGATCGGCCACTTCGTAATGTTCCTGCCCTACTATATGAGGATCCAGAATGCGCGAGGTTGAGGCTAAAGGGTCAACAGCTGGATAAATGCCTAGTTCGGTTATCTTACGATCTAGAACCGTAGTAGCATCAAGATGCGTAAAAGTGGTTGCAGGAGCTGGGTCGGTTAAGTCATCTGCCGGAACATAAACAGCCTGAACCGAGGTAATAGAGCCATAACGGGTTGAGGTGATACGCTCTTGCATAGCTCCCATCTCGGTGGCAAGTGTAGGCTGATAGCCCACTGCGGAAGGCATACGACCAAGCAAAGCCGAGACCTCGGCACCTGCTTGAGTAAACCTAAAGATATTGTCGATAAAAAATAAGATATCTCGTGAGTCACCCTCGTCGTTATGGCTATCACGGAAAGACTCGGCTACTGTTAGCCCAGATAAAGCAACAGAGGCTCTGGCACCAGGTGGCTCATTCATCTGTCCAAAAACAAGCGCCACTTGTGATTTCTCCAACTCATCATGGTTTACCTTGGAGATATCCCAATGTCCTTTCTCCATACTCTCTTTAAACTCATCACCGTATCTTATCACTCCTGATTCAATCATTTCGCGCAACAAGTCATTACCCTCACGCGTGCGTTCGCCTACTCCGGCAAATACAGAAAAACCGTTATGTTTCTTGGCAATATTATTGATGAGTTCTTGGATTAATACAGTTTTACCTACACCCGCACCACCAAATAGACCTATCTTGCCCCCTTTGGAGTAGGGCTCTAGCAAGTCAATTACTTTAATACCGGTAAATAAAACTTCCTGAACTGTAGTCAAGTCCTCAAACTTAGGAGGATCACGGTGAATAGAGTAAGCACCCACTTTACTCAACTCATTCATTCCATCTATCACATCTCCTATCACATTCAGCATTCTACCCTTTACTTGATCACCTACAGGCACAGTAATAGGGCCGCCAGTTGGAATTACTTCGAGGCCACGTTGTAAACCATCGGTACTATCCATGGCAATAGTGCGAACTGTATTCTCACCAATATGTTGTTCTACTTCAACAATCAACACTTTACCATTTCCACGGTTAATTTGTAGGGCATCATGAATACTGGGTAAGTAAGTGTCTGCATCATCTCCTTCAAAGTAGACATCTACCACTGGACCAATGACTTGAGATATTCGTCCATTTATATGAGGCATAATCTTAGTTTTTTAAAAGTTTACTAAACTTAAAAACAGCTATTTTAAAGATATGTTCACTCACAATCGGAATATAATGGAGAATACTCAACTGGAAAGGATATTGCAGGGATTAAAAAGTAATTGCACTCCAAAAGTCCCTCTACGAAACCTTTGGAGTGCATTACAGAAGATGGTATTTACCTAATAGTTGGGATCCTCATCCTGCCTATCCATGTCTTGTGCATACTCATCCCAATAGTCATCCTCAGACACTTTGTCTTCCAAGTCATCTTTAGTCATCCAGTCATTGTAGTCATCAATATAGTACTCTGTTTGCCCGTACTCGTTTTCGCGCGTACCAGAATAGTCCAATCCTTTAATCTTTGCCATACATATATCAATTTAAGTTAGACATAAACAAATATACACAATAGAGCTTTAAACGACAATAATATAGAGGCTAAGAATTTCGAAAAAATGTTCACATCACTATTCAAACGAGGGGTAGAATAAGCACATTTACAATTGCGCCACAAAATAGTGCAAATAACATTGCAAAGAGGGATGTAAAACAGAAAGAATTTCTCCCCAAGAACGATATTCATTGCTCCCAGATTGCTGTCTGCATTATTATCATATTATCACACTATCTACGAAAAACGTAAACATTATACAAATTGCGGATACTATACAACTAATGGTATTTTAAAAGTTAATGTTTACCCCGCCCATCACTGTTGCTCCAGGCATTGGGAAACCTAGGTTTATCTCATATTGTTGATTAAGAAGATTTTCCCCTTTCACATAAAGATCAATCCCTTTTGCTATTCTAAACGACCCCCTAACATTCCATAATAGATAGTTCTCTTTTGTTTTAGACTCTAGTGAAGTGTATAGCCCTGCTATATATTGCATTCCCGTCGATGCGGACAAACGACCTTTAGTAAAGTCTACACCTGCATAAAATTTGTGTTCGGGTGAGGCCAGAATAGCCCTTTCCATATTGAGAAAGCTATAATTAGCCATAATCAATAACTCCTTAGATATAAGGTATGATGTACTCAACTCTATACCATAGTTTTCTATCTTACCAGTATTAATATTCATTGGTCTCCCATCAACAGAGGCTGTTTGAATCATATTGTTACCATTAATATAGTATAGATTCACGCTATACGATAGGCGAGATTGCAACAATCTCTGTGACCATGACACTTCATAGTTCCATAAACTTTCCGGTTGAAGATTAGGGTTCTGGGGTGGAAACATATACATCTCTCTGATAGTTGGATTTCTAAATCCATGACTAGCTATAAGTTTTATCTCCCCCGTTTCTACAGGATATATAGAAGCTCCAAATTGGGGAATAACATGGCTCCCCGTTACACTGTGATGGTCTACTCGTATACCTGCATTGAGAGTTATAAACCGCCCAATGCTTTGTCGAAAATCTAGATAGCCCGCAATATCATCTACTGTCTTATCTACTATTTCAGCGTTAGCCTCATCGAAATAAGCATTCCAAGCCTTACCGCCTAACTTCTGATAATCTACACCCAGAGTGGTGCGATTGCCATTCCAAAACGAAATACTCTGATATAATGTAACTCCTAGCATTTTATCCTTGGAGTTGAAAAGAAATTCACGAGGAGATCCGCCTTCATAGTAACCATCATTGATGTTATGCTTTCCCCAATTATAGAAAACTTTTAGCGCACCAGACGTTCTCCGGTAGTTATTTTCAAGCGCGAAAGAGGTCATGCCGCGAGTGATTCTAGAATCATTATCAAATATTGGGCGATCTACAGTACCTGGATTTGATGCATTAAAGTGTGTTAGGTTCACATCAATAAATGAACTCCAGTTATCAGAAAACTCATATCCTATTTTGGCATAACCACCATATTGCTCAAACTCCATATTGGCACGATGCCCATCTGTTCGGTTATAAGACCCTGTTGCTAGTGCCGTGAATCCTTTACTCCTCATACGTAAAGAGGCTTCGCTATTAAGCGTATTGAAGGAGCCATAGCCTAGGCGAATATTTCCATCAAAACCATCCTTTTTATGTTTGTTCGTAAGTATGTTGATTACACCTCCCATCGCATTCGAACCATAAAGAACGGAAGCAGGTCCTCGTACTATTTCCACTTTTTCGGCAAGCATTGATTGATAGGCGTCTGCTATAGGATGCCCCATCAAACCCATATATTGTGGATGTCCGTCTATGAGCACTAGTATTCCTGTTGTAGGACTTCCACCTACTCCACGCATACTCATTCCACCAGATGCACCTGTAGAGACTCCATATCCCATTACTCCTCGCGATGTTGTGAATAAACTAGGTACCAGCTCTGTTAGAGTTGGCAGAAGTGACTGCTCATAACGCCGCTCAATCTGATCGCTATTTACCACCGACACACTCAGTGGCAAGTGGCGTAAATCAACCTCGCTGCGAGTACCTGTAACAACTACCTCACCAATATTAATCGTATCTTTAAAAAACTCTTGTGCTTGTAATGACTGAATGGCCGAGAAAGCCATTGCAATTATAATTGAATACTTTTTTATAACCATCTTGTTTTACTTTGTATTTTTTCTATTAGGCTTGAAGCCTCTCTTAGATCGTTTGTTATATTATCCCTTGTTTAAGCTTTTCTACATAGCTGTTTATCTGTTGCAACTCTTGCGGGATTTTTATGGCTTGCGGGCAATGATGTACGCATTGATCGCATCCTATGCAGTGGTTAGCCTGTCTTAGTTTTGGTACTGTCCTATCGTAGCCCACTAAAAATGCACGTCTAGATTTACTATAATTATCATCTTTTGAGCTTTGGGGTATATTATTCTCATTAATACATTTGTTGTAGTGTGTAAAAATGCTTGGAATATCTATCCCATAAGGACAAGGCATACAGTATTCACATGCCGTGCAAGGTACGGTCGAGTACTCTATCATACGTTTAGCAGTATCTGCCAATAATTCAAACTCATCTTCGGTTAGTGGGTCTAGTGGTGCAAATGTGCGAATATTGTCTTGTAGATGTTCCATATAAGTCATTCCGCTTAAAACAGAGAGCACACCAGGATAGGATCCGGCATAGCGAAACGCCCACGATGCGATACTATTCTGTGGACGCCTTTGCATCAACCTAGCAGAAAGATAATCTATATTAGAGGCCAGACGACCGCCTAACAGGGGCTCCATAATAATTGCAGGGATGTTTCTCTTTTCAAGCTCTCCATACAGATATTTAGCATTCACATTCCATCCTGAAGCATATTCCCAATCAACATAATTAAGTTGTATCTGCACAAAGTCCCAATGAATATAGCCACTATCGTGAAGGGAAAGCATGAAATCGAACACTTCGACTTTACCGTGAAACGACCAACCAAGATTGCGAATGCGCCCCATCTTGCGCTCCTCAATAAAGTAATCTAACATTCCATTATCAAAGAATCGCTCTTTAAGAACAAGTTTATCCATCGTATCAAATCGGTCGTCTACATCACTTTCTGTAGTGTACGTATTTCCTCCAACTCCACAAGCATGTAGCAGATAGTAGTCCAAATAATCTACCTGCAGATTCTTCTTTGAACGTTCATAAAGAGCTATGGCCTCATCCCTATTGCGCCACAGTGTGTTATTGTGATTTGAGAATTTAGTTGCCACCATATACTTATTGCGGGGATGACGAGATAGAGCTATTCCAGTTGCCGTTTCCGACCAACCACGCACATAGGTTGCAGATGTGTCGAAATAGTTTACCCCATGTGCTATGGCATAATCCACCAACTCATTCACAGTTTCTTGATCAACCTCTTCTCCATTTCCATCTGCACGTAGACGCAAGGGTAAACGCATCATTCCATAACCCAGTAATGAGACTTTATCAGCCGTTGTTGGATTGATACGATAAGTCATTTGATCTGTTGGTATTTCTGAGAGTGCAATCCCTCCTCGTTTTGGATTAGCGTTATCACAACCTACAAGTGTTGTGGCAGTTACTGCTGCGCCACTTCCCAATAACTTTAGAAAGCTCCTACGATCTATCTTATTTTTATTCTCTGGCATAATAAATCTTATTCAACAATTAGTTTTTAGTTCAATCATATATTAAGACTCAAACTAACTATTACATCGTTCTTAATGATCTCATGATTCAAGCAACAAAAGTAGGAATACTTATTGGCTGTTTTGCTAAACGAATTACGGATGTTTGGATACAAATTACAGCAGAAAAGGAATATGTACAGGATACAAACTACTGATAGTTGAATACTCTTTACTGTTAACAAATTGTCGAGAAGCATTACAATATACTATTGATTAACTTTATGGAAAATAAAACTTATGTATTATAAAAGATATACATAAAATCAATACGATTGATAATTATAACAAAACTATGGGTGTTGAAACACTTCATCCCTTAGTTTCTAGTTATATATAGACATACAGGGTAATATTTAGTAAGAACTAACTTTATGTTTTATCTTTGCACCCATTGTTATGATAAAAATTCGCTGCGTAGTAGAACATATCACCTATCAGAATGCCGAGAATGGGTATTCGATTATGAGAGTCAATGTAAAAGGTTACAAGGACCTAGTTACCATTGTGGGCAGTCTGCTGGATGTGCCGGTGGGCAGTGTATTGATTTGCGATGGGGAGTGGAAGATCGACAAGAAGTACGGCAGCCAGTTTGTGGTGAACTCGTGGGAAGAGGTGATGCCCGCCACTCTGTATGGTATTGAGAAGTACCTCGGCAGCGGCCTCGTGAAAGGCATTGGGCCACAGTTTGCCAAACTCATTGTGGGTAAGTTTGGACTGAGCACCATCGATGTGATAGAGAACGATATCGAACGACTGTATGAAGTGTCTGGGATAGGCAAGGTACGTGTAGAGAAGCTCCGCGAGAGTTGGGAGAAGCAGAAGGATATCAAAAACGTGATGCTATTCCTACAAGGACATGGCGTGAGCACTGCTTTTGCAGCCAAGATTTACCGACAATATGGCAAAGAGAGTATCGACAAGGTGAAAGGCAATCCCTATACCTTAGCGGACGATATTTGGGGCATCGGCTTCAAGACTGCCGATAGCATTGCGGCCAAGATGGGCTACGAGAAGAATGATCTGCGCCGCTGCCGAAGTGGTATCTTGTACACGCTGAACCAACTGAGCAACGAGGGACATGTGTACAGCGAGGAAGAACAGTTGGTAAAAGCTGCAACGAACTTGCTGGAGGCCGACGAAGCGTCTATCACCCAAGCATTGACCGAGATGCTCGCCAATGATGACCTAAAGCAGGATGACGAGGCTATCTATCTTCCACCCTTTTATCACTCTGAATGTGGCACTGCCAAACGCTTGCTTGCCTTGATGGAGGCCAACGACAACGGCAAACGCCCAACTTTCAATCTGAAGGCCATCGAAAAGGAGACGGGCATTGAGTATGACAATGTGCAGCTCGATGCCATCCGCCAAGCGGTAGACTCTAAAGTGATGGTACTTACGGGTGGCCCGGGTACCGGTAAGACGACAACTACGCAAGGTATCATTGCCGCCTTGAAGACTGCAGGGCTAAAGATTCTGCTGGCTGCTCCTACGGGACGTGCCGCCAAACGCATGAGCGAGGCGACCGGCATGGAAGCCAAGACCATTCACCGACTGTTGGAATTTAATCCGATGGATGGCTACAAGCGCACTGACGAAAACCCTTTAGAGGGCGATGCACTGATTGTGGATGAGTGTAGTATGATAGATATTATTCTAATGAACAACTTGATGAAAGCTATTCCGCTAGGGATGAGGCTGGTATTCGTTGGGGATATCGATCAGCTACCTAGTGTGGGCGCAGGCAATGTGCTTCGCGACATCATCGACTCTCAAAAGATTCCCGTGATACGGTTGACACGCATCTTCCGCCAAGCCCAGTCGAGCCGCATCGTAATGAGTGCACATGCCATCAACAAAGGCTCCTTTCCCGATCTGAGCAATGGACAAGATACTGACTTCTTCTTTATCAAGTGCGAGGATGCCGAGCAGGTAGCCGGCAACATCGTGCAGCTGGTGAAGAATCGTCTTCCGAAAGCCTATAATCTGCCCACCAGCAAGATTCAGGTATTGACACCGATGCAGCGTGGTATAGTGGGTGCAGCCAATCTAAACATTGCCTTGCAGGAAGCTATCAACTCGAACAAGAATGGTTTGAATCGTGGTGGTTTCTCTTATCGCAAGGGCGACCGCGTAATGCAGATTCGCAACAACTACGACAAGAACGTATTCAATGGAGATCTTGGCTATGTGCAGGAAGTGGACTTAGAGGAACGTACACTGATGGTCGATTTTGAAGGAACACTTGTTGAATATGAAGTGAGTGAACTAGATGAACTAACATTGGCTTATGCAACTACTATCCACAAATCGCAAGGTTCTGAATATCCCATTGTGGTGATGCCTGTGCTGATGAATCATTATGTGATGCTACAGCGCAATCTGATCTATACAGGCATTACACGCGCCAAGAAGATCTGCGTTTTGATTGGCGCAACCAAGGCTTTAGCCTACGCCATACACAATATGACGGTACTGAAACGCAATACGAAGCTAAAGGAACGATTGAACCCTGCACTAACCGCAAGTGGATGTGGAAAGGTGATTCCTTTGCCCGAATATGGTGGCGCAAGTGAGGGTGCACTGGGCATGGTAGCCGAAGATGACGCCTTATAAACTTTTAATCCTACTGATTGTTTCTTTTTAATAATCGAATATTCTGGAAGTATGATTAAAGAGAATTATAAGGAACTCAAAGTTCAGGTAAAACGACCTTTCATAAAAACGGTATCCAATTTATCGTATGCCCAAGTCGCAGAGTTGGGAGCGATCAACCGTGATCTAAAGATGAATCTTTTAATACCTCAAATGGATGAGCCGATGCCGGTGGTTGTCTTTGTGCCCGGTGGCAGATTTCTATATGTCAGCAACGATAGCAACATTCAAAACAGGCTGAGGTTGGCCGAGCGCGGGTTTGTAGTAGCAAGCATTGAGTATCGATTGGCCCCTAACAACAACTTTCCTGCTCCTATCATTGATTTAAAATCTGCTATTAGGTATTTGCGTGCCAATGCAGAGACATATCATATCAATCCGGAAAAAGTGGCCGTATATGGTGAATCCGCCGGTGGGTACATGGCTACTTTTGCCGGCACCACCAACGGATTGGACTTGTTTAATGAAGGTAGATATCTGGAATATAGCAGTGATGTGAATGCAGTAGTTGATCTGTTCGGCGTAACCAATCTTGAAACAATTGGTGCCGATTTCTCCGAGGCACAACAAAAGTATCATAAAGAACCACCTTCGCCCGAATCACTGTTTCTATATGGTGCAGACGCACAAGTCAATCAAGGGCTCGAATCGAATCCCGATAAACTTAAAACATCGAACCCAATGAGCTACATCACCGACAAAACCCCACCCTTCTTAATTATGCATGGAGGTGAAGATAAGATTATGTCGATCACAGAGTCGAAGCAGCTACACGAAGCACTTTGCCACAATGGCATCGACTCGAAGTTCTACTTTATAAAAAATGCAGAGCACAGTGGTGTGGTGTGGGAACAAGATGAAATCATCAATATTCTCATAGACTTCCTAAAACACAACTTGACGTAGAGCGCAAGCAATCAATAATAGAGGACAAGCAAAGCCAAATAAGAAGAAGACACTATCCCAAATGCTTATCTTACTGTGTATGTCCTCTATTTAATCAATAATCATAATTTTCTCTGCACCCAGAATATATATTCCAGGCGAAAGCTTTTTAATAGCTTCACTACGTAATATTTGAGTAAATATACACATACCTGAAAGGGTATAAACATCTACTACCGGATCAATAATTTCGTAGATATTTCCAACGCCACTTGGTTTCACATAATCATCCGAATTGGTTAAGTAAATATCCGATATGCGTATAGCACTGCCACCATACGACCAGAATCCCGCAATATAGATATGGCTAGGATCTAGCTTATTGCCGTTGTCTTTATAGCAATTGCTCAGCTCAATAACTCTCTCAGTTTCATTTCCCATATCACACATCATAGCCGATGACCAATAACTATTCTCATCGAATAGTCGGAAAGAGGCTCCCCCATTATTTACCTCCGATAGTTTCACCACTAAGTATTTATACTCGGATAGGTCCACACCATTATTATAATTCCACCCACCAAAGCCATATTGACCGGTTATCAATGTCTGAGTAGCCTCATCAAAAGAGCCGGTAGTCCAGATAGAGGGATTAAATAGGCCTCTCGTTAAAGGGAAGGTAGTAGCGTTCACGTTTACCGATCTATTTTGTGCTTCACCCATTGCTCCTTTATAACTAACCTGCAAATTCGCAGAGCCATCCTTCAGAGCTATTATCCTTCCGTTTACTACTGAAAGCACATCGGAGTTATCGACCTCATAATCGGCTGTGAGTGTTACATCCTCTGTGTGCCCATCAGCATATACTGCTTTTACATTTAGATTACTCGAACTACCCGTTAGCAAAGTGATCTGATCACTCACCCCAATAACTAAATCGGTCAAGGTAAGCGATTCTGAACTGTAGCCTTTAAAGGAATCATCGTAATAGGTCGATTCGCTATAGTTAGGTTCGGTAGAGAACCAATCGATATCGACATATCCTCCCAAAGACTGTGTGCCAAAGTTGAATAGAGCAAACTTATTTCCGGTAAAGACAGATAGATCATATTGCATACTAAACTCATCGCCTATCTTAGAATAAATGCTATTGTCGAGGCTATAATAGAAATTGACTTTACCCGTTAGATAACTAGCTATAGCGCGCAAGTAGATAGTAGACTGATCGATAATAGCTCCTTGCTGCAGTTCGGTATCAATTTTGCCGGTCAAAGAGGCTTTGCCAAACACCACTCTCCTTTCCCCATTGATAACCTTCACCGCTACATAAGCATAAGGATCTTGGAAGACTGCCAGTCCGGCAACATCCCCCTCATTCATCTCGCCAATTTCCATCTTAATTGTCCCGTAAGAGTTATTCATATCGCTAGGATAGCCTAAAATACGCTGTGTTAGCGTATTTTTAGCACCATGCAACTCATCAACAATGCTTGCGGTGTGCAAACGGAGATAGCCTGCATTCTCAATCAACGACCACTTTGCTGGATCTGCATTGTGATTCCATCCCCATTGCATACCTAATACATAATGCCGAAAATTATCATTTGTAGGGAGTGACGTAATGCTATATTCCCTCCCTACATTGGGCTTCTTGAAGTTGGTTACGCCCTTGCCGTACATTCCTATAACAGGCCAATTATCATTCCATGTCACCGGCTGAAGATTAGGAAAGCGTCCATAAGGGCCTTTATCATAAAAAAGCATAGTCCACCACTCTCCTGTTTGGGTTTGCACTAAAGCACCTTGATGAATATTGTCATCATCAATCAGCTTCTTTTCTTCATAAGGGCCATAGATATCTTTTGAGCGAAATACAGTTTGAAATGCCGGCCATCCGCCATACGTGGCATAAATATAGTAGTAATCGCCTATTTTATATAAATGGCTGCCTTCTAACCCTTCCCGATAAGAGTACTCAACAACTTGTCTATCTGCATTCGGGATCTTTACAAATTCATCATCGACCTCGGCAATGCGTATCTGATTAATTCCATATACAATGTAGTTCTTGCCGTTAGGGTCGAATAACAAACCTGGATCATAGAAAGCATCATTCAGCTTTTTCTTGTCCCACTGACCGTTTATGTCTGAGGTAGTTAGAAGATAACTGCCTTCCGTTAAAGTAGTAAACAATAGATAGAACTTACCGTTCTTGTACTGTAAAGCGCTAGCCCATTGACCCTGGCTGTATCTGTCTTCTCCGTTCTCCAAATCATACCCATCAGACAGTTCGATTCGCTCCAATGGGTTGCAACAATACTCCCAGTTTACTAGGTCGAACGATTTCAGGATTGTAGCACCAGGAAATATATGCATTGTGGTAGAGACCATATAGTAGACATCGCCTACACGTATTACATCCGGATCGGGGAAATCAGCAAATATCACCGGATTGGTATAGGTGCCATCACCGTTATCACTGTGCGAAAGATAAGTAAATTCGGGGCGAGGATAATTATCTTTCGCATACTCCTTATACCAATGATAGGAAGGCCAAGGGCAAGCTTCCGGATCGGTTAAGAACGTATAATCTTCGCCCGGCAAGGGAGCTTCATCCTTAAACGTAGCCAAATACTCAGGACTAGTAAAGATTAGCCAACTTACGTTTCCAGCGTCATCCGTAATCTTTTTAAAGTTAGCACCGAAACCATCACCGCCAGCATTACCGGTAAACGATTTGCCCCATGAAGCATTATATTTTTCATCGGCCCAGTCCATTTCGGTCACCATTATAGGAGCTAGATCAGCGATGGGCTGAACATCCTCATCCCAGCCCTTCTGAAAATTGGCATATCCTTCGCCACTACCAAACCATCCGGGGTAAATATGAACAGCATAGCCGATATTATCACCCTCTATAGGATTGACGGCATAGCCACTATAGGTAGATTGATAGGCCAAACCCGGTATCCAGAGAATATTATTGCAACCTTCTGCCCGCATCGCGTCCACTACCGACTGAAAGTATATTTTCAGATTATCGAAATGTCCTTGCGACCTACTTCCATAAGTACCATCTGTTCCCAAAATACGAACGGGCTCATTAGCCAATTCAAACATAATATTAGGATGATTCTTAAGTTTAGGGTGTTGCGCCACATGAGTCCAAACCTGTATTAAGTATTTATTGTAATCATCTCCCACCGATATCTCTTCGGGGCAAACTCCGGGAGGACGCATCACTACATACATTCCCTTAGACACAGCATATTCTGCCATAGGGATAAATACATTATTTAATGCCGCTTTAAATCTATCAAAGTCAAAAGCAGAAATATCGTTTTCACCGGTAACAGTTGCTCCCGGGCGATTCGACCAATAGGGATCCATATGCATACGCACAAAGTTCATCTCCCAGCCAGCAGCCATTATGCCATCAATCAATCCTTTGTTGTAGCTCAAACAGCCATTTACATTGTAGTTTGTCCAATATTGCCCTCGTTCATTAAACCATGGGCTATAAGTTTGTGCGAAACCATGTAGTTTAACTACGTTGCCGTGCGTATCGATCAGTTGATTATTACTAACTTTCAATTGAGGCATCGCCATTCCCTCCCACGCAAAAACGTGGGAGGAATAGACGGCCACAAAGAGTAAAGAAATAAGTTTAGAAAAGAAATTCATACCATCAAAATTTTATACCTATAGTTTATGTCGTGTTTTTTATTGTTTAAAAAGTAAAGGTGCATATTCATTTAAACATCTGCGCCAAGTCAAAAACTCATGGGCTGTACCTGGCGACTCATAGTAGACTATATTTTCCACACCGGCATTTCTCAACCCATCGGCTAAATTCTTTGCTCGTGCCGGATTTTCTTCTGTGCCAATGCCGATGAAAAGCAGTTTCACCTGCTTGTTAAAACCATCAATATCAGCAAAAGCACCATTGTAAGATTTGTCTAGCTCATTCAGATTGATGCTACCCGCACCACTAAAGCCTCCGATATAAGAGAATTTATCGAGATTGTTCAAGGTCGTATTAAATGTCTGGAATCCACCCCACGATAAACCTGCCATAGCACGGTTTTCTCTGTCGGTGTAAGTTCTATAATTTGATTCGATATGGGGGATTATCTCGGTAAGCAATATTGGTGTAAAATCGGCTCCGTACTCATTTATAGTTTGGCCTGAACTTGGATTATAGGGAACCTCTATATTACCACTATCCATCACTACAATCATAGGCACTGCGTCTCCTTTTGCAATGAGGTTGTCCATAATAAAGTTCATTCGTCCCTGTTTGCTCCAACCGGTTTCATCTTCGGCCATTCCATGCTGCAGATAGAGCACAGGATATTTCTTATCTTGACTTTTACGATATTCGGCAGGGGTATATACGAAACAGCGTCGCCACTCTTTGCGTATTTCCGAATAGTACCAGCTTTCACTTACATCCCCATGAGGCACATTGGTTGGCTTATAGTAGTCCACCTCCTTTTCGGGAATCTCGATGGCACTTACCCATTTCCCCATTCCGAAAAAGGTTTTACCATTAGGGTCGGCTGTGGCCACTCCATCAATAATCAGCTGATAATAATGAATACCAACAGTCTCAGGATCGGGAGAGGTATATGTCCAGTAACCATCAGGCTGTTTGGTCATCTCACCACGAAATTGGATCTCCACCTTTTGAGCATCCGGAGCGTAAATTTTAAAATAGGTTCGGCCATCGTCGCCCACACGCGGCCATTGGGCGCCATTAATATTGTGTATATTAGGCTCGGTCCCCACTGGGAACTGTTCGTTTAAAGAGGCCTGCGCTATCGCTAAGGATGGCAAGCAACAAAGGAAAAGGAGCTTGAAGAATGTTTTCATAATTGTATCAAAGATTACGCGGTTAGTATTAATTAGATGAACAAAGATACCCCTTTACACATCACGCACATCTATTAGTTGTTACACACATTCAACTCTATATAACATATTACTTGCTTTTGCTGCTCTATAGGCCTATTCCTAGAGAAAGTACATCTATGTAGCGTCGGACAGGCAATAAAAAAGCGAGATGATAATTCATCTCGCTCCAGATTTTAGATATTGGAATAATCTAATTATTGTTCAGCAATTGTAGCATCTGTTCGCCATAGCGTTTGCCTAACAGACGATATCCTGCTGCACTGAAATGGATATTGTCGTTTACACGCTCGCAGCCATACGAGGAAATGACATAGGCCCTATCGATAAACTGGGGAAGTGTGTTGATAATTTCGTTCATCGAAGCGCAACTACCATTTTGATCTTCGCCCACTACCTCGCCTGCCAATAGAGGTACAGAGTTGGGTTGCAAATCCAAATCGGCAAGGATAGAGTCATAGACCTTTTTCACCTTAACTGGCCAGTCTGTCTCTCCTATATTGGATTCTCCTTGATGCAAAAGGATGCCTTTGATGATTCCTCCCTCGCGCTGTGCATTTTTGGCCATCTCTATCAATCGGGCATAAGGTTCGTCATCATAATCCTTAGTCAAATTGCGCAACCACTTGGGAGCAGCCTCCACATATGCCTGGCAGCTATCCTTATCAAATAGCTCAATGCGCGAGCCACCCACTGCAACATTTACAATACCTACCTTTACATTTTGGGGCAAGCTATCGACCAATGTCCTACCAAAATAATCGGCCGGCGAAAGACCTGTATAGCAACGCACCATTGGTGGAACAGCCTTGCGCCATTTGCCCCTCTCGTAGTTGCGTTCGGGACAGTCTACTGCTTGCATCACAAGCAAGCGTTCGCTCACATCTACTGTGTCAATAGGCTCTACACGGGCATGGCCCTCCATATTGGACTGACCTAGGCATAAAAACACATACATTTCCTCGGCCGGTTCTTGACTAGTTTTAATAGAGCAAGCACCATTGAGAACAGCCACCAGTAGCAATAAAATAAATTTGAAAATAGTTTTCATCTAATCGTTTCTTAAGTTTTATTCGTTGAATTTCCAATAATCAAAATACATCAAGTTTGTAGAGGGTTCACCTTTCACCACAAAGTAAAGATCGTGCGTACCCGTCACCTTTGGCACATCCACTTCCACCAATTGCCAGCGATCGTTGCCACCCGTACGCGGGACTTTGACAGTGGCCAGTAACGGACCATCCACTCCCTTGATCCTCACCTCCATAGCAACAGGATCATTGTGCGTGCTCCCTATACGCAGAGTAAGTTTCTTAGCACCGTTTTGTCTGAAGTCCACATCACGCACTTTAGTAAAAGCACCGTTTTTTTGAGCCGTAAGAAAAACTCCTACCTTCTTGTTTTGCGAAGATTTAAAGCCCTCCGACCAAGCCATTTTTTCTGCTTCGTTCTTAACATAAGGATTCACCTTAGCAATTCCATTCTTTATTCCGCCGGTCATTTTCAGTTGAGGCACAGAGCCATCTTCATTAAACACCAACTCTTCCACACACACCGAACGATTGAAACCACCACCTCCAGGCAATGCACCATTATGATAGAAGAAATAAGTTTTTCCTTTAAAGTCAACTACTCCCGGATGATTCGTAAACACCCCACCCTCACGAGTCATCACCACGCCGCCATATTTCCAAGGACCTGTAGGCGATGAGCTAGTGGAGTAGCCTAGGAATTCGGGCAGTGGACCACCCGGCCAAAAAAGGTAGTAAAGATTGTTGCGTTTGTAGAGCCAAGGACCCTCTTCATACAAAGTTGGTCTACCTACATCACCCTCTCGTCTACCAAACGAATCCTCAGTCATTGGTACGGCTACCACATCTCCTTTAATTGAAATCATATCCTCATTCAGCTTAGCGTAATAGAGTTTTGGATTGCCCCAGTATAGATAGGCTTGTCCGTCATCGTCGATAAACACAGTGGGATCGATATCTCCCCAATCGGGCATCTGCACCAAAGGTTTCCCTATTGGATCATAAAAAGGCCCATAAGGGCTATCTCCCACGGCCACACCAATAGCAGGTCTGCCGTTTTCACGAGCAGTCACGGGAAGATAGAAGTAAAACTTTCCATCACGTTCGATACACTGAGGAGCCCAAGCGTCTCCACTGACCCAATCAAGATCAGTATAAGATAAAACCACCCCGTGATCGGCCCAGTTCACCATATCATCAGTAGAGTAAAGTCTCCAGTCGTTCATCGTAAACCATGTGGCATCATCTTCATCATGCGATGTATATAGATATAAACGATCGTTGTACACCATCGGCGCAGGGTCGGCAGTATACATCGTTTGCACTATAGGGTTCTGAGCTTGCACACCAGCGAGAAAAGTGATGCATAGCCCCAAAAGAATAGAGCGTAAATTATTCATTAAATTCATCTGTTGTTCAATTTAAATAGTATTCATTTCAGTTTAGAGCATTTGTATATCGTGCAAAATAGGATAGATATCCCTCTTCGGTAGTATTGCTTTTATCCACCGCTGCTGTATTCTATATTTTCCTTGAAAGGGCAAGAAATTGTCTAGGCTTTGCTACATCGCTGCATACGCCTCTGCAGTATTGCTGCGTCTCTATCCGCAGTACTACTGCAAAGCCCTTTGCAGTAGATTAACCTCGTTTTGTCATCATCCTACTATGTGTCATTTCCTGGAGTTGGTTGACCGTTTACAATTGTACTCCTAAATAAGGTTGA